>SVHY01000022.1 GCA_015055545.1 Clostridiales bacterium
CCGTTGGCTATATCCGTCCATTTTATCGTTGCGTAGTTCATTAAAGGTGCAACACTCTGTCCTTAATTTCTTGCGTTCTGCCTTGGTTCCAGTACTGCGTACCGATATAACCGCAAGTACGGCGAGCAACGTTCATTTTCGCTTGGTCTTGGTTCTTACAGCAAGGACATTCCCAAATAAGTTTGCCCGATTCGTCCGTTTGGATTTGGATTTCGCCGTCGTAGCCGCAAACTTGGCAGTAATCGCTCTTGGTGTTGAGTTCTGCGTACATGATATTTTCGTAAATAAACTTCATAACGGCAAGAACCGCGGGAATATTGTCTTGCATGTTGGGAACTTCTACGTAGCTGATTGCGCCGCCCGGGGAAAGCTGTTGGAATTCGCTCTCAAATTTAAGCTTGGTAAACGCGTCGATTTGTTCGGAAACGTGCACGTGATAACTGTTCGTAATATAGTTTTTATCCGTAACGCCGGGGATAATACCGAAACGTTTTTGCAAGCATTTCGAGAATTTGTAGGTCGTACTTTCAAGCGGCGTACCGTACAAGGAAAAGTCGATATTTTCCTTTGCTTTCCAGCCTTTGCATTTATCGTTCATCTTTTGCATAACGGCAAGCGCGAACGGTTTTGCATCGTCGTCCGTATGGGATTTGCCCGTCATATACTTCACGCATTCGTACAAACCAGCATAGCCAAGCGAAATGGTAGAATAACCGCCAAAGAGCAACTTATCAATCGTTTCACCCTTTTGCAATCTCGCAAGCGCGCCGTACTGCCAAAGAATAGGCGCAGCGTCGGAAAGCGTACCCATCAAACGGTTATGCCTATGCATCAACGCACGATAGCAAAGTTCCAACCGTTCATCGAAAATTTCCCAGAATTTCTTTTCATCTTTACCAGAAGAAAGCGCTACGTCCACAAGGTTGATCGTTACCACGCCTTGGTTGAATCTACCGTAATACTTGGGTTTACCGTTTTCGTCCACGTAAGGCGTCAAGAAACTTCTGCAACCCATACAGGTATAGCAATGCCCTTCGCCGTTTTTGTCAACTTTGTATTCGAGCATTTTCTTTTCGGAAATGTAATCGGGAACCATACGCTTTGCCGTACATCTTGCCGCAAGTTCCGTCAAATACCAATACGGTTGTTCTTCGGAAATATTATCCGGTTCCAGCACGTAAATAAGTTTAGGGAACGCAGGCGTAATCCAAACTCCCGATTCGTTTTTAACGCCCTTAATCCGCTGTTTAAGCGTTTCTTCGATAATGAGCGCAAGGTCGGCTTTTTCCTGTTCGTTGCGCGCTTCGTTTAAATACATAAACACGGTAACGAACGGTGCTTGACCGTTGGTGGTAAGGAGCGTAACCACTTGATATTGAATGGTCTGAATCCCCCTACTAATTTCGTTGCGTAAACGCTTTTCCGCTATTTCAGCGATATGCGCTTCGTCGTTAACGCCCACCTTAGCCAATTCTTCCGCAACTTCCTTGCGAATCTTTTTACGGCTGATATCTACAAACGGTGCAAGGTGCGTTAAGGAAATACTCTGACCGCCGTATTGATTAGAGGCAACCTGCGCGATAATTTGCGTTGCAATATTACACGCCGTTGAAAAGCTGTGCGGTTTTTCAATGAGCGTACCCGAAATAACCGTACCGTTTTGCAGCATGTCTTCCAAATTAACAAGGTCGCAATTGTGCATATGTTGCGCGAAATAATCGGCGTCGTGGAAATGAATCAAGCCTTGATCGTGCGCGGAAACGATATCGTCGGGCAACAAAATACGACGGGTAAGGTCTTTGGATACTTCCCCTGCCATATAATCGCGTTGAACGCTATTGACCGTCGGGTTCTTATTGGAATTTTCCTGTTTTACTTCTTCGTTGTTACATTCGATAAGCGTTAAAATTTGCGCGTCGGTCGTGTTCGATTTTCTAACGAGCTCACGCGTATAACGATAAGTAATATATTTTCTCGCCAAAACGAACGCCTTCATGTCCATAAGGCGGTTTTCTACCATATCTTGTACTTCTTCAACGTGCGCGGAGCGCCCCATTTTTGCACATTCTTCCGATACGGTGTTGGCAATGCTTTGAATTTCCAACTCGGAAATTCTTGCCGATTCCACTACTTCTTTGTTCGCTTTACGTACTGCGCCTATGATCTTTTCAATATCATATACGACTTCCTGCCCACTTCTTTTAATGATCTTCATTTCCTTCATAACCCTAACCTCCTACGCGCCCCTTATCATTTAGAGCGGTTTTTTCTCTTATACCATATATTGCGTTGCCTTTACGATTTTTAACACAATATCTTGTATTGTAATTTTTACCGTGCCTTAATATTATACCATATATTGTGTTAAAGTCAAGCGTGTGAACACAAAATGTGGTATAGAAAAAAGTTATAGATAAAAAAACAAAAAACCACCCGTATTCCCTTGACAGCCTTTAAATTGCTCATGTTTAACGGATGTGTTTTTTATAGAACTATATAAAAATAAAATACCTTGCCCTTTTTTTGAAGAAAAATCCGTAATGCAAGGTATTTTTTATAGATTTAGGACTGTAATTGCTTGTAAATACTTTCCGCAAAATTATCATAATCGGAACATTGTTCCAAGGTATTTCGCAATTCTTTTTCGCCTACTTTTGTTAAATATTTTTCCAAAACCGCCGCGCGAAGTTTATCCGCGTTTTCAAATTTTTCCACACCGTTCCACATTATTGATCGGGATAAATTGATAGCGGGATACGTTCTTTGCATGACGAGCGACTCGCTTAATACGATTTCAGCGTTTGCAAGCGTCGAAAGCTCCGTTGCAATATAATCGTCGGCGGGAATACCAGAATCACAGGAAACTGCGCCCAAAACGGTAATAGAGCCGCCCTTTTCCAAATTACGGGCTGAACCGAAAAATTTCTTGATATATTGCACCGTTTTACTTTCCAAACCACACGCAAGCAGTTTTCCGCCCGACGATGCCGACGTATCGTTATAAGCACGCGCCAAAGCGTTAAACGAATCGACGAACAATAATACGTCTTTTCCGGATTCCGCCATACGTTTAGCGCGTTTCAAAACAAAATCTGCCGTAAATACCTGCCGTTCAGGCGTATCGTCGTAGGTGGAATACACCAAACAGTCTTCTTTTATAATTTTGCGAAACCGACTGATTGTTTCAGGCGATTGCTCGATTAACAAAACGCAAATACTCAATTCAGGGGTTGCCGTCGAAACGCTTTTTACAAGCTCGTAAATCAACTCCGTTTTTCCAGCCTTAGGCGCAGAAAGGATACGACAACGTTGACCTTTACCGATGGCAAGCAACCAGTCAACGTATTTCGACGTAACCGAATTTTCGCAGCCCGTCTTATAAAACCTGATCGGTTGGGTCGGATACGCCGCCGACATTTCTTCAAAATCACCCAAACGACGATACTTATCCAAAGCGCAACCGTTCACCGAAAGTAGCTTCACGGCAACGAAAACGTTTTTGCCTTTTTCGACGAGGCAATCTAGAACGTCGCCTTCCTTTAAACCGTGGTCGCGAATAAATTCTATCGGCACAACCACCTTTTCTCCGTTATCGCGGCAATTTAACGGCAATAAGTAGGATACGCCGTCAAAGGTTGTAAGCTGACCGCCGCGTTTGGATAATTCGTTCGATATATTCGGGGAATTGAAAACGATTCTATTCTTATTAGAAGCTTGAAAATCTGCAATTTCTTTGACTATATCGCGTTTGCTTACGACCGTATCTTGCGGTTTTGAAAATCCCGCGTTCGCACGGATACGGACGTTTTCAATCATAACGGGAATCTTTGGATCAAAAAAATCGCTTTTCACGGGCGCGCCGCGCGTACTTCTTTCCACGGGCGGAATTTCACCGGCTAAAACGCCTATAATCGATTCTAATAACGGACCAAGCGTTTTTTTCGTCGGTTCTTTAACCCCAACGTTTCTGGCGTACGCGCGGAGTTGGTGTAAATCGTACGCCGAAAGCACCGATAGACATTCCCTTTTAAATTGTTCTAAAACTTCCTTTTCCATTTTATACCCTTTCCATATATATAATTTGCGTTTTATCGTCCTTTAAATCGTTTACGTTAATGATCGTTTGATTTTTCTTAGACGGATATATAACGTCTGCATACCCTTGTAAAAAAGCCTTAGCGTCCGTTATATCAATCGTTCCGTCTTGCGGACGATAGTGCATAGGGATCACGATTTTCGGCGCAATATTTTCTACGAACACCTTTGCCCTCGCGGCATCTATCGTATACCTGCCGCCAACGGGAATAAGTAGCACGTCCACCTTACCTATCCTTTCGGCAAACGCCTTTGTGTACGGTTCACCCAAATCGCCTAAATGACATACCCGTATTCCGTCTATCTCCATTATAAACACGACGTTTTTTCCACGTAATGCGCCCTGCTTATCGTCGTGATAGGTGGAAAATCCTTGAATGGCTACGTCTGCCACTCGCTCGTTTACGGGCGTATCAAAAACCCGTTTTACACCCTTTACAGCCGGCGTATAGTTATGGTCGAAATGCCCGTGACTGACCGTTAAAATATCCGCGTACAAATCTTGCGGTAATTCATACCCCACGCCCGTATACGGATCGGTGATGATTTTGACTCCCTGCGCGTTCGTCAACGCAAAACATGAATGACCTAAATACTCAATTTTCATATTTTCCCCTTTCTACAATCGTGCGTGCAAACGGATTTTCATGACTTGCCGTTCGTCCCCGAACAGCAAATCGTAATGGGCGGATAACAACAACGACCGCTCCGTAAGAGAATACGAAAGCTTATGCGTTTGCGTAAAGACTTGTCCTTGTGAACCCATAATCCCAAGCGCGCCTGCGCAAATTTCGCCTTTACGAAGCGTTAAACGCATATCGTAATCGCCTGAGCGCGTAACGATTGCTTGGTCTTTCTCCACGGCAATCTCCACGCTTGCTTGTCCGTCTTGATAACGAATCTTAGCACAAAGTCCGTTGATTTCCATTTCACCGTCGCGCACAATTTCGTTTTCACGTCCGTCCGCCGACGATGCGACGGTGATACGACACTTTTTCATAATTCTACCTTATTAATCGTTCGGGCGGCGAATGGTTTCACGAATCAAACGACCTTCGCGTAAAAGCTCGGACGTACGTTCGTCGTCGCCTGCCGTCAACGCATCGCGATACGCGGATAAATGCTCGATAAGCCCGTTTAATTCACGAACGATATTCTCGCGGTTGCAAGCATACAAGGGCGTCCAAACGTGCTCGTCCACCCCCGCAATACGCGTCATATCCTGAAAGCTGCCGCCCGTAAAGCCGTGACAGCCTTGCACCTGCGGACTTTTTACGTACGCATTAGAAACGATATGCGCAAGCTGGGACGTGAGCGCAATTTTCTTATCGTGTTCTTCCGCCGTACATTCCACAATCGTACCAAAACCCATTTTTTGCGCGTATTCTTTTACCTTAGCAACGTCTTGCGATTGTGTTTGCGGTGCGTGGGTGATAATCAAATTCGCGCCTTTAAATAAATCGGGCGAAGCGGAATCAATCCCCGACGTTTCCTTACCCGCCATAGGATGAATCCCTACGTAGCGATAGTTTCTTTCCGTTTCGTAAACCGCGCGTTCGGGAGCTTGTTTCACACCGCAAATATCCATAACGAGCGCGCCGTCTTTGAACTTGCCGTTTCGCAAATAATCCAAGGTCGCTTGCGGGGGAACGGCGATAAACACCACGTCGTAGTCTGCGATATCCGCGCCTTGACGGCGAATATACCCCTTTTCAATAGCGCGCAAAACGGATTTTTCACTACGTCCAAAACCGTCCACTTCATAGCCTGCGCGCGTAAGCGATGCGCAAATTGAACCGCCGATGATTCCCATTCCTATAACCGCTATTTTTTCCATAAGCCGTGCCTAAAACCTTTTATCGCAAAATATTCACGATTATTTTTCAATATTGTACCATATTTATATAAAAATTTCAAGTATTTTGTCGTAAAAAGTATGAAAATCGGGAATTTCGCCCGATTTCCGTTATTGTTTTGCATATTTTTCCTTGGTCGCAAGCCCGCCGCGGATATGCCGTTCGCTTAAATTGCGAGCAAGCACGGCTTGCGTGCGTTCGTATAAATCCTCATCGACGTATTTTAAACGTTCGGAAACGTCTTTATGTACCGTTGATTTACTGATAGAAAAATGCGCGGAGCACGCGCGGACGGTGCAACCCGTCGCCACAATATACTCAGCGCATTTTTTAACGCGTTCTTCTATATAATCCCACAACATTCCGACCTCCATAATACAAGCTACGGAATATACTATGTGGAATTTTTACAAATTATTCGTCCTTTTTGTACGGCATGGGAATTACTCTATCAATCGAACCCTCTGCGTAGCGGGAAATCTTCTTTGCTCGCGCACTTTGAACGGAAATGAACACGTCTTCGCTGGAAAGCTCGGAAACGGCGTTCGTTTTATCGACAACCGCAAGCATATACGGAACGGTTACGTAGCTTGCCGAAAGCACGCTTGCACCCTCTTTCATCGCCACGATAATCGAGCCTTTACGATAACGCTTGGAAGGCTCGATTTGCGAGGAAATAACCCGTTTAAATTTACCCTCGTCCGTGGCTATTACAATCTCGCCCTCGCCGTTGATTTGCGTCATTAACACTACGCTGTCACCCTCGCGGAGCATGATACCGCGCACGCCCGTAGAAATTCTGCCTTGCGTGGGTATATCGTCTTTCATAGCGTTTAGACAAATACCGTCCTTGGTTACGATGATAATCGTATCGTCCTCGTTCGTATCTTCTTCTACGGCAAGCACTTCGTCGCCGTCGTTAAGTTTGACCGCTTGGAACGCAGATTTACGCTGTTCGTATTCCGCCCAGTCCGTCTTTTTAATCATGCCGTTCTTCGTGAAGAACAACAAATTCCCGTACGGCATTTTTTCACCCACTTCAAAGAGTGCAACCACTTTCTCGTCCACGTCGGCGTCCTTAGACAAATCTTTTAAGCTTGCGCCGCCGTCCGTAAGTTTACATTCCAGCTTGGGCGCAGATATATCCAACTTATAGCAATTACCAAAGTTTGTAAACGCAAAAATGCGTTTATCCGTCGCCGTTTTCAGCGTTTGTAAAGCAATAACCTGCGGTTTGAATTTGCCGTCTAATTCCTTTTGCAACGCATCCGCCTGTTTACCGACGAGAACCTTGAATTTATCGTCCACCGTATATACGAGCGTACAAGGCATACCCGCTTTCTTTTCGGGCGCGGCGGCAACCATAACGTCCGCTTCTTCACGCGTATAAACGAGCTTGCTCTTGCGGGGCGTGGGATACGCCGCTTTGATTTCGGAAATTTCTTCTTTGACGACTTGGAGCTGTAAATCCCCGCTCTTGGAAATTGCCGTCAAACGCTTGATTTCTTTCTTCAATTCTTTGAGTTCTTGTTCGAGTTTGAAAATTTCAAGCTTGGTCAAACGGGCAAGGCGCAAATCGAGAATTGCCTGTGCTTGCTGTTCGGAAATTTCAAAACGAGCCATGAGCTTGTTTCTCGCGTCCGAGGTGCTATCCGATCCTTTAATGATCGCGATAACTTCGTCGATATTCTGCACGGCGATAATCAAGCCTTCCAAAATATGGCAACGTTGTTGCGCTTGTTTTAAATCGAAAAGCGTCCTGCGTTTTACGACCTGTTGTTGATAGCGTACGTAATGACGAATAATTTCCATAATCCCAAGTTGTTGGGGTTTGCCGTCCGCAATCACGACCATATTGATACCGAACGTGATTTCCAAGTCGCTGTACTTATACAAGCATTTCAAAATCGCGTTGACGTCGTATTCCTTTTTCACGCGAATAACCGCGCGCATACCCGTTCTGTCCGATTCGTCCGCAACGTGGTCAATCCCTGCCAAATCGTCCTTTTTCTCTTCGCAAAGTTCGACGATTTTCCGCAAAAGCTGCGCTTTATTGACTTGATAAGGAAGTTCAGTTATGACGAGATTCGTCTTACCGTTATCGAGTTTTTCCGTATGGATTTTCGCACGGAGCGTGATTTTACCGCGCCCCGTTTTATACGCTTGAATCAGCTCGTTTGCAAGAATAAGACCGCCCGTAGGGAAATCGGGGCAAGGGATATATTCCATCATTTCTTCGAGCGAAATCGCGGGATTATCGATATACGCTACGACGCCGTTGATGACTTCTTCCAAGTTATGCGTAGGGATATTCGTCGCAAGCCCGACGGCAATCCCCGATGCGCCGTTGACGAGCAAGTTAGGGAAACGTCCGGGCAATACGTCCGGTTCTTTTAAGGTGTCGTCGAAATTCAAAGAAAAGCTGACGGTTTCTTTATCGATATCGCGCAAAAGTTCTAATGCAAGCGGCTGCATACGCGCTTCCGTATAACGCATAGCCGCGGCAGGATCCCCGTCTACCGAACCGAAGTTACCGTGTCCGTCTACGAGCATTTTGCCCATATTAAAATCCTGTGCCATACGCACCATCGCGTCGTATACCGAACTGTCGCCGTGCGGGTGGAATTTACCCATACATTCCCCGACGATACGCGCGCTCTTTTTATGCGGTTTATCGGGTGTTAACCCCATTTCGTGCATGGTATATAAAATACGGCGCTGTACGGGTTTTAAACCGTCTTCTACGCGTGGCAAAGCACGGTCGAGAATAACGAATTCCGCGTACGGGAGCATAGACGTATGCAATACCTTTTCAAGCGGTTCAACGTATAACTGACCCGTAGGTTCTAAGATTTCAGGTTCTTTCTTAGTTTTCGCCATTTCCGTTCTCCTTTCCGCTCGTTTTTTCTATCTTATCAATAAAAGTATCCCGTTTATTGAAGTTGGCGTATTTCGCCAAAAATTCCTTTCTACCTTCCACTTTATCGCCCATGAGCGTCGTTATCATACGTTCGGCTTTTGCCGCGTCCTCTACGGTTACTTGCGTTAAGTTTCGCGTAGCAGGGTTCATCGTCGTTTCCCAAAGCTGTTCGGCGCTCATTTCGCCAAGACCTTTATAGCGTTGGAGTTGATAGCCCTTACCTATCTTTTCAATCTTCTCGTTGAGTTCTTTATCGTCGTACGCGTACTCTACCTTGTCGCCCTTGTAGACTTTATACAGCGGCGGCATACCGATATACACGCACCCCGCATTGACGAGCGGGCGCATATAACGGAAGAAGAACGTAAGCAAAATACAACGAATATGCATACCGTCTTGGTCGGCATCCGACAGGATAATTACCTTATGGTAATTGACTTTATCCATTTTGAAATCCGGGTCAATCCCCGCGCCGATCGCGCTTATCATCGTACGAATTTCTTCGTTTTCGAGGATTTGGTTGAGCTTTTTCTTTTCCACGTTCAACGGCTTACCGCGCAAAGGTAAAATGGACTGATATTGCCTTACTCTTGCCTGCTTTGCCGTACCACCAGCCGAATCCCCTTCGACTATGAACAATTCGTTCAGTTCAGGTTTTTTACCCGAACAAGCTGCAAGCTTGCCCACCAAGTTCAAGCCGTCAATGCCGCTCTTTTTACGGGCGTTGTCCTTGGCTTCCTTTACGGCAAGACGCTCTTTGGCCGCGCCCTGCGCTTTTTTGATGATTTCTTCCATCGTCTTTTTATAACCGCGGACGTTCTGCAAAGCGTTAAAGCCTTCAATAACCGTCGCCTCAACGGGCGGGCGGGCTTCGGTATTACCAAGCTTGGTTTTCGTTTGACCTTCAAACTGCACGTTTGCCATTTTCACAGACAAAATCGCCGTCAGACCTTGACGGAAGTCTTCGCCTTGGAAGTTGGGATCTTTATCTTTCAAAAAACCGTTGCTACGCGCGTATTCGTTGAGCGCACGAACCATACCCGATTTGAAACCGATCTCATGATAACCACCCTCGGGCGTGGGGATATTGTTGACGAACGAGAACACGCTTTCCGTGTAATCGCCCGTATGCTGAATAGCAAATTCAACCTGAATATCGTTTTTAACCGCTTTATAATAAATGGGCTGCGCGTATAACTTTTTCTTACCTTCGTTTAAACTCTTGACGTAATCGGAAATACCGCCGTCGTATTTGAATACGGCGCGGTACGGTTCGCTTTCCAACGCAAGCTCGTCCACTTCCGCGAACAAAGACTGCTGCGGTTCGCTGTCAATACTTTCCATTGCAAACTCTTCCAAAGGCGTTTGTTCCGTTTCAACCGCTTCTTCGTCGGTTGCCTGTTCTTCGCCCGTTTCGCCTAAATATGCGCGCGTGCGTTTCGCTTCCGCCATAGAAATACGTTCGTCTACGATCGTAATTTCCACGCCGCGGTTTAAAAACGCAAGGACGTTCAAACGTTCTTCTACGGTGTCTAAATCGAAATCCACTTCGGAAAACACCGTCGCGTCCGGTTTAAACCGCACGAACGTGCCTTGGCGGTTGGTCTTAATCCCCGTATCTTCCAAAGGTCCGTCGGGTATACCCGAATCCACCTTTTTTTTGCGCGGGTTGTATTTGGAATGGAAACCCATTTTATAAATGCGCTTATTCCTGCAAATTTCAACGGTAAGCCATTCGGAGAGCGCGTTCGTTACCGACGCACCAACGCCGTGCAAACCGCCCGAATATTCGTAATTACCCTGTCCGAATTTGCCGCCTGCGTGCAACTTCGTAAAAACAAGCTGAACACCCGAAACTTTTTCTTTCGGGTGTATGTCGGTGGGAATACCGCGCCCGTTATCTTCTACGGACGCACTGCCGTCGCTATGCAACGTCACTTTAATTTTGCTTGCATAACCGTTTGCCGCTTCGTCGATTGCGTTATCCACAATCTCCCAAAGAACGTGGTGTAAACCTTTGATGCCCGTCGAACCGATATACATACCCGGCCGCATACGAACGGCGTCTAAGCCTTCCAACACTTCTAAGTTTTTCGCGCTATACTCGTCTTTCTTGTTCTCGTTTTTCACTTCTCTTGCCATTGTACCCTTTTACCTTTTATCCGCGAATTTTTTGCCAATTTCTATCATTATACCATTTTTTTTATTATTTTTCAAACGTTTGAATTAAAAAATCCGTTTTTTTTATTCGTTTACCTGTTTTTTCGCTTTAATTACTGCTAAATCCTTTAAAGCGCGCGTATAGGCGATATACCGTTCTGCCGACGATAACCCGTCTTCCACAACGCACACGGACGAAAATTCTAAGCCTTTACTTTCGTACACCGTCATCAAGTTGATTTTGTTTCGCGATACTTTACCTTTGACGGAAAGCTCGTTATACGATTTACGTAAATATTCCGCTTTACACTTTTCCGAGCAGATAATCGCCTTTAAGCCCTTTTTGTTCTTGAAAAATCCACTAATATTACGTGCGGAAATATATTCAACGGGCGGGCCGTCAAAACCGATCGGTTGCATATCCAAATCCAAAGCCGACGATACGAAGTCTACGATTTGGTTGGTATTGCGGTAGTTTTGATTGAGCGTGTAAATATCGTCTTTAGGGAACACGTCTTTCCAATCGCGCACGCCCCGCCAAGGCGTTACGTTTTGCGCCAAATCCCCGAATACGTTAAACGAGGCTTTTTTGTTGATTTTTTTCAAAAGCTCGTATTCGCAAACGGATACGTCTTGCGCTTCGTCTACGAACACGTACGAATACACGGGCGAAAGCCTATCCGTAAGATTAGAACATATCACGCACAGCGCGTACGCGTCCGAGGTATACATTTTGCTCGACTTCATACCGTACTTATACTTATATTTTTTCACCGTTTCACGATAAAAATACCGTACGATATCGATAAAGCCTTCGCCTCTGCCTATTTCCGTGAATTCCTTTTGGCAACGCAAATACAGGAAAAATTCCGTAAGCGCCGTAATTTTTTCGCCGATAAGCGTAACCTTTTCCGCTACCTTTTCCGTTTCCTTGACAAGCTCTTCACGACGCGCGATTCGGTCGGCATAGGTATACACCTCTACGCTACCTATACGTTGACGGAAGCGGCGCAAATCGAATACTTCCTTTTCAAGCGCGATTTTGAGCTCTTTCAACGTTTGCAGTGCGTCCGCCGTAATTCTTTCCGTATTGCGCACGATATACGATACGCTTTTATAAAAAGACGATAACTGGCGATAGAAATAATCGGGCGATTTTGCGTTCGCGCTCGTAAGCGTTCCGCCGAGAAAATCTTCTACGTCCAAAAAGCAGTTCATAAGTGAACGGAAAGGTTTCGTATAATACAAACCGCCCTCTTTGCGTTCTTTCATTTCACCGAGCACGGCACGCCGCACGCGCATAGACGAATTTTTAATCCCTTCATATGCAAGGAGTTGTTTTTTGCAATCGGATAATATGCTTGCAATAAATTCCGCACATTCCGCGCCCGTGAACATACCGTATAAATCGTCGTACGATTTTTGTAATTTCTTGCCAACGTCTTTTGTAAATTTAGGCGAATACAAATACGCAAGATATTCGTCCGTTTCCCTTTGTGTATAATCGATTTTGCTTTCGATTTCGATTTTTTCGTTTTTCAATACTTGTAAGAAATAATCGAAAACCGTAACCGTTTTTACCCGTTCAAGCTCCAAAATTTCCGCGAGCTCGTCGATGAACGCATTGAACGAATTGCTGGGTGTAAGCACGAGCACGTCGCGCGGTTTTATTTCCTCGTTATTGTACATCAAATAGCTCAAACGGTGCAACATAACCATCGTTTTTCCGCTACCAGCACAGCCCTGCAACACGAAATTGCTCTTTTCGGGACGAGTGATTATTTCGTATTGCTTTTCCTGTATCGTTTCGATGATATCCCTAACGGCGGATTCTTCCTTGCGGTTTTTGATAATTTCGCGCAAAAACGGATCGAGCACGTTCTCTTCGTCGCGGTCGGCTATTTCTTCTGCCGTCAAATAATCTCTCAAAGACAAATACTCGTTTTTAAAATCAATAAGCGTTCCGCACTTTGCTCGGATTGCGCGGCGTAAAACCGTTTTGTATTCGTATTCGTTAATGGTAAAGGTGGAACAGCTTTTTTGATAATACCGTCTTGCAAGCGGCGCGCGCCAATCGACGATTTCCAGTTTGACGTCCCCTTTTTTACCGATATAATAACTATTATACCCCTCGATATTATCAACTAAATCCATACGCGCAAAATACGGCTCGTCAAAGAACGGACGAAAAGTATCCGTCTTTTCTTTTATGCGCTCGATTTCCGCAAGCAGGATTTTGATTTTACGGTAATTCTCCGCAGGCGTATCCTTATCTTTTTCCAAACGCGCGATCTCTTCCCGCGCCTGTTTTTCCGCTTTTTTGCGCGGACGGATATGCGCGATGCGCAACATTTGCATCACCGCGTTTAAATGCCCGTCCTCATACCTTTTTTGTGCTTCGTCGTCAAGCAAGGATAAAAACCAAGCGTGGTCGCCCGATTTTTTCGGTTCAAGATATTCCGTTAATTTTTCGTAAGGGAGCTTTTCTAACATAACTTATATTTAATAATACCATATTTTTTACAAAAATGGAAGAGTTTGACGGGAAATTTTTAAAATTTTTTTCGACAAAAAACCGCGTAGAAGAAGTTTTCTCTTCTACGCGATTCTTTTGCGTTTCGTCCGTTTATAACATCAATAAAATGAAACAACCGCCCTGCACCGTACGGGCACGGAAATAATGGTATTTGCCGTCTTTCGTTTCATACCAGTCGGCAAAAGGCACGCGATCGGGCGATTTTATTAGAAAATTCGCAACTGCGTTTACAAAGCGTTCCCGCTTGCTTTCATCGTCCGTCAACGCAGCCACCCACAACAGCCAGTCGCTTTTGGTAAACCCTGCACGATTGTCAAGCGGCGTACCGTACTCGTTCATCTCGGCAAGATACGCGTCCGTTTCCGTTTCGAACAGTTCTTGCGGGAATAAATGCAAATCGAGCAACTTATCGAACGCAAAATTGTATTTAAGCGAAAAGGTCGTTTCATCCGCGTCCCACGAAATGGGCATACGGGGAAAAGATTTCCCAAATTTTGTAAGCTCCGCAGCGAAATTTTTGGCAATCGAAATATATTTTTCATAGGCGCAGGCGTCGCCCGACGCTTTGCAAAGCATTGCGTACGAGCCGATTCCCACCGTGGCTTTGACGGCAAGATTGACGTTGTTTTTCATTCTACCCGCAAAATCGTCCGTACAAAGCTGTTCTTCGGGTTTCAAACCGAATTGGACGAGATAACGCACCCATTTTTCTGCCAAATCGGCATTGTTTTGATAAAATTGCAAATCCCCGTCCGCTTTATAACAAGCGTATAACATCACGAGCATATCCGCACATTCTTCCACGGGCATTTGCCGAGCGTATACATACAAGTTAAAGCCCGCAGGCAAAAGATAATACGGGAAATGCGTCTTAGGAACGCCGTATTCAAAAAAATTACCGTAATAGCGACGCTCCGATTCCGTTACTCCGCCGTCGCCGTACACCCCGTAGGCTTGCCCGCAACATGCAGGATACACCCCCGCGTCGTGCGGTGCGAAATCGTATTCCCAAACGGGCATTCTCGCAAACTCAAAAATCGGACGCAGCATACCTTTTACAAGCTCGGGATTGTACAACAAATAGAGCGGCATAGACGGATAACTCACGTCCACTGTGGCGATACAACCGCCCGAATTACATTCTTTGGATAAAAACAAAGCCTTTCCGTCCTTTCCACGAATAAGCTTGTGCGCCGCCACGCTTTGACGCAAAGACGCCACCAGTACGAGATAATAATTCTCCCCGTATTTTTTTGCCTTTTCTTTCAAACGCTCGTCAAACGCTCCAAGCTGCGCGTTGATTTGCTCCCGATTGCAATACGCGTCGTTCAGCGCGTCTATAACGGTATGATTTTCCAAATACCAGCCCTTTTTCCACGCACCGAAATAATCGATAGCCACCGTTTCGTCGTAAGCAAGCATAACGACGCCTTTGTTTCCATCGTTTACCGAGCCGATATAATGATCTTCGCCCCGATAGGAAAAATTTTTATTATTCCCCACCAAGTACGAAACGAGATCTCTTTCGTCGAGAAAATACGCTCGTTGCCCCGAAAGATAATAATATCCCCAGTCCGCGCCCATACAATCGCTGTTATTAGAAAGCGGGAATTGCCGTTTCAATCCAAAAAAAGCACTTTCAAACTTTTCAAATCGTATCGCGCCACCGCGGACGCCAAGCTTTTCGCCGTTAGGCGAATTGTAGCAAACGCGGCGGTTGACGAATACCGAAAGTTCTACCTCGCTTGCGCCCGTAACTTCATATTCCATATAGCATACGGGCATAGACAACAAATCAAGATCGTCGGGCGGGAGCGGGGAAACGAAACGCAACCTAAGCGTTGCGTCGCCTACCGCAAACGCGTAGTCGGTGGAAAACGCCGTTACTTCAAGCGACGTTTGCGTTGCCGCTTTTACCCCGTAACAAGCAAACTCCGAAGCGTTGCCAAGAAAGCAATAGGTTTCATCTTTGATTTTCAAAAAGCCGTACACGGGTTTTTCTTCCCCAAACCAACTTTGCGGATTTCCGCTATTCAGCTCGTCGCAAGCCGACCAAAGCGAAAAATTAGGGGCTTTAACGAATAAAGGATACGCCGGTAATTTTCTATTCATAACATTTTCTCCGTAAATTTTTATTGTATTTTAGTCTAAAAAGTATATTCCATACGGCGGATAATATGATTTTGGAATACGGGGTCAAGTTCGTTGAAATATCCGCTCCAACCCCATACGCGTACAATCAAATTCGGATATCGTTCGGGATGCGCTTGCGCCTGTAAAAGTATCTCTCTATTCACGGCGTTGATTTGGATTTGATGTCCCCCGCGATCGATAAACGCCTTTACGAGCATTGCCGTCTTTTTCTCGCCCTCGTCGTTTCTAAACACCGTATCGTGGATTTCTATCGTAAACGGTCCGCCGTTGATGATTTTCGACAAATCGAATTTCGTAAACGAGGCAATCGCCGAAAGCGGTCCATTCACGTGCGTGGTGATAGCAGGCGAAAAGCTTGAACCGAACGGTGCTGCCGCATTACGGCCGTCTGCCGTTGCCCCCACGTATGACGCACTATAATGATATTCATGCGCGCTGCCCGTACCCGCACGGTACACACCGCCGCGATTGTTGGGTTTTAAGTTGACGCTATCAGCAAACCAGCCCATCAATTTTGCCGCCTTTGCGTCGACGCTATCTTCGTTATTGCCCATTTTCGGGCAAGCCAACAAGCGTTTTTGCACGTCTTCGTAACCGACAAAATCCTTACAAGTCGCCCGCAATAAGGTTGTTTTGCCGACGGATTTTTCAATAAATACCGCGCGTTCAATCGCTTCCAACGCGTCTGCGGCGTTTGCAATTCCCGCGCCGTGTATACCGTAATTGTTATATTTCCCGCCGTAACAGGATATATCCCGACCCTTTTCGATACAAGGACGAATGAAAATAGACAAAAACGCGTCGGGCGGTTCAATACAACGGTTCAACGATTCTATTTTATCGACACAATCCTCGCGGATTTGTCGTTCTACGTATTTTTCAAAGGTTGGATAATCGGGAGAATACAGCAAATATTTCTTCGTTGCCAGTTCTACGGAAAGCGGGAAATTCATCGTGCCTATATTCGGGATATCCGCACCGTAGGCGGGAATGATAAATTCCCAACACGCCGCCACCGTATAATTTCTCGCGTCCTTTTCATCGTAACCAAGTGCAATCAACCCAGGAATCACGACGTCGTCGTTGGAATACTGCGGAAACCCAAGCCCCTGCTTGGTTAATCGCGTACCCCGTTCGTACAGCGAAAGCGGCGTATCTTTATTTACCCGTATATTGATTTTGGGATCAATCACTTTCAGCTCTTCCGACGCAGTTAAACATATCTCGGAAAGCTCGTTAAACGCTGCTCTTCCCTTCTCGTCGCAACCGCCGAGCATCATACTCTGCCCGTTATCACCCATTTGCACGCCAACGTAGATATCCGAATCCATATTAAGGGAAAGGAAAAAGAGTTCGGTCAATTCCAAAAGCTCTTCGTCCGTCGCCCCCGCAGCCTTGGAAGCGTCGAAATACGGCTTTGCGTATTGATCAAAACGGCCGAGCGTCACGTGCGTCGTTCCGTTTAGGCGTAATATATATTGCATAAAACGAACGGTTACGATAGCTTGATAATAATCCTTTGCCCCGTTTTCGGGCACGGTGCAAAGCGCTTGGTAAAGTTTCTCATTCCCCTGTCGTTTTGCCCCGTCGCGATATTTTTTTACCGCGTCTCTCGCAATATCCAAACAAAGCAACGCCTCGTCGTAAAATTCTTTTGCGATTTTATCCGCCTGCTCGTAACGCGCTACGATTTCTTCACGCAGTCCGTTTAAGCCACCCTTTAATACGCTTTCGTAATCTATACATATATTGCCGAACGCACCCTGCAACAAGTGTATGGAATCAAAAGCCAACCGCACTCGGCTTTGATTAAAACCGATGATATCGTCCCCGTAAAATACGGGGCTTTCTTCCTTAACGCGTTGCGCAAAAAGATTTCTTCGACACGCCATTAACGACAGACCTTCGTTTTTCGCCCCCATATCAGTCGCCGCGTCCGTATTGCGCAACGAACGATATTCTCGCGACCTAAAATATTCCAGCCTTTGTTTTACTCTTTCCGTCATATGATAACCCCCTACATTATTTTCGCTTTTATTCCGTATTCAGCCAAAAACCGTTCGGGGTTTTGGCTTACATTCGTTTCGTCAAAATTAGGTGCATACCGTCTTTGCAACGCCTTGTATTTGCCACCCGCCATCTTATTATACGGCAACAACTCCGCATGCTCTACGCCCTTATCCTTTATAAAACGTGCAATCGCAGACAAGTTTTCGCGCGTATCCGTCACCGACGGGATTAAGGGAATACGCGTAACGAACGCTTTTCCGCTTTTTACCAACAAATCGTAATTTTTAAGAATTTTTTCGTTGCCCACGCCGCACCACTGCCGATGCGCGTCGTCGTCCATAATTTTCAAGTCGTATAACACGAAATCACACACGGACAAAACGCTTTCAAACGTTTCGCAATTTGCAAAGCCGCTCGTTTGCAAAGCCGCGTGTAAACCGTTCAAACGGCTTACGCAATCAACGATAAATTGCGATTGCGATAAGGGTTCGCCACCCGAAAAGGTAACTCCGCCTCCGCTTGCTCGTAAAATCTCCGCGTTTTTTAGTATTTTATCCGCTAATCTTTGCGGCGTATACTCTTCGCCGACTGCCCGCACCAAATTTCGCGGACACGCCCCTATACTTTTTTCCGTAAGCCGACCGCTTTCGTCTTCGCATTTTTTACAACCTAAACAGCCGTTAGGGCTACGCATATATTCCTTTTCAAAAGCTTGCCCCTCGGGATTGTGACACCATGCGCATTTAAGCGGACAACCCTTCAAAAATACCGTCGTCCGTATCCCCGGACCGTCAAAAGTGGAAAATTCTTCGATTGAAAAAATCCGCCCCATCACATTCACCTTTTTTATTTTATTATACTATGATACGCTTGACAGTTCAAGAAATTTTTTGTATAATTATAGCCATAAATTGACTTTTAGGTGTTCGTTATGATTTTTCATCAAATCGACAATTCCATCGGCAATAATATTTACAATGCGTATATATACGAAGATTTCAATTTCCATTTACATTTTCATAAAGGTTATGAATTCGTATTCGTATTAAAAGGCGAGCTTTGCGTTACGGTTGATAAAAAAAAGTATTTTCCAAAACAGGGAGAATGTATGTTGATTTTCCCTTATCAGTTTCATTCGTATCAAAAAGGCGAAGGTTCGAAAATTTTCGTCGTCGTTTTTTCAAACGCGCACGTACCTTTCTTTCATAATTTAACGGAAAATCGTTTGGCAGTCAGCCCCGTATTTTCTTTAAGTGAAACTACGGAAAAATTCATACTTGCGTCTTTAATCGGAAACACTCTCGTCGAAGGCGAAAAGATAGAAATTCCCGCGCCCGACCCGCTCCTATTAAAAGCTACGCTTTACGCGCTCTGCGCGGAATTTTTTCAGTTATCCGAGTTCGTTCCAGCACCCGCTTTTCGCAGCGACCCCGTTCTCGATTGCCTTTTATATATCGAAAGCCGTTACACAGAGAACGTTTCTCTGCAAGATATGGCGAAAGAACTTGGGTTTAACGCCGAATATTTATGCCGTTTGCTCAACCGCACGCTCGGCATAGGCTTTAAAACGCTTATCAATCAATACCGTTGCGAGCGTGCGCAATACCTTCTCACCAACACGAAAGCCACGGTGACGGTTGCAGCGATGGAAAGCGGATTTCAAAGCATCCGTTCGTTCAATCGCGTGTTTAAGGAAACGACGGGTATATCTCCACACGAATTAAAACAATCTTCAAAAATATAACCGAATACCCCGCAAAAGTTTTCCAACTTTTGCGGGGTATTCGGTTATTAGCGTTTTTTTATGAAATGATATTACACGTTACATTTTATCGGGAATACCTATCCCAAGGAGCGCAAACGCGTTTTTGAGCGTTTGCAACGTAGCGTTCGTCAACGCCAAACGGAAGTTTTTCGTCTTCTCGTCTTCTGCAGCCAAAATCTTGCAATCAAAATAGAATTTATTGAACTGTTTAGCTACGTCCACGGCAAAACGCGCGATAAAGGACGGTTCGTATTTTTCAGCCGCGGCTTTTACCGTTTCGGGGAATACGGACAATGCTTTTACAAGCTCGATTTCTTCCGCCGAAAGCGTAGGAATTTCAAACTCGGTTACCACGCCGCCCTTTTGTAATACGGAATTTGCTCTCGCGCAGGTATATTGCACGTATACGCTCGTTTCCCCGTCGAAATTGAGCACTTTATCGTACGAGAACACGATATCTTTGATTTTACTATTATACAGTGCACCGAAGATGACCGCACCCACACCCACTTTCTTTGCAACGTCTTCCTTGTTTTCAAGGTTAGGATTTTTACCGTCGATAACGCCGTACGCTTTTTCGATACACTTTGCAATAACGTCTTCCAAGAATACGACGTTACCCTTACGCGTAGACATCGTGCCCTCTTCCAAGGAAACCATACCATACGCCACGTGCACCAAGTCTTTTGCCCAATCTTTGCCCATCAATTCGAGCACTTTGAAGAACTGCTTAAAGTGCAGATTTTGTTGATAGGCAACTACGTACAAACATTTATAAAAATCGTATTCGTTTTTGCGATAGGTTGCGGCAGCCATATCGCGCGTAGCGTAAAGCGAACTGCCGTCCGATTTCAAAATAATGCAAGGCGGCATACCGTATTCTTCCAAGTCAACTACCTGCGCCCCGCGGCTTTCCACGAGCAAGTTCTTTGCTCGTAATTCGTCTACGACGGGTTGCATTTTATCCGAATAAAAGCTTTCGCCTGCGTACGAATCGAAGTGGATATCGAGCATATCGTATATCTTTTGCACGTCTTTTAACGTCAGTGCTTTAAACCACGTGAAAAGCTGTTGACATTCCTCGTCGCCTTGTTCGATTTTCTTAAAATACGCGCGCGCCTCGTCGTCGTATTCGGGGTGTTCTTCCGCTTCTTTGTGGAAACGCACGTACAGCTCGTTCAATGCGCGAATACCGCCCTTTTCCACCGTTTCTTTATCCCCCCAACGCTTGTACGCGGAAATGAGCTTTCCAAACTGCGTACCGTAATCGCCAAGGTGGTTAATCCCTACCGCTTTATAGCCAAGGTAATTAAAAATGCGGTATAATGCGCCGCCAAGGACGGTTGTGGATAAATGCCCGATATGAAAAGGTTTTGCGATATTGATAGACGAATAATCAATACAAACCGTCTTGCCTGCGCCCTCGTTTGAAGATCCGAACGCGTCTTTTTCGGATAAAATTTTATCGAGCGTAGCACGCACGAATCCGTCTTTATTGATTTTGAAATTCAAATAACCGTTCACGGCAGAAACTTCGCTTATGATATCGTCCGTGGAAATACCCGCTTTTAATTCTTCCGCAATCATAGCGGGACTTTTTCTAAAAATTTTAGCGAATTTAAAACAGGGAATGGCGTAATCGCCCATTTCCGTATTCGGAGGCAAAGCAATCAGCGAATAAATTTCGTCTTGCGTTACGCCCTCCACTTTGATTTTTTCGGCAATATACTGTTTGTAGTCCATAATTTTACCTTCGTTTTTTCTCGTTTATAATTTTTTCTGCAATAATATTAACACATTTTTCAAAATAGGTCAAGTTTGATTTGCCAAATTTTTAATTTTATATTATAATATATTGGAAAATTTCTCAAAATTTTATCAAAAGGAAGTAAATGTTATGAAACTCGGCGTCGTAGGACTCCCCAACGTAGGAAAATCCACTCTCTTTAACGCAATTACCCGCGCAGGCGCGGAATGTGCGAATTATCCCTTCTGCACCATCGAACCCAACGTGGGCGTGGTTGCCGTTCCCGACGAACGCTTGGACAAGCTCGCCGCTTTATATACGAGCAAAAAGGTTACCCCTGCCGTTATCGAATTCGTCGATATAGCAGGGCTTGTAAAAGGCGCGTCCAAGGGCGAAGGCTTGGGCAATAAATTCCTTTCGCATATCCGTGAAGTGGACGCTATCGTGCACGTAGTACGCTGTTTTGAGGACGCGAACATCACACACGTAGACAATAACGTCAATCCCGTAAGCGATATCGAAACGATTAATCTCGAACTCGTTTTGTCGGACATGGAAGCCGTGCAAAACCGCATGAACAAAGTAAAAGTGCAAGCCCGCGGCGGCGCGGATAAAAAAGCGGCGGAAGAATACGCGTTTTTGGAACGTTTATACGCGCACCTTGAAAGCGAAAAACCTGCCCGCAACTTTGCGACGACGGACGACGAAAAAGAGTTTTTGAAAAATTGTTTTCTGTTGACTACCAAACCCGTTATTTACGCGGCAAACATCAAAGAAGACGATATGGGTAAAGACGAAGACACCCTCCCCCACGTCGTAAGCGTAAAAGAATTTGCAGCGAAAGAAGGCGCGGAAGTGTTGGTTATTTGCGCGAAAACGGAAGAAGATTTAGCGCAAATGGATGCGGAAGACAAAGCGATTTTCATGGAAGAATTCGGGCTTGGCGAAAGCGGCTTGGATAGGCTCATTAAAAAATCCTATTCCCTGCTCGGCTTGATTTCCTATCTGACGGCAGGCGAAAAGGAAACGCGCGCGTGGACGATTACGAAAGGCACGAAAGCGCCGCAAGCCGCGGGCAAAATCCACACCGATTTTGAAAAAGGCTTTATCCGCGCGGACGTTGTGAACTGGGAAATTCTCGTAGAACTCGGCTCTATCGCCGCCGCAAAGGAAAAGGGGAAAGTTCGTTCCGAGGGCAAAGAATATATCATGCAGGACGGCGACGTTGTAGAATACTATTTCAACGTTTCCAAAAGCTCCAAATAAGCGAAAGCAATCAAAAACAGACGGGCAAACAACCCGTCTGTTTTTCGTTTCGTTCTATTAGGCAAGAATTTCGTCGATAATTTTGCCCATTTCTTTAAACTGCGCTTCCATTTCGCTAGCAAGGCGAATTTGCGTACGGCAACGCACGAGGTTGTGTCCTTCGTACTTGGTCGCAAAATACGTATCGCCCGAAAGATAATCCGCCAAGAACCGCATACCACATTCAATCGTCATCAAATACGAACCGTAAGGAAGAAGTTCCGCTTCGCGTTTAGTGATACTGTTTTTCACCGCGCCGCAATACCCCTCCGCATACGCCTTAAACAAATTGATATCAAAATGCACTTTCGTCAAATCCTTTTCGTCCTCTGCCGCCGTAGACGCGCCGAAACGAATGGAATCGCCAAAGTCGAACAGCATCGATCCGGGCATTATCGTATCCAAATCGATAACCGCTCTCGCCGCGCCAGTTTTTTCGTCCATTAAAATATTGTTGAGCTTCGTGTCGTTATGCGTCACGCGCAAAGGAAGCGAGCCGTCTTTCAAGCCGTCCATCGCAATCCCGTAGGTATTTTCGTGCGATAAGATAAATTCGATTTCTTCCTTGCAATCTTTCGCCCTGTCAAATGCGTCCGCTTCAAGTGCCGCTTTGAAATCCCTAAAGCGCTTGGGCGTATCGTGGAAGTGTTTAATCGCTACCGTCAATTTAGACGCGTCAAATTCCGCAAGGTAATTTTGAAATTCGCCGAACGCTTTACCTGAATTACGGAACACGTCGATATCCGTCGCCGTTTGATACGTAACCGTATTTTCAATGAAATCGTACACACGATAACATTCCTCGCCCTTTAAATAAGGCGCGCCCGCTTTCGTCGGCACTACGCTGAGCGTTTCAATGCCGCGCGCTTTTAAGTGCTCGGTAACGCCGCAAATATTCGCCATAAGCCCGTCGGAATCGGGGAACACGCGCGTGTTCATCTTTTGCATTATATACCGTTTTTCCGTCGTCGTTACAAGCAACGTTAAATTGATGTGCCCTTCGCCGTACGGACGAATGTCCGCCACCTCGCCCACCAAAGCAAATTCATCCGCTATCTTTTTGTATTCGTTCATATAATCCATAGTGGTTTCCTCCTAAGGTTATTTATGACAATATTATAACCGAATTTTCTTTAGATTGCAATAGAAATTATTTCATCGTTTTGTGGAATTCTTTCGCTGTTTATTTTTGTGAAAAATTTCTATGTTTTTACCTTGAAACAGTTTACAAACGGAAACAAAAAATGATATAATAAAACCATGGAACAGGAAAAGAAAAAATTTTATATGCATAAGATTGCAAACCTTTTGAACATTCAAAAGATTGTAACTATTCATTACCAAGTGCTTGGCAGTCATTACGTATTTCCCGGAGAAACGCATGATTTTTGGGAAATTAACTACGTAGATAAAGGCAATGCGTTCGTGGGTATCGACGGGCAAATCGTAGAGCTGAAACAAGGCGAAATCTTGTTTATCAAGCCCAATCAACCGCATTATTTAGAAACGGGCGATGGTGAACCGAACGTGTTTATTGCGTCCTTTTTATGCCGTTCCCCGTCTATGAACTTCTTTTGCGATAAAAAATACGCCGTACCCGAAAAATACCGTTATCTTTTGCAAAACATTATGACGGAAGCCTCGGATACGTTTAACCTGCCCGATTTTGATCCTAATTTGAGCGCGTTGGAACTTAAAGAAAACCCGAACTTGGGCGGCGAACAAATTATTAAAAACTCGTTGGAAACGCTGTTTATTTATCTTTTGCGCCACGCGCAAAACAAGCAACAAACGCAAGAATTTTTCGTTTCCAAGATCGCCGATTCTACCGAGCTGCAAGACGAAATCGTGCGCATTTTAAACGCTAAACTCTACGATAGGTTTACCTTAGAGTCCCTGCGCGACGAACTGCACTACGGCACGACGCAGCTTTGCACTTTTTTCAAAAAGAAAACGGGCATGACCATTTATCAAACGTATTTGAAATTAAAAATCGACGAGGCTAAAAAGTTGATTAGAAAGAACTTTTCCTTTTCGGAAATTGCCGATAAGCTGTGTTTCGATTCCGTATCCACGTTCACGTTCGTATTCAAAAAACACGTGGGTATGACTCCGGGCGAATACAGAAACAGCATTAAATAATCCAAACAAAAATTCTACACCCCGCTTTTAGCAAAGCGGGGTGTATTCGTTTATTCTTCCGTTTCTTCTTGTTGTTCCACGTTACCCTTTGCCGCGTCGCGAATCTTTTGTTCGATTTCCGCGCGAACTTCGGGGTTGTCTTTCAGGTATATACGCATTTTTTCTCTACCTTGCGCCACTTTTGCGCCGTTGTAGCTATAAAACGCGCCGCTCTTACCGATGACTTCGTATTGTACGCCCGTATCGATAATACAACCCTCCTGCGAAATACCTTCGCCGAATACGATATCAAATTCCGCCTGACGGAAAGGAGGCGCGAGCTTGTTTTTCACGACCTTCGCTTTCGTTCTGTTGCCCATAGCCCCGTCCGCGTCTTTCAAAACGTCCATCTTTCTTACGTCCAAACGTACGCTTGCATAGAATTTAAGCGCTTTACCACCGGGCGTGGTTTCGGGGTTACCGAACATAACGCCTACCTTTTCGCGGAGCTGGTTAATAAAGATAACGCAGGTTTTGGATTTATTGACGATTGCCGTCAATTTTCTAAGCGCTTGCGACATCAAACGCGCTTGCAAACCGACGTGGGAATCGCCCATATCCCCTTCGATTTCCGCTTTCGGCGTCAACGCCGCAACCGAGTCGATAACGATAATATCCACCGCGGAACTTCTAACGAGCGCGTCCGCGATATCGAGTGCTTGTTCACCCGTATCCGGCTGGGAAACGTACAAATCGTCCAAGTTTACCCCTAACTTGCGCGCATAAACGGGATCTAACGCGTGTTCCGCGTCGATAAACGCCGCTACGCCGCCCATTTTTTGCGCTTCGGCAATCGCGTGCAACGCAACCGTCGTTTTACCCGAAGATTCAGGGCCGTAAATTTCAATAATTCTCCCACGCGGAAAACCGCCGATTCCAAGCGCCAAATCCAACGTTAAACAACCCGAAGGAATGACTTCTATTTCCGTTTTCCCCGCTTCGTCACCAAGGCGCATAATCGAACCCTTGCCGTATTGCTTTTCAATCTGCAACAGCACCGCGTCTAACGCCTTCATTTTGTCCGTATTCTTTTCGTTTGCCATTATATATATTCTCCTATACTATTATTTTATATCTTTTTTAAATGTTTATACGCTTGATAGAGCGCGTAATTGATTGCCGTTTCCGTAATTTCCTTTCTCCTACCGTCAAATTTATAACGATAAACGAAAATGCTTTCTTTCGTACCAACGGCAATATAACAAAGCCCTACGGGTTGCATGGATCGATCCGACTTTGGCCCTGCTATGCCCGTCGTAGCAATGGAAATATCGCAATCGCCCGTTGCTATCAGCCCTGCCGCCATTTCGTACGCCGCTTGATCGGATACCGCGCCCATCGTCGCAAGCGTATAATCGGACACACCCAAACGCTTGATTTTCGACAATTCGTTATACGTGTTCAAGCCCTCGAAATAGACTTCGCTTGCCCCCGAAACGGACGTGAGTTTTCGCGCAATTCCACCGCCTGTAAACGATTCCGCTACGCTGATTTTTTTACCGCGCAATTTCAAAAGCGTAATGAGTTGCTCGGCAAGCGGCGTATCGTCCATGGCGTATACGCTACCGTCCAACCCGTCCGCAAACAAACGGAGTAGATCGTCTACGAGCATTTTCGGTGCGTCTTCGCCGTATAAAATCTCAATAATATCTTCATCGTAGCGGCGCGTATGCAAATACGTTATCCGACCACCGTCCAACTCCTTAGCACGATCGATCAAGCTCTTAACGCGCATACTATTCGCGCCTACCGTACGTATAACGATACGCGCACGCTTAACTCCGCTCTTTTTTTGCAAGTAGGGAACGCAGACCGTTTTCGCGTATTCTTCGCCCCATTCCACACTGTCCAAAGCGAGTAAAAACAGCGTTTTTTCCTGTTCACCGAATATCCCCGCGCCGTTTGCATCGCCGTGAAAGCTCTGTTCTTGAAAAACACCCGAAATCGCATTTTTAATCGCGAACAAACGAGTCTTTCCCGCCATAACGAACAGGTTGTCGTATTCTTCTTTCCACTCCGAAATAGAGGAACGGATTTTTTGCTCGTTTGCGTTTATTAAATAACGTATCTCGTCTACGGCATAACCGTATTCTGTAAACGCGTTCAACACGGCGTTCGTATCGTCGCTTGCGTATTCATATCGACCGTTTCCGATGATGACACACGCGTTTTTCATCTCACGCATCCTTTAAAACCTTTCTGTATTTCCACACGTACGAAATCCCCGACCAAACGGTGAGAACGGTTGCCGCCGCAAACAAACCGAAACCTACGCCTGCAATAAACTGTCCGGCTTTGCCCGTAATATCCGCCGCAAAAATCATAACCGCAATCGCCGCGTCTTGGCAAGCCGTTTTATACTTACCCAACTTTTCTGCCGCCATGACGATACCGTTCGTCGCCGCTATTTGACGGAACGCGCTGATAATCAATTCACGAGCCAAGATAATGCAAATGGAAACCGCCGTTGCGATATATACGCCGTTGGCAAGGCTTGCGTTTTCGATTTTTCCGTACAACTGTCCAAGCGTTAAAAGCAAAATCGTCGCCGTTGCAACGAGCACTTTGTCAGCAATGGGGTCAAGGAATTTACCAAGGTTGGTAACAAGTCCTCGCGAACGGGCGATATGCCCGTCGATAAAATCCGTACATGCGGCAATCACGAAAATCGCCGCCGCAATCGCGTAATTATACGGCAAAACGCCGTCCAAAAAGAATACCGCTACAAACACAGGTATTAAACATATTCTCGTTAAGGAAATTTTATTGGGTAAATTCATTCTTCGTAGTCCTCCGTTTTTCCGTATAAATCATAACTGTCTGCGTCCGTAATCAAGACTTCGTAACGCTCGCCTTGCATAGCTTGCGTAGCGTTGAAATACACTTTTCCGTCGATATCGGGAGCGTTAAAATACGCTCTGCCAACGAAACAGTTTTTATCGTAATCAATCCCGTCGCAAACAATTTCCAATTTCTTGCCGATATACTTTGCCAAGATATGCGCGGATATGCGCGCTTGCGTTTGATACAAAGCCTTTACGCGACGTTTTTTCGTTGCGTGATGGATTTGCGGTTGCATTTTATACGCGCCCGTGTCAGGCTCACGTGAATATGCGAAAAACCCACAATTCGTAAGCTTAGCTTGCTCTAAAAACGCTTGCATTTGCAAAAACTCTTCTTCCGTTTCCGTCGGGAAACCGCTGATAAACGTCGAGCGTATCGCAATTTCGGGAATTTTTGCACGCAATTTTTCAAAAAGCTGTAAATATTTTTCCCGAGTCCCCCTACGGTTCATAAGCTTTAATACTCTGTTTTCCGAATGTTGCAAAGGAATATCCAAGTATTTTAAAATTTTAGGGTTGTTTGCTATCTCGTCGATTAACGCGTCCGTTATCATTTCGGGATAACAATATAAAAGCCGAATGGTTTGAATATTATCGAGCGCGGAAAGCTTTTGCAACAATTCCACGAACTTGTTTTCCCCGTATAAATCTTCCCCGTAACGGGTTGTGTCCTGCGCAACGAGAATAAGTTCGGACGTTTCCCCAAGTTCTTCCGCTTCTTTTACCAAATTTTCCATAGGATACGAGCGGTATTTTCCACGAATTTTCGGGATTAAGCAATAGGTACAATGGTTATAACAGCCGTCCGCTATTTTCAAATACGCGTAGTGTTCCGCCGTCGTAATCACACGCGAATAGGCGTATTCGTCCATACCTGCGCCGACAAAATTTTGCCGCGCATCACTTTTGTACGATTGTTCAAGAGCCGTGAATAATTGATCGTAATCGTTAATTCCTAAGAACACGTCCGCCTCTTGCAAGGGCGCAAACAGTTCGCCTATAAATTTTTGCGGTAGACAGCCCGTAACCACGATTTTTTCCAGATTACCCTTTTTATAATCGGCGTATTCGAGCACCGTTTCTATCGCTTCTTCCCGCGCAGACTGTAAAAACGCGCAGGTATTCACGATTAAAATTTGTGCCTTGGAAATATCGTCCGTTATGCGATAACCTTTATCTTGTATTCTGCCCAGCAATTTTTCCGTATCTACCCGATTTTTATCGCAACCGAGCGATATCACGCCGAACGTCTTTTTCGATAACATTCCTTCCGTACCTTTGTATACAGTATATCAAATAAAATATGACAACCGTATGCGTGATTTAAAAATTTTTTGAAATTTTTTAGGCGATGTCACAATTAACGTTTTTCCGTCAAAAAATCAAACGGGAAGTATGACAGAGCCTTTTTTTTAAAGCGAGCCATATTTGCTTTCAAACTCTTCTTTGGTAATGAGTACCTTACGGGCTTTCGCGCCTTCAAAGCTGGAAATGTAGCCCATATCTTCCATCCATTCGACGATTTTCCCCGCCTTATTGTAACCGACGGAGCATTTGCGTTGGATCATAGAAATAGACGCGCTGCCGATGGCAATCACGTAGCGCAGAGCGTCGATATAAACGGGTTCGACTTCCTCGTTACCACCGCTAAGCGAATCGTCGCTGCTGCCGCGCGAATTGTTGATAAACGCCGTCGCGCTTTCGTCGTAATACGCTTCGTTGTTCGCCTTAATAAAGTTGACCACGCGTTGGGAATCTTCGGGGGAAATAAACGCGCTTTGCACACGCACGGGGGTATTGATGCCCGACATGGTGTATAAGAAATCCCCTTTCCCGAGCAATTTCTGCGCACCCGACTGGTCGAGTATAACCCGCGAGTCTACGTCAGTTGCTACGGCGAACGCGATACGCGTAGGCAAATTACTCTTGATAACGCCCGTAATAACGTCGATAGACGGACGTTGGGTTGCTACGATTAAATGTATACCCGCGGCGCGTGCCTTTTGCGTAAGGTTTTGGATTCTGTCTTCTATATCCTTCTTTGCCGCAAGCATCAAATCGGCAAGCTCGTCGATGATGATAACGATTTTCGGTAAGCGTTCGTTTTTCTCGATATGCGCGTTATACTGATCAAGATTGACCACGTACGTACCCGCGCGGCTCATTTGTTCAAACAGACTATAACGGCGGTTCATTTCGCCGATTGCCCAATTCAAGCTTTGCACCGCTTTATTTACGTCCGTAATAATTTCGTTGATCATCAGATGGGGCAAGTTGTTATAAAGCACGAATTCCGTCTTTTTCGGGTCAATCAAAATCAAACGCAATTCTTCGGGAGAGTACTTATAAATCATGCTCACGATAAGCGAGCCCAAGAATACGCTCTTACCCGAGCCGGACGAACCCGCCACGAGCAAGTGTATCATCTTGGAAATATCTCCATACACCTTACGGTTGCCGACGTCCTTACCCATTGCAAACATGAGCGACGACGATTTCGCGTTGACGAACGAATCACCCGTCAACATACAGCCAAGCTGCACGAACTGCCGTTCTTTATTCGGTACTTCTATGCTCACAACCCCGTCTTCGTAATTAGGATAAATATTTACGCCGCTCGAATACAAGCTGAGCGCAATTTCTTGATCGAGCGCAACCACTTTTTTAGGCGATACGTTGCGGGGGATCGTCACGTTATAACGCGTAACCGTAGGTCCGAACGTAACCGACGCGATTGACGCACCCGTTACCTTAAAATCGTCAAGAATAGCGATAATATTCGCTTTCGTTTGTTCTACGTCCGCTAAATTAGAAGTCGGTTCGATATCCCGACAATCAAAATCGTCAAGCGGCACGCGAACGTACGGCCGAATCACGCGCGGTTTCGGAGGCGGAGGCGGCGCGGGTTTTTCTTGCGGTTTCACCACTTCCTCTACAATCCGCGGCGTTTCTTCCACCCGTTCCATACGCTCCACGCGTTCCATGCGATCGTCCAAATCCAAACCACGGCTTGCGGTAAAATCCGTGCCTCGCGGTTCTTCAAACGTAGAACGTAAATCTTCTACGGGTTCTTCTTCGTCAAAAATATTAATACCGTCGCGCGAGGACAGCGGTTCTTCTTCATATCTACGCGCAGAAAAATCCAGTTCTTCACGCACAGGCGGCGTTTCTTCCACTCGACGGGAAGAAAAATCTTCTTCAAAGCCCCTTCTGTCGCCAAACGTTTCTTCTGCAAATTCTCTGTTTTGTTCGTCGTCGCCAAACACGTTCGGATTGGACGGCGAGAATAAATCCATATAATCGTGCCGACGGTATTCCGTTTGTGTTTCTTCCGTCGGTTGCGGCGTAAAAGCGTCAACCGTCGGCGTTTCCGCTACGGGCGCAATCGGCGTTTCTTCCCGAAACGCGGGTATGGAAACGGACGGCTGTCTTACGATCGGTTCTTCTTGCGGTTTGTACGTACCGTACGTTCTATCCGCATAATCGGTGAATACTTTCGCAGGCCGAACGTCCGCATTGACGGAATCTTGATACGCCTCCGAATAGGATTTCGTATACGCGCTGGTCGTTGTTTGCGTCGTAGGATCGGTAGGCGTACGCTTATTCGCTTGCGAATTCGGATCGAATATCAAATTCCGACGGTAATTTTCCGCAGGCGTGCTGCCGAATAAAAACGCACGGCTATTTTCGTATTCTTCCTTGGTCGGTTGCGGCTGTTGACGCATATCGGACGGCTTGCCGAACGGCGATATACCACCCGTGGGTCTACCCGTTTCGTATGCAGGACGCACGTCGTCGTCGGATAAGCGCACACCTGGCGTTTGTCCAAAAACCAAATCGTTATAAGCGTTTGTGTACGCCGCTTGCGACGCTGTTTCCTTCGTTTGCGTTTGCGGAACGGGCTTGTCCACTTTTGCTTCCGTTTCGGATTTAGCAATCCATTCTTCCTCGTTTTGCACGTCGTCGGAAGTTTCTTTTGCCTTTGCAGGACGTTTAAAACGCTTGTACGCAAAATACGCGAACGCCACGGCAAGCAATGAAAAGATAACGATTGCCCCGACTTTACTTGTTACGGCAGACAAAACGTAAACGAACAATCCGCCAAACCAGCCCGTAACCGTACATTTAGGGAAGTTCTCGCCCGCATAAAAACAGCTACTCAAATATCCGTCCTTAGCCCAAGAATACGTGAACGCAGTATGTAAAACCAGCGCAACAAAGATAAGCGCTGCAAGCACGTACCCGAATACTCTTCTGTTTTTTATCAATTTTTTACCGAATAACGAAGTTGCGGAAATATAAAAAACGGCAAAAATAACGGGATACGCCGCATATCCGAAAAGTCCCGTAAAAAACGCGTGAATGGCTACGCCGACGTCGCCGAATATCAGCGAACGCGTACATAATATGAAAAAAGCCAACGCCGAAAACAAAGCGCATACGGCGCTGAAACTTTCTTTCGTGACAATGTCCGATTCTTTTTTATTCTTCTTTACGTTGTCGTTTGTATGCTCTTTCTTTTTCAAAAGACTCCCCTCCCGTGCGCATATAAAAGCAAAAGTTATACCTATTCTAAACAATTATACCATTTTTTTTTGAAATTATCAATAGTTTAAAGCCAAAAAAATAAAGGAAAAGACGAGAATTTTTTTCTTTCTCGCCTTTTTTATATTTCATGAGAGTTCCTTTAAGATATATTGCGCCGCATAATAGATATCGCCCGCGCCTAAAAACAAAACCATATCCCCCTCGCGCACCGTCTTTTTTAACCACGTGCGCATGACGTATACGTTTTCCATATATAAACTGCCTATCCGCTCGGAGAGTGTTTTCGCGCTCCCTTCTTCATCGAATTTTTCCCGCGCGGGATAGGTTTTGTAGACTGCTACGTTTTCAATCGGTTGCAACACGTTTATAAAATCCGCCATGAGTAATTTGGTTCGAGAATACGTATGCGGTTGAAACACTACGTATAATTTCCCCTTACAGATGCCTTTCGCCGTTGCAACCGTAGCGGCAATTTCCCGCGGGTGATGCGCGTAATCGCAAACGAAACTCGCGCCGTGATACCCACCTATACGTTCAAACCTGCGTTTTACCGCCGTAAACGTTTCCACACCGCGCTTGATTTCCTTTTCGTGAAAGCCGTAAGAGCGCAACGCTGCAAACGCCGCTAAAGCGTTGTATACGTTGCAACGCCCTATCGCGTTTAATCGCACGCGACATAACGCCTTTCCGTATTCTTCTACCGTAAAGGAATATTTCTCGTTAACGGCGCGAAGTTCCACCGCTCGATAATCGCATAGCGTGTTTTGTATACCGAAAGACGAAAAATCACCCAAAGCCACGCAATTTTCATCGTCCGCGCAAACGAACGCCGTTTTGGCAGATTGACAAAAACGACGAAAACAATCTACTAAATCCCGTTCGTCTTCATAACATTCCATATGGTCGCGGTCGATATTTAATACGATCGCCGTTTCCGCTTTCACTTTTAAAATATTGCGTTTGTACTCGCACGCTTCCGTGACGAAATATTCTCTACCCGTCGTGTAAAAATTCCCAAAAACTCCGTCTTCGCCGCCTATATGCGCCGTAAACGGCACGCCTACCGATTTCAAGATATGCGCGCACATAGACGTACAGGTGGTTTTACCGTGACTTCCAGCCACCGCCAACGTATGCGGAAACGCGGCGCAGACGATTTGCAATAATTCCGCGCGGGCGTATATGCGTTTTTGGAGGCGTTTCGCCGTCAACAATTCGGCGTTATCCGCTGCAATCGCGTCCGTATACACTACTCCGTCCGCTTCGATAAGCTCTTTTCTCTCTCCGTCTACGCCGATATACGCTTTAACGCCGTAAAACGCTAAATTTTCCGTTTCTTCGCCGCGCGCACCGTCGCTGCCCGCAACGGAATATCCGCTCGTTTTCAGTAGCTTTGCAAGCGCGCTCATGCTAATCCCACCGATACCGATAAAGTAAAATTTTTTGCCTTTCAAACCTTTTAAAAACATCAATTATATATACGTTTTTTAGATCGAAATTATGATAAAAAAAGAAACAAAACGCTCGCGGCGTCTTGCTTCCTTTTAAGATATTTCGTTTTTTTATTTTTCAACGGCTTGTTTGATATTCCAATCGTTTTCTTCTAATAGTTTTTCCGCTTTTGCTTCGTCCACGTTTAAAATATCGCGCACAATACCAATCATGCGGTTTTTCAGCTTAATATTCGACGGCTTTAAGTTAATCATCAAATTTTCATACACGTAACCGCTCTTTACCATCGCACACGTGGACAGCATATTGAGCACGAATTTTTGCGAATTACCGCCTTTCATACGCGACGAACCTGTGATTACTTCCGCGCCTGTGTCGGGACAAATCGCGATATCCGCTTGTTTTGCAAGCGCGCTGTCCGCGTTCGACGTAAGTCCAACCGTCGTTGCGCCCTTGCTCTTTGCGTAATCAAGCGCCGCAAGCACGTACTGCGCACCGCCCGCAACGGAAATACCTACCACCACGTCGTTCTCCGTCACGTTATACGCCGCAAGATCGGCAACGCCCTTCTCCCCGATATCTTCCGCGTTTTC
>SVHY01000023.1 GCA_015055545.1 Clostridiales bacterium
ATTTACACAACTGTAATTTTTCATTTTTATTCTATTTTTTAATGATTTTATGGGTAAATATGGGTAGAAAATGGGTAAATCATTTTAGAAAATTGTCAATGATTTCAAGGACTTCCGCGTATTCGCGTTTCAAATGTTCCAATTTTTCATTTTCCGTTAACTTTCCGTTCAAAAATACTGCCCGATTGAGTTGTTCGGGGTGCGTATAGATACGCAAAGTGGTTTGAACGTCCGAATGTCCCATATAAAGAGAAACCGTTTTTGCCTCAATTTTATTCACGCAAATTTGAATAGTACCGAAAGTGTGTCGCAAGTCGTGCAATTTATGCGGCTTTCCGTATTTCTTGAAGGTCGTATCGGCTACGTATTGTGAAAAAGGAAAATATTTTCCGTCTTTCGGGGTTAAGGAATCAAGTAACCGTCGAACCAAGGGGAATAGGGGCATAACGGTACGGACGTTATCGCGCATACAGTACAAATGAAATAAGCGTACGCAAAAAACGAGCTCGAAACGATAAAGCGAGCCCCAAAAATGGATCAAAAATTTAATCTGATTGTTTGTAAAGGGAAATAATTGTTTTATACCGAGTAATTTGATATAAGTACCAATATGGAAAAAGAAACGCTCGCCGTGTAGATATTACACGACGGGCTTTATTTAATGGGTAAATTATGGGTGCGAAAAAGCTGTTTAGAAAAACCGCTGCATATTGATAAGCTTTTTATTTGTCTTCGAATATGAATATATGCTTGACAAAAATTTAGTGTTTATGATATAATAAACGGAAATAAAATGTTGGGGTATTTCGTATGAAATTTTATCCGATACATATGCATTTGCATTGTTCGCATGAACCGACGGCATCGATCGGTTCGCATATGTCGCATGCCGCAGAGCTTGGGATTAAACATATTTGGACGACCGAACACGATACTCGTATGGGTAAAAAACAAACGGATATTCCCGTTTTTGCTTTTCCAGAAGATAAACTGTTCACTGTTTTAGAAAACGGCGCAAAGGCAGGTTTTTTAGAAAACGACGACAACAGCGGTTGTTACGCGTTTGAAAAAACGGACGAGGGGTTTGCGCTCCGTATCACGGCAAACGCAGGCGAAAAAGAAAGTCTTACTTTCCATTCGCAGGGTAAAAAACATTGTGACGCGTTATTTTCCCGTTTGAGCGTGGAAATGGACGCGGATATTCGCGGTAACGTCCGAGTGGAATTTATTTTATCCGCACAGCCCCCCACGTATACCCAAGCTAAGCTTTGCTACGTGTTAGGCGACGATATCAGCCGTGAGGAAAACGTGCAGTATTTGCCTATGCCGAAAAGGACGGACGGGGTTTACCAATTTCCTTTGTATACTGACGTAAGCGAAGAAATTGGCGGTTTGGATAATGCGCTTTGCTCCATTCGTATCACGGCGCAAAACGATTCGGAAATACGCTTCCGTTCCTTCCGTTTTTTGCGTGAACTGAATTTTGAACAGGTGCGTGCCGAGCAAAAGAAGATAGTCGAAAAGTTAGGCGAAAAATGGGGAGTGACGGCGTTCGTCGGTTTTGAGGTAACGGGTGCAGGCAATCACAAAAACTGCTTTTCCACCAAAGTTCCCGTCATTGATTATGCGGCAAAAAATTATCAAGTGGATAACCAAAGCGCGATAGAACATATCAAACGCTACGGCGGTATATTTTCTTGGAATCATCCGTATACGGGCTATAAAAAGGAACTATCCAAAGACGAGATTAAGCGTGAGCTTTCAAAAGAACTGATAGACAATCGCGTATACGGTGCAAGCTTAATTGAAGTAGGATTTCCGTGTGGTCGCGACGGCTTTGATGCAAGCGATTACACTTGGCTTTGGGATCAGCTTTCCGCAAACGGCGTGTTTATCACAGGCGACGGCGACAGCGACAATCATCACGCGGTGGCGGACGGTTGGACGCGCGGCAACAATTTTTGTACGTTTGCAGGGCTTGACGATAGCGATGTGCCGACGGAAGAAAATTTCGTAAAAGCGTTTTCTCGCGGTTCGGTTTGGTTGGGGAATCCCGTGGCTATGCAAAGCGTTGATTTTACTTCCGACGGTTTTCCGATGGGTAGTATCCGTGTAGGGAAACGGATAAATTTGCAATTTTCCGCCGTAAGCAAGGTAAAAGCCGGATATGCGGTATGCGTAATAAACGGGAAACCCGTTTCGCGAGTGGAAATGAAAGATGGCAAAACGGCGTATTCGTTTACGCTTTGCGCAGAGCAAAAATACAATTTCGCTAGAATGGAAATTTACGACGAAGCGGATTGTTTGATTGCGTTGACGAATCCTATATACTTGGTAGATGATAGGAAAGATTTGCCGCAGGATACAGATGGTAGAGTTAGAGAAATGAGGATTTTTGAAACACGGCACGGGCAGGTTATGCCGAAAACTTGTTATAATAACGACGCATCGCTCCCCGTTGGGGATACGCCGTTGAGCGAGCTTGGCGATAAGCAAGCGGCGCTTGTAGGTAAGCGGTTAAAAGAGCTTGATTTTAAAGGCGTTATTTACGCATCGCCTTACGATAGAACGTTGCGTACGGCGAATATTATCGCGGAAGAGTTGGGTTTAACTTTTATGCCGTTGCCTTGTTTGCATGAGATTTTTGTGCAATCTCCGCCCGATAAGCCGTTTAAAGGCATGACGTCGGAAGAAATAGCGACGAGATATCCCCGTGCACAGGTAAAAACGGATATGCCGTATCCTTGGTGGGAAGAAAAAACGGAAGATTTGTCCGACGTTATCACGCGCTTAAAGAATGGTTTAGAACCCGTTTTATCCAATCAGCCTAAGGATAGGGATATATTGCTCGTTGGGCACGCGGCAACTTCGGTGGCTATGCGGCATTTGTTCGGTTGCGTGAGCGATAATCGCGCGTTTCATTGGAACTGCCATTTATCCCTTTTATATTCGTCAAACGGCGAAGCGTATGCAAACGATTGCGCGCACTTGTCTGATGATATGCGCACGGGCAATGCCCTCAGTTATGTAAAAAACAAAGCGGATTTGGAAGCCAATATCGCGAAAATTAAGGCGTTTCTTGCGCAAAACGAGGGCGAAAAAGTGTTGCACCTTGGCGATACGCAGTCGGCGCATTATTCCTATTATAAACGCTTAATAGATGAAATCAAACCCGACGTCATCGTTCATACGGGCGATTTGGTGGACGAACTCAAAGCAGGGCGCATTGAAAGCGTTCGCCCGTATTGGTTGAAATCCGCGCCTATGATAGTGAATGTCATGCGACAATCGGGCGCGCGGGTTATCATCGTCGCGGGTAATAACGATTTGGAACAGGAGCTTGCGAAGTTTGCCAACGGAACGGAAATTTTGCCAAGAAACGCGGTGGTAGAATTGTATGGTAGGAAATATTGCCTGTGCCATGAACTCAACCGCATGGACGAGAGCGTGCAAGCGGACGTGTGGCTGTACGGACATGGTTTGACGGGCGAAACGCGCACGGCAAGCGATAACGAACGGAATGGTAAGAAATTTTTCAACGCTACGTGGGGTGCGTCTCTACACGTCCCTAAAACAGGCGCGAGCTTGATTATTCCGATTATCAATATTTAGCAAAATAAAAAGCACCCTGCGGGGTGCTTTCGCTTTATAATAACGGCGAGAAAATGCGGACGATAGAACGGATAAACCGTTGCAATAAATTCGTCTTTTGCGACGACGGAGCAATATAAATGCTTTTGGCGAGCGTATCGTCCAAATCCCTTTTTAAATCCGCGATACAATCGCAGTTATACAGCCAAACGCCGTTTTCAAAATGGTGTACGAGACTTCGATAATCTAAATTGATAGTACCAATCATCGCGTATTTTCCGTCTACAAGATAACTTTTTGCATGGATAAACCCAGGTTCGTATTCGTAAATTTTTACGCCTGCTTTCATCAGGCGCGCATAGAAACTGCGTGTCATACCGAACACTATTTTCTTATCGGGTATATGCGGTACGATAATACGTACGTCCACACCGCGAAGTGCCGCGTTTTCTATGCTCAAACACAAATCGTTGTCGATGATAAGATAGGGTGAGGTCATGTACGCGTATTCAGTTGCGCATGCAAGCATGTTTTGTATCACGCTTTTCCCAACGCGCCGAGAATACATGGGTTTTGGTCCGTCGCCGAACGGGATTACGTAGCCGTCGTGTTTGCCGTTTTCTGCGTTTGGATATACGTCTTGCAAAAGGGTAGGTATATGCTTAGCGTTAATACCGTAATCGATTAAAAACAGGTGTGTCAGTTCCTTTACGGCGTTGCCCTGTAATCGAATAGCCGTGTCTTTCCAATGCCCGAACCGCACCCGTTCGTTGATGTATTCGTCGGCGATATTAACGCCACCCGTATACCCGATTACGCCGTCGATGACGGTTATTTTTCTATGCGAACGGTTATTAAATTCGCTGTCGGCTTGTCCTTTTACCCGTGAAAAAGTAGTGGCTTGTATGCCGAATTTTTTTAAACGCTGAGAGTAATTACCGGGCAAGGTAGACATACAGCCGATATCGTCGAATACGATTTTTACGTCCAAACCTGCCGCGGCTTTCCGTTTAAGAATTTCCAAAATCGAATCCCAAAACTTGCCTTCTTCGATAATGAAATATTCCATATATATAAATTTTTCCGCGTTTTCAAGGTCAACCAGCATGGCTTTCCACATATCTTCGCCGAGAGGGAAATATGTTTGCGCGGTGTTTGTAAACAAATGCGTTTCAGCGATAGAACAAAGCATTTTCGCCTGCGAACAGGCGATAGGGTTTTCCGCTTGCAATGCGGCAAAATCCGCTAAATCGTTCTTTTGATACGAGCCCTCTTTCAAGGCTTGCAAGCGTTTTAAGTATTTTTTATTAAGTTTTCTTGATGCCAATAAAAAATATAGCATAAACCCTGCAATTGGCAAAATCAACACGAACAACAGCCACGGCACTTTATAATCGGGATTGTCGTCGGATGCGATAATTTTGATAACGCACCCAACTTCCGTGGCGAACGCCGCCAAATAGAAATAAGGTACGAAATAACAAAGCGCGACTACCACACCGATAATCGCCAAAATTTCAAACGCCGTAATCAAAACGGCAATAATATACCGAACGGGGATATAATTATATTCCCGTTCGATAATCTTTTTGCCTACTTTGTATGAATGTTTCTTTTTCATTATTTAGAATTGTTTGCGTTTTCAATGCGTTCGTTTGCGGCGGCGGTTCTTGCCTTTGCCTCAGCGATTTGTTCTTCGCGTTCCTTTTGCATCATTGCTTGACGGGCTTTGGGAGACATTTTCGCTTCTTCCCATTGCGCCTTGCTTTCCGCTTTTGTAGCTTCCAAATTCGCCTTGTCAACCTCGTGTTGCGCCTTTGCGCTTTCTTTCATGTCCGAAAACGCGTTCTTGAAGAATTGTTTGATTCCCATATTTTTAATTCTCCTTTTTTATTTATTTAACAGTTCGTCTGTTAAAGACAACACTTGTTTTGCGTATTTTTTCTTGCGACCTTTCAGCATCTTTCTATATAAAGAATAGTTGACGGATACGCCGATTAATCCAACCAATCCCACGCCGATTCCAAGCGGCATAGCAAACGATAAACCCGCAGCGATAACTTTCATGGCAAGGCTCATACCCGTACCAAGCACCAACGCGCTTATCGAACCGAACGTATAACTGAAAATTTTTACGGGGCGTTCTACGCGGCTGTTAAGCTTTTGCAAGCGTTCGATTTTACTCGGCTCGCGATCCAGATAGCTGTTTTGAATTTTTTCGATGATTTTGATTTGTGTGTTTTCCATTTTTGCACTCCTAATTGAATTTTGTACCTGTATTATACGCGGAGATTGTATAAAAAAAGCTAAAAACTCGTTAGCGTTTTGTAAAGAGATGTAAACGTTTTGTAAAAAATAAATCAAAGGATTTGTTTGACCCTAAAAAAGATTTTTATTTGCTTGACAAATTATCTGACGGTATGATATACTGTTTTATGAAAATATTAAGGAGAGAAAAAGCATGAAAATTTTAATCGGTGCGGACGTTGTTCCGACGAAAGAAACGGAAGCGTTGTTTGTAGCAGGAGACGTGCGCGGTTTATTTGGCGATATTTGTGATTTAGTCGAGCAAGTCGATAGAACGGTTATCAACTTTGAATGTGCGCTTACAACGACGGATAAAGGAATTAAAAAATTTGGACCGTGTTTGAGAGCAAATCCAAAATGCGCGGATACGTTAAAAAAATTAGGCGTCACCGACGTTATGCTCGCCAACAATCACGTATTCGATTTTGGTATTCAAGGTTTGAAAGATACAATGGAAAATCTTGAGAGAGTGGGATTACCGTACACGGGCGTGGGAGAAAACGATATTGATTCGAGAAAACCGTATATTGTTGAACAGGACGGTAAAAAGCTTGGATTTATCAACGTATGCGAGCACGAATATTCGTACGCGTTGCCCGACAGAACAGGAACGAATCCCTACGATCCGTATTTAACGATGCGGGATATTCGTGCATTAAAAAAACAAGTGGATTACGTAGTCGTATTGTACCACGGTGGAAAAGAGCATTGCTTATATCCTTCGCCAAGATTACGTTTGTTATGCCAAGAAATGGTAGAAAACGGCGCAGACATTGTGATTACACAGCATAGCCATTGTATCGGTTGTTATGAAGAATATAAGGGCGGACATATCGTTTACGGGCAAGGCAATTTTCATTTTTATTGGGAAAAGATGGCTGAAACTTGGTATTCGAGCTTGCTTGTGGAATTAACGTTTGAAAAAGGCGTGTCAATAAAATTTTATCCGTTTACGGGTGAAGAAAAATGCTTAAAGCTCGCAAAAGCTGAAGTATACGAGCAAATAATGGGCGAATTTGAAAAGCGGAATGCTCAGCTTCAAAACGGAGAATGGAAAAAGGGCTGGAGAGCGTTTTGCGAAAAGGCAAGTAATCTTTATATGAAAAGTTCCAATAGAGAAAACAACCCTGATTTATTTGCTCATTTTTTGGACTGTGAAGCGCATACCGACGTTTGGCGTGAATTATTCCCCACTTGGAATTTAACCAACGAAAAATAAAAAAGACGAAAAAATCCCACGGCGTTTTGCCGTGGGATTACGTTTCGTTTGGGAGGGTTAACCAACGATTAAATTGACCAGTCTGCCTTTGACGATGATACATTTTCTAATCGTCTTGCCGGCAATTTGCGCCGCGATTTCTTCGTTTGCGCAAACGACGGCTTGGATTTCTTCGTCGGACAAACCTTCCGCAATCATCATTTTAGCCTTGATTTTGCTGTTGATTTGAACAGCGTATTCTGTTTCGTCTTTCACAAGCGCCGCTTCGTTGACGGTGGGATAGCTTTCCAAGAACACGCTTTCTTTGTGTCCAGTGAGTTCCCAAAGTTCTTCCGCAAAGTGGGGGGCAAAGGGTGCAAGCATACGGATTAAGTCGTCGATACAATCTTTATAGAACGCGTTATTCTTTTCCGTAAGCGAGTCGTATTTTTGGAGTGCGTTTACGTATTCCATAATTCTGGCTACGGACGTATTGAACGAGAACGCTTCTACGTCGCGCGTAATACTCTTGACGGACGCGTTTTTCACGTAATCAAGTTCTTTTTCCGCCGCCGTCATATCCGTATGACCTTTTTCGTTCGTTTCCGCGCTTTTGCGGACGATACGCTCAACGCGGTCGATAAATTTGGAAATGGATTTAATACCGTCGTCGTTCCAAGGCCCGCCCTCCGTATAGCTAAACCCGAACATGAGATATAAACGGAAAATATCCGAACCGTATTCTTCAATATACGTATCGGGGGAAATGACGTTGCCGTGCGATTTAGACATACGGTTGCCGTCAGGGCCTAAGATAATACCTTGGTGTACGAGCCGTTTGAACGGTTCGTCGAAATGGATATAACCCATATCGCGGAGCGCCTTGGTTATAAACCGCGCGTATAAAAGGTGCATACAAGCGTGTTCCGAACCGCCCACGTAAACGTCTACTGGCAACATTTGATCGGCAATTTCCGTCGAGAACGCGTGTTTGTCGTTGTGTGCGTCGGGATAACGTAAATAATACCAACTGGAACATACGAACGTGTCAAGCGTATCGGGATCTCTCGATGCTTTGCCGCCGCAATTAGGGCAGGTGCATTTCATAAACCCTTCGTGTGCCGCCAAGGGGGATTTACCGTTGGGTCTAAATTCTACGTCGTAGGGGAGCTTTACGGGCAAGTCCTTTTCGGGGACGGGTACAACGCCGCACTTTTCGCAGTGAATCATAGGGATAGGCGCGCCCCAATATCTTTGACGGGATACCGACCAGTCGCGCAAACGGTAATTTACCTTTTTACCGCCTTTGCCGATTTTGGTAAGGTGTACGGCGATCGCATCGCGCGCTTCATCGCCCGATAAACCGTCGAACTCACCGCTGTTGACCAAAATACCGTCTTCACAGTAGGGGAGCAATGTTTCGCCGCCCGTTTTTTGAATGACTTGCGTAATGGGTAAGCCGTATTTGGTTGCAAACGCATAGTCGCGTTCGTCGTGCGCGGCAACCGCCATTACTGCGCCCGTGCCGTAGGAATAGAGTACGTAATCTGCAAGATAGATAGGCACTTGTTTGCCCGTAAGGGGGTGCGTAGCGTACGCGCCCGTGAACACGCCCGTTTTTTCACGCGCGGTGGAAAGTCTGTCGATGTCGTTCGCCTCCGCCGCGTAGCGCACGTACGCGTCGATAGCCGCCGCGTTTTCAGGGTGTGCCGCTTTGAGTTTGTCTACGAGCGGGTGTTCGGGTGCGAGTACGACGTAGTTCACGCCGAATACGGTGTCGGGACGGGTGGTAAATACGGTGATTTGATCGCCCGTTTCACATTCAAAATAAATTTCGCAGCCCGTCGATTTTCCGATCCAGTTCTTCTGCATGAGCTTGGTCTTTTCAGGCCAATCCAACCCGTCGAGGTCAGATAAAAGTTCTTCCGCGTAATCGGTGATTTTAAAGAACCATTGCGTCATATCCTTACGCAAAACGACGGAAGAACAGCGTTCACATTCCCCGTTGATAACCTGTTCGTTCGCAAGCACCGTTTCGCAGCCGGGGCACCAGTTTACAAGCGCGTTTTTACGATACGCAAGCCCTTTTTTATAGAGTTGCAAAAACAGCCATTGCGTCCATTTGTAATAATTTTCTTCGCAGGTACAAATTTCCGCCGACCAATCGAACATAGCGCCCATGTTTCTAAGCTGTCTTTCCATTGTTTCCATGTTCTTAATCGTGGAATCTTTGGGGTGAATCCCCGTTTTAATGGCGTAATTTTCCGCAGGCAAACCGAACGCGTCAAAACCCATAGGCTGGAATACTTCAAAGCCCTGCATTTTTTTGAACCGTGCGTAGGAATCGGTCGGACCGTAGTTATACCAATGCCCTACGTGCAATTTTGCGCCCGAAGGGTAGGAGAACATTTCCAAAACGTACCATTTCTTGTCCGCGTTTTTTTTGTTAAAGACGTTGAGTTTCGTCTTTTCCCATTTAGCTTGCCATTTGCTTTCTACGGATTTCATATCCATATGCGATAACCTCACTTTTGCGCGAATACGCGCGCGAATACATTAAATATAATTTATCAAGTATATATTATAGAGTATTTTTTTAGGCAAGTCAAGCGATTATGCTCGTTTAAGGGGGGCTAATTTTACGAAAAGGGATAAATAATTTTGCGTTTGCGGCATACAATAATGTTGTGGAAGAAATAACGATAACGCAAAACGGCTTTGACGGTCGGTATATGTCTTACTTATACGGAAAGGTTCGCGAACGCTTTTCCTTTTTGCCGTCCGAATGTCAGTTGCAAACGGACGGGGATCACTTAGAACTTGCTTTTAAAACGGAACGGGCGTACTGTCCGTACGTGCGGCGTTTTGCCGAGGATACGATTGCCGACGTGATTGCGGTTGGGTATAAATACGCCTATTTTGAAAAAAGGCTCAATCTCCCGCTTTTATCCGCGCTACAAAAACGTTTACTCTTTACCGCGCTTGTGGCGGCGGATTTTAAGGAAGACAAAGCATATGCGCTTAGGCACGTTTGCGGACAAAAGCATTATTGCTTGGACGGCACGTACCATTTCCGCTTGCGCGAACTCACCAAGCGTTGGTCGGAAGTAGCCGAATACGTGCCTGTGGATATGGGTGAAATTTCCTTGGACGGATTTTTGGGATTTTTGATTGAAGACGGTGAAAGCAAACTGTTCGTCAAAGACGGGAAAGTGTACGATGAAGAATACCGCCTTTTGTCGCGCAGTTATCTTACCGGCAAGGAAACGCCCGTAGGGGAAATTTTGCTTGGGCAAGCGGGCAGGGTGTATTGTTTTGGCGAAACGGACGGTGAAACGCGTTCGTTTTTGAAAAAATACTACGGCAAGAAAGCGTTTTTTTGTTAAAAAGGCGGGAAAGGTAAAAAAATTTATTGAAAAACGGTTGACAAACGGCGCGGAATGGATTACAATAGTATGCGTAAAGACAAGTAACGCCGTTTTTCGGATTTGCAGAGAGCTTGCCCTTGGCTGTAAGGCAGGTAATCCCAAACGAACGTGAAACCACTTTACGTTATACGAAACTGAACAATAAAAGCGGTCTTACGAACGTAAGGCAATTAAGGTGGAACCGCGCGAATATTTCGCGTCCTTAAACTCTTTGGTGGGAGTTTAAGGTTTTTTCTTTTTTTTGATTACGATATACAATACAACGGAGGATTATTATGAACGTTATTTTGAAAAACGGGGAAAGTATGGCTTTGGAACAGGGCGCAACGGCAATGCAAGCCGCGCTTGCAATTTCCGAAGGCTTGGCAAGAAACGCAGTTTGCGCGAAAGTTAACGGTAATTTAGTGGATTTATCGCACGCGTTAAACGAGGGTGATACACTGGAGATCGTTACGCTGAAAGATAAAGAGGGGTTGGCGGTTTACCGTCATACTTGCGCGCACGTTTTGGCGCAAGCGTTGAAAACCGTATATCCCACGTGCAAACTCTCTATCGGTCCCGTCATTGAAAATGGGTTCTATTACGATATCGATTTCGTTACGCCTATCACGCAAGCGGATTTGGCGAAAGTGGAATCGGAAATGAAGAAGATTATCAAAAGCAATTTGCCCATCGAACGCTTTACGCTTTCGAGAGCGGAAGCTATCGAATTGATGAAAGGTTTTAACGAAACGTACAAAGTCGAGCTCATCGAAGATTTGCCCGACGGCGAAGAAATTTCGTTCTATAAGCAAGGCAATTTTATCGACCTTTGCCGCGGACCGCACCTTCCTTCTACGGGCAAAATCAAGGCGTTTAGCTTAACGAGCATCGCGGGCGCGTACTGGCGCGGGGACGAGCATAATAAAATGCTCACGCGTATTTACGGTACGGCGTTTGCGAAAAAGGACGAAATGGACGCTTATTTTACCATGCTTGAAGAAGCGAAAAAACGCGACCATACGAAAGTGGGTAAAGAGCTTAAACTGTTTGCGATTATGAACGAAGGTAAGGGCTTGCCCTTCTTCTTGCCTAACGGTATGGTGCTTAAAAATACGCTCGTAGATTACTGGCGTCAAATCCATACGCGCGAGGGGTATGTGGAAGTGCAAACGCCTATTATGCTTAACCGCACGCTTTGGGAAACGTCGGGGCATTGGTTCCATTACCGCGATAACATGTATACGACGAAAGTGGACGAAGAAGATTTTGCAATCAAACCCATGAACTGTCCGGGCGGTATTTTGGTGTATAAAAACGAACCGCACAGCTATAAGGATTTGCCTATCCGTATGGGCGAATTGGGACTTGTGCACCGCCACGAAAAATCGGGACAATTACACGGTCTTTTCCGCGTGCGTTGCTTTACGCAGGACGACGCGCATATCTTCATGACGCGCGAACAAATCAAGGACGAAATCAAGGGCATCGTTCGCCTTATCAACGAAGTATATACGCTGTTCGGGTTTAAATACCACGTCGAACTTTCCACCCGTCCTGAAAACAGCATGGGTAGCGACGAGGATTGGAACAGCGCAACGGACGCGCTCCGCTCCGCGCTTGACGATATGGGCTTTAACTACGTGGTAAACGAGGGCGACGGCGCATTCTACGGCCCGAAAATCGACTTCCATTTGGAAGACTCTATCGGTAGAACGTGGCAATGCGGTACGATTCAGCTCGACTTCCAACTTCCCCAAAGATTCGATTTGGAATACGTCGGCGAAGACGGTCAAAAACACCGTCCGATCATGGTTCATCGCGTAGTATTCGGTTCGATTGAACGCTTTATCGGTATTCTTATCGAACACTTTGCAGGCAAATTCCCCGTTTGGGTTTCGCCCGTACAAGTCAAGATTTTGCCTATCACGGACAAGCAGGAAGAATACGCAAAAGCACTTTGCGCGAAAATGAAAGAAAAGGGTATTCGCGTGGTTGTGGACGATAGAAACGAGAAGATCGGTTATAAGATTCGCGAAGCGCAAATGGAAAAAGTACCGTACATGCTCGTCGTGGGCGCGAACGAACAAGAACAAGGCACGGTTGCCGTTCGTCGTCGCGATAAGGGAGACACGGGCGCAGTTTCCGCGGACGAATTTATCGCTACGGTTTTAAGCGATATCGAAAATAAAACGGCTTTTTAAGGAGAGGTATGCGATATATTTCAACGGAAACACAAAGCTTTAAGCAGTACGGCAACATTTGGGAAATTGTAAAAATGCTCAAAGAAGTAGGCTTCACCGCTTATGATGCGTCTATGTTTACGGACGGTGTGTTTGACGAGATTTTATATGTGGAAAACTGGGAAGAAAAGGCGCGGGAGTTTCGCGTGTATACCGATGATTTGGGAATTGTTTGTAACCAATCGCACGCACCTTTTGCTACGGCAAGAAAAGGCGACGCCGCATACAACGCGCAAATGATTCCCAAAATCAATCGCGCGATTGAAGTGAGCGCGATTTTAGGCGCGAAAAATTGCGTGGTGCATCCTTGCAATAACTATACTGCGGAAGAGAATGCGGCGCTGTATAAAAACTTTGAAGAAACCGCAAAGAAAACGGGTGTAAAAATTGCCGTGGAAAATATGTGGAACTGGAAACAGGGTTCGCCCGTGGCGACCAACGCCGCCTGTTCGCATCACGACGATTTTAAAAAGCATATGGACTTACTTAATAAAGACGTATTCGTTGCGTGTGTGGATATTGGACACGCGGAAATGGCGGGGTTGAATACGAGCGCGGCGGAAATGATTGAAACGCTTGGGGATTACGTGCAATGTATACATTTGCACGATATCGACGGCGTGAAAGACAATCATCAAGTTCCGTTTACGCAAAAAGTAGATTTTGCAAAAATCGTTGAGGCACTTAAGGCGGTAAATTATCGAGGCGATATCACGTTAGAAGTAGCGTACGCACCCTTAAAAACCCCGAAAGAATTACAAAAGCCGCTCGCAAGGTATCTCGCCGAAATAGCCAACTATTTCAAGGATAAACTTGACGAGGAATAAAATTTTTTTAAAAAATATCAAAAATACCGAAAATTTGCTTGACAGAAGGTTTTGGTTTGTGGTAATATATTAAAGCTAAGCAGAAGCAAACCTTCTCGCCGTGCGATATGTCGGTACGGCTCAATAATTTTTCTACCGTGGAAAAACGGGAATGATTATGTAGGAAAGGATTGCCATGCAAGGCAGTCCTTTAAAATTTATGTGAGGTATACGACCATTAAAGACCAGCATCAAATCAACGAATATATTCGTGACAGAGAAGTACGCGTTATTTCTGCGAAGGGTGAACAGCTCGGTATTATGAGCGCGGCGGAAGCTTTGCGCATTGCCGAAGACGAGAATTTAGACCTTGTAAAAATTTCGCCCAACGCCGTACCGCCCGTTTGTAAGATTATGAACTACGGTAAGTTCAAGTTTGAACAGGCGAAAAAGGAAAAGGAAAACCGCAAGAACCAAAAGATCGTAGAACTGAAAGAAATTTATCTTTCGATGACGATTGACGTGGGCGATCTCAACGTAAAGGCGAAAAAGACGGTGGAAATGCTTGGAGATGGGAACAAGGTAAAAGTTTCTATCCGTATGCGCGGCAGACAGCAAGCGCACGCGTCGATGGGCGTGGACGTTATGCATAGATTTTTTGAATTGCTTGGCGGCAAAGCGGTAATGGATAAAGCTCCCAAAACGGAAGGTAGAAATATCCTTATGATCCTTTCGCCTGCGAAATAAAGGACGATATCAAAGCGGACAAGCCCGCAAGGGTTGTTAATAAAATAAGAAAAAAATTTTCGGAGGATAAAGATATGCCTAAACAGAAAACACATAGCAGCACCAAAAAACGTTTTTGGCTCACGGGTTCGGGTAAAGTAAACCGTTCTCACAGCGGTAAGAACCACAAAGCAGAAACGAAGAACAGAAAGAGAAAGAGAATGCTTCGTCAAACGACTCTTGTTTCTTCCACGCAAGAAAGCACGGTTAAGAGCATGATGCCGTACAAGAAATAAGGAAAGGAGATAGAAAAATATGCGTATTAAAAGAGCAGTAAACGCGGTTAAAAAGCGTAGAAAAATTTTAAAACTTGCAAAAGGTTACTTTGGCAATAAGAGCAAATCTTACAGAATCGCAAGAGAAGCGGTTATGAAGTCGTTGAACTATGCGTACATCGGCAGAAGAAGAAGAAAGAGAGATTTCCGTCGTCTTTGGATTTCCAGAATCAACGCGGCGGCGAGAATCAACGGCATTTCTTACAGCAAGCTTATGCACGGTTTGAAAGTTGCGGAAATCAACTTGAACAGAAAAGTGCTTGCAGACCTTGCAGTAAACGATGCAGCGGCGTTTGCGCAACTCGTAGAGAAAGCAAAGGCAGCGCTTTAATTGTTCCAAAAAGCCTTTTAGATGCAAAGTTTAAAAGGCTTTTCATTATTTTTGAGAAATGGTTTTAACTTCAAAAAACAATCCCTTAATCCGTGAAACGATTGCCTTGCAAGACAAAAAAGGCAGAAAGAGGCTCGGTCTTTTTCTCGTCGAGGGCGTGAAAATGACGCGGGAATGTTTAAAGAGCGGTTTGGAAGTCGAACGCGTGTTCGTGGCGGAAAGCTACGAGGATAAAGACGGCTTTTTGTCGGCGATACAAGACAAAACGGTGTTGGTTTCCGACGACGTATTTGCGCGAATTTCCGACGAAAAAACGCCGCAAGGCGTGCTTTGTCGCGTGAAAATTCCCCAAACGCCGTTGCAATCGCCTACGGGCGCGTGTTTGGTGCTGGACGGCGTGGCGGATCCGGGCAATATCGGTGCGATTATCCGTACGGCAAACGCCGCAGGGTATAAGGAAATCTATCTTACGCGCGATTGTGTAGACGCGTATTCCCCTAAAAGCGTTCGGGCGAGTATGAGCGGTGTGTTTTTTACAACGCTGTATCAAGCGGACAGGGAGGATATTCTTTCCGTTTTGCAAGGAACGAGCGTTATCGTAGCGGATATGCGCGGGGAAAACCTGTTCACGTTCCAAGCGCCTAAACAATTCGCGCTCGTTATCGGCAACGAGGCGAACGGCGTTTCGGAAACGTTCAAAAAGGCGGCTACACATACCGTAAAAATACCGATGGAAAGCACGCAAGAAAGCTTAAACGCGGCGGTTTCCGCAGGGATTTTAATGTACAATCTCAAAAAATTTAGTTAAAATAAGGAGAAAAAGACATGTCTGGACATAGCAAATGGCATAACATACAAGCAAAAAAAGGTAAGGCGGACGCGGCGAAAGGCAGAATTTTCACGAAAATCGGTAGAGAAATTGCGGTAGCGGCGAAATCCAACCCCAACCCTGAAACGAACAGCAAGCTCGCGGATATTATCGCGAAAGCGAAAGCGGCGAACATGCCCAACGATAACATTCAACGCAGTATCAAAAAAGCGGCAGGCGAAATGAGCGGCGCGGATTATAAAGAGCTCACCTACGAAGGCTATGGCGTGGCTGGTTCGGCGGTAATCATCGTCACGCTTACGGATAACATTAACCGTACGGCAGGCGACGTACGCGCGATTTTGGGTAAGCACGGCGGTTCGATGGGTAATACGGGCTGCGTTTCGTATAACTTTGAAAACAAGGGTTATATCGTTGTAGAAAGAACGGTTGAGCTTGACGAAGATACGATGATGGAATACGCGTTGGAGGCTGGCGCAGACGACGTAGTGGCGGACGACGACGTATACGAAATCTTCACGTCCCCCGAAACGTTCTCCGACGTTCGCAAGTATTTGGAGGACAAGAACGCAGAACTCATGGCGGCAGCGCCCAAAGCGCGTAGAAACGACGAGGAAGAACCCAAAATCCGTTTCATTCAAGCAGAAGTGGCAATGATTCCCCAAAACAAAATCACGTTGCCCGAAGATAAAGTAGCTACGTTTGAGAAGATGATAGACGCGCTCGAAGACCTTGACGACGTGCAAAACGTATACCACAACGTAGATTTACCTGACGAAGAAGAATAAAATTTTCTTCCAATCGCTTGACAAACGTTACATTTTTTGGTAAAATTAAAAAGTAATTATCCCGCGAGGGAGTAGCGAGCGTATGTTTTTACGCGAACAAGTCAACAATATCGATCGCAAGATCTGGCTTGTTTGAATCGCAAGACTCGTGTATAGCAAAAGAAGATGCTGTACGCAGAGTATGGGTTTATCGCCCCAAGTACAGCAACGTGCTTGGGGCTTTTCTATTAGATAAAAATAAAAAAAGGAGTTATATATGAAACATTATTGCGAAGAAACAAGCAAGGTTTTAAGCGGCGTAAAATGCGCGCGCGACACGGGTTTATGCTCGTCGGAAGCTGCGAAGCGCTTGGAAGAAAACGGGCGCAACAAGCTGGTGGAGGGCAAGAAGAAATCGCTCGTCCGTAGGTTCTTTGAACAGCTTGCCGATCCGATGATTATTATTCTTATCATCGCGGCGGCGATCAGCGGCGTGCTTGCCGTTGTGGAAAAGGAATTTCCTACCGACGTTATCATTATTTTAGCGGTAGTCCTTATCAACGCGGTGCTGGGCGTGTTCCAAGAAAGCAAGGCGGAACAGGCGATAGAAGCCCTGCAAAAAATGTCGGCGGCAACCTCAAAAGTCCTGCGCGACGGAAAAATCGTGCACGTACCCAGCGAAGAACTGGTCGTGGGCGATATCGTGCTTTTGGAGGCGGGCGACGCCGTACCCGCGGACGGGCGTGTTTTGGAGAGCGCAAGCTTGAAAATAGAAGAGGCAGCCCTCACGGGTGAATCCGTTCCCGTAGAAAAAATCGTGGACGCTATTCGAGTAAACGACGGAAAAGACGTACCGCTCGGCGATAGAAAGAACATGGTTTATATGGGCAGTACGGTCGTATACGGTCGCGGCGTGGCTGTCGTTACGGCGACGGGTATGGATACGGAAATGGGCAAGATTGCCGGTGCGCTTGCGCAAGCGGAAGAGGGCAAAACGCCCTTGCAAATCAAGCTCGGTCAGCTTTCCAAGGTTCTTACGTGGTTGGTTTTGGGTATCAGTGTTCTCGTGTTTGGAGTGAAACTCATTCAAAACTTCGCTTCGGGCGCGGGCTTGACGTTCGAGTTTGGCTTAGACGCGTTTATGGTCGCCGTTTCGTTGGCGGTGGCGGCGATACCCGAGGGTTTGGCTGCGGTGGTTACCATCGTGCTTTCGATCGGCGTTACGAACATGTCTAAACGCAACGCGATTATCCGTAAATTGACGGCGGTAGAAACGCTCGGTTGCGCGCAGATTATCTGCTCGGATAAAACGGGTACGCTCACGCAAAACAAAATGACGGTGGTGGATTTCTTCGGTGAGGAGGAAAAACGCGTCGCTACGGCAATGGCACTCTGTTCGGATGCGGAGATTTCCCAAGATAACGAAGTAACGGGCGAACCTACGGAAGCCGCGCTCGTCGTTTGGGCGAATAAGGTAGAACTTCCCAAATACGAACTGAAAACTAAGTTGCCCAGAGTAGGCGAATTGCCCTTTGATTCGGGTAGAAAAATGATGTCTACCGTTCACGAACGCGCCGAAAACGAGTACGTACAGTATACGAAGGGCGCGCCCGACGTCGTAATTGAACGTTGCACGCATTATCTTGTAAACGGAAAAGCCGTGCCTATGACGGCGGAGTATAAACAAAGCATTTTGGATGCGAATAAGAGTATGGCTGATCGCGCTTTGCGTGTGCTTGCCTGTGCGGAAAAAACGTTATCGGCGTTGCCGTCCGAATACGACAGCGATAGCTTGGAAACGGAACTTTGTTTCGTTGGGCTTTGCGGTATGATCGACCCCGTTCGTCCCGAAGTCAAGGACGCTATCGTGAAATGCCGCGAGGCGGGTATTCGTCCGATTATGATCACGGGCGACCATATCGACACGGCGAAAGCGATTGCAAAAGAGCTGGGGATTTTGGACGATGAAATCCGTGCAATTACGGGCTCACAGTTGGACGAAATGGACGACGAAACGTTTAACCGTGAATTTAAAAATATCGGTGTGTACGCACGCGTGCAACCCGAACACAAAACGCGCATCGTAAACGCGTGGAAAGCGGCGGGTTACGTTACGGCTATGACGGGCGACGGGGTAAACGACGCGCCTTCTATCAAATCGGCGGATATTGGCGTCGGTATGGGTATTACGGGTACGGACGTTACGAAAAACGTCGCGGATATGGTGCTTGCGGACGACAATTTTGCAACGATTGTAAGCGCGGTGGAGGAAGGTCGTCGGATTTATAACAATATCCGTAAAGCCATTCAGTTCTTGCTTGCGTCGAACATGAGCGAAGTGTTGGCAATCTTTATCGCAACGCTGATGGGCTTTACCATTTTACACCCCGTGCATTTGCTTTGGATTAACCTTGTTACCGACTGTTTCCCCGCGCTTGCGCTCGGAACGGAAAAAGCGGAAAAAGACGTCATGAAACAAAAGCCAAGGAACGCAAAAGCGGGCGTATTCTCAGGCGGTATGGGCGTAGACGTGGTGTATCAAGGCGTTATCGTAGCGCTTTTGGTGTTAGCTTCCTACTTTATCGGTCATTTCATGAACGAGGGCGTATGGACGTTTGAAAATAGCGCGCACGGTACGACGATGGCGTTTTTGACGATGTCGATGGCGGAAATATTCCACAGTTTCAATATGCGTTCGCAAAGACAGAGCCTGTTCTCTATTAAAGGTCAAAACAAATGGCTTTGGTGGGCGGCAATCGGTTCGTTTGCGGCGACGGCACTCGTGTGTGAAATTCCCTTCCTTGCAAGCATGTTCGGATTCGCGTCGGTAGGCTGGCTTGAATTCTTGGTGGCAATCGCTATCGGTGCGTGCGTCATTCCCATCGTGGAAATCGTAAAATTTGCGCAAAGAAAATCGGCGAAAAATAAAAACGGTTTCCTTGCGTAAAAAGGTCGAAAAATGTAAAAGCATACCACCATGTCCGCGTTGAAAGTGGGCATGGTGGAAAATTTTTCTTATTTTCCGTTATATTTTTTCGGTAAAACTCTTGACCGCGCCTATATGGATATGGTATAATAATACTAAGTAAAAGGCGAAAAACCGATTTTTTGCAAAAAACAGACGGCAAACAAAAAACCGAGGTGTATTATGGCAGACAGAAAGCAAATGGAATCTTCCAAAATCGACGCGTTGTACAGTTGGATTTCTTACGACTTACAAAAGATTAAAAGCGAGCTTTTAAACGAACTCAAATATTCGTCCGTACAGGTCGGCTCTCTGTATCAGGAAATAAAAGGGGACAAGGATAAATCCTCGCAAGCGATTTCACAAGAAATTCGTTATAGTTATAAGCAAAACCAAACCATCTACGACGGCTTGGCAAAAATGCTCACGGAAGAAGTGGGTGAACGTCTTGGTGCAATTGAAAATATGCAAGAAAACATTCAAGACGCGGTTGCGCAGGTCGTTGCTAAACTTGCCGAGGTCAACGAAGAGGTTGGGAACACCGTTCAAGACAAACTTTCTACGGTTATGCCGCAGCTTGAAGAAGCCGTCAACGAAATTAAATACAGCTATGTACAACAACAAGCCGTTTACGACGGTTTGACCGCGCTTATTCAAGCGGACGTCGTTTCCAAACTCGACGATATGCAAGCTAAGCTTGCGGCTCTTGAACAAATCGACGGTGCTTTGGTACATATCCACGAACGCCTTTCGGCGATTGAAGAAAGCGATTATAAATCGGTTATCGAATCGGTTGCGGAAAAGACGGAAGAATGTGTGGAAACGCACAGCCGTCAAGTACTTGACGCAGTTGCGGCGATTCCCGTTGCGGAAAACGTCGATTATAACCGCGTAGTGGACGAAGTAGGCGATAAGGTTTTGGAAATTCTCGGTGAAATCGTTCTGCCTGCGCCCGTGGCTACGGAAGAGAAAAAGAGCGAACCCGTCGAGGCGAAAATCGATTACGACAGAATCGTGTACGGTGCGGCGGAAAAGGTCGTTGAATCGTTGCCGTATCCCGATAAAATCGATTATCGTCGTATTGAATCCAGCTTTGTAAAGGCGGCGGAACAAGTACAAGCAAAAGCGGACGACGACGCTTTGGCAACGGCTGTATCGCAAGCGGTAGCCCAGACGCTCGCGACGTTGGATTTAGACGCTTTGGCGGCAAAGGTCGCGGAAAAAATCGTTATTCCCGTGGTCGAAGCTCCGCAAATCGATTACGAACGCCTTTCGGATATGGTAGCTGAAAAGGTTGCGGGAAAACTCGGCGCTGTGGATACGACCGATTATCAACGTATTGAAACGATCGTAGAAGAAAAACTTGCCGCAAGAGGCGAAGAAGAAACCACGTACGAACTCGTCGTGGACGAAGCGGGAGTACAAGCGATTGCAAAGAGCGTTTCCGAAGAAATGCGTAGTATTTGCGAAAGCTGTAAAGCGGAAGAAACGCCGGTAGAAGAACCGCAAGCGGAAGAAATCGTTGAAGTAGTGGAAGAAACGCCTGTGGAAGAAGAACTTGCCGTGGCGGTCGCGCCCGTAGAAACGGTGGTTGAGCCTGTCGTACAAAAAGTCGATGCGCAAGCAGGGCTTGTGGATAGATTGAACAGAAGTTTCACGGCGAAACTCAAACAGAGCGAAGATAAAGTCAAAAATTATTACAGCACGCTCCGCAACGAACTGACCTCGTATAAGAAAGTTCGCTCGAATATCAGCTGGAACGGCGACAGATTCAACTTGGGTAGAGAAACGATAGCAAAAGTGATTATCCGTGGTAAAACGCTCCGTTTCTTACTCGCGCTTGATCCAGAAGATCCTGAACTCAAGGAATCGGTATACCATCAACAAAACGTAGCCGAACAAAAAGCGCACCAAGACACGCCGTTTATGGTGAAAGTAAGCAGCGATATGGGCGTGAAGAAAGCGGTGCGTTTGGTGGGTATCCTTGCAGCGAAGAAAGGCGCGGAGAAATTAGCGGAATTTACGCCCGTTGATTACGCGCAAGAATTCGGCTATGAAGACGACGAAACGTTGGAAGCCGCGGGCTTTATCAAGAGAACGAAAGAGAAGAAAGTAGATTTCAATTTCTAATGCTCGCCAAAGAAAAATAATACGAATATTGTAGAGAGAGCTGATAATTTCATATTTCGGCTCTCTATTTCATGAAGAGCGGAAAAAATTCCGCAAGGAGAACAAAGACAAAGTGAAAGAAAAGAAAAAAGAACAAGAAAAGACTGCGCGCGACGTAGCGCAAAACAAACCCCGCAAATCCAAGAAAAATCCTATGGGCACGACGGTGGATTTTGGCGGTATGACGGCGTTTGAAAGTGTGAAAAACCCCAAAGAAAGGGACGTTAAGCAGACGAAGAAACTCGTTATGAAAAAGGCGCAGACGGAAAAGCAGGAACCGCTTAAAAACCGCGTTGCCAAACACAAAACGAAAAAACAGAAACCCGTCAAGATTATCTTCTTAGGCGGCGTGGGTGAAGTGGGCAAAAACATGACTGCGCTCGAATACGGCAACGATATTATCGTGATCGACGCGGGCTTGACGTTTCCCAACGGCGAGGATATGCCGGGGATCGATTCGGTTGTGCCCGATATCACTTATTTAACGCAAAATAAAGACCGTATTCGCGGCGTGGTGCTGACGCACGGCCACGAAGACCATATCGGCGGCGTACCCTATTTAATGAAAGAATTAAACGCGGATACGCCCATTTACGGTACGAAACTTACGCTAATGTTGACGGATAATAAGTTGCAAGAACACCGCATAACGGGCTCGGTGGAGCGCGTGGTTGAACCTGGGGATAAAGTGTCGCTTGGAGCGTTTGAAGTGGAATTTATCAACGTCAATCACTCGATATCGGGGGCTTGCGCGTTGGCGATTCGTACGCCTAACGGCTTAATTTATCACAGCGGCGATTTCAAAATCGATCTTACGCCCGTAGCTGGTGCGCCCATTGATTTTAAGCGCATAGCCGAGCTTGGTAAAGAAGGCGTGCTCTTGTATATGGGTGAATCGACGAATATCGAACGGCAGGGTTATACGATGAGTGAAACGGTAGTCGGTACGACGCTCGATCATTTGTTCTCGGAAAATATGACGAGAAGGCTGATTATCGCGACGTTCGCCTCCAACGTACACCGCTTGCAACAAATCATCGATTTGGCTGTGAAATACCGTCGTAGAGTGGCGCTTTCGGGCAGAAGTATGTTCAAGGTCGTAGACGCGGCGGTAAAAATAGGCGAACTGAAAATTCCGGAAGGCGTTTTAATCGACGTGGAGCGCACGAAGAACCTGTTTGACGGGGAACTGCTGATCGTTTCGACGGGTTCGCAAGGCGAACCGATGAGCGCGCTTACGCGTATGGCGTCGGGTGATTTCAATAAGGTGACGGTAGGCGAAAACGATACGATTATCATTTCCGCAAACCCTATCCCCGGCAACGAAAAAATGATTTATCGCGTTATTAATAACTTGTATAAAAAGGGCGCGCGGGTAGTGTACGAAAGTTTGGAAAAAATCCACGTTTCGGGGCACGCGTGCCAAGAAGAACACAAGATTTTGCATACGCTGTTAAAACCGAAATTTTTCATTCCCGTTCACGGCGAATACCGTCATTTGAAACGCCATGCACAGCTTGCCGAATCGGTGGGCGTGGAAGCGCGGAATATCTTGATTACGGAAATAGGCGACTGCGTGGAATTGACGGCAAACGAGATGAAACGCGGCGAAAGCGTACCTGCGGGCACGCGGCTTATCGACGGCGAGGGGATTGAGGACTACGGCACGAGCGAAGTCATGAAAGACCGTCTGAAAATGTCGTCGGACGGTATCGTTACCGTATCCCTTGCCGTAACGGGTAATTACGTGGCGAGCGCGCCGCTCGTTCGTCCGCACGGAGTTTCGTTGGACGAAACGGCGGAGGCGGAAGTGCAGACGATCGTTTGTCGTGCCGTGGAAAATTACGATTACGAACAGGGCGATAAAAACGAGCTTTCCTATTTCGTTACCAAAACCTTGAAAAATTATTTTTACAAAAAGACGAAACAATGTCCGCTTATCGACGTGTCCGTTTTGGAAGTCTGATAAAAGCGGTGGGAGTAAACGAATGAACTATACGGCATCGCTCGTACAATTGCATATCGACGAGCGTTTAGCGGCGTTAAGAGCGGACGCGCTTTCGCGCGGGATTCCCGTTGCAGACGAAGAAACGTTGCAGTTTTTGCTCGTTACGCTTTTCAGTTCTCGCCCGACGAATATTTTGGAAATCGGTACGGCGGTAGGGCTTTCGGGCGTTGCTATGCTGCAAGCTTGCCCCAACGCGCGGTTGACGACGATAGAATTGGAAGAGGACAGATATCTTGAAGCGAAAGAGAATTTTGCAAAATTCGACTTAGCAGAGCGCGTAACGGCGCATCTTGGCGACGCGGGCGAAATTCTTGCTATGATGGACGGACAATTCGATTTCGTGTTTTTGGACGGACCGAAAGCGCAGTATGAAAAATACCTGTTCGATTTAAAACGGTTGATGAAAGACGGCGCGATATTGTTTGCGGACGACGTGCTTTTATACGGTTGGGTGAGCGGGGAAGAACCGACGCCGCAAAAACGCCGTTCAATCGTCGAGAAAATCCGTTCGTATTTGGCTACGGTAACGACGGATCCCGATTTTATAACGTCCGTTTTGAACGTGGGCGACGGCGTTGCGCTGTCGGTGTACGGAAAGAAGAATGGAAAAGGTACGAAAAGATGAAAGTGGAACTGTTAGCCCCTGCGGGCAATTACGCAAAAATGCAAACCGCGCTCCATTTCGGCGCGGACGCGGTGTATCTTGGCGGCAAGCAATTTTCCTTGCGCGCTCTTTCTGAAAATTTCACAAACGAGCAGTTATCCCAAGCGATAACCCTTGCCCACGCGCGGCAGAAAAAGGTGTACGTGACGGCGAATATTTACGCCCGTAACGCCGATTTTGCCTTGCTGGGCGATTATTTCGTTGCGTTAGAAAAAATGGGCGCGGACGGCGTGATTATCAGCGATCCCGGGCTTGTTTATCTTTGCAAAAAAGTTGCGCCGAAACTTGCCGTGCATATTTCCACGCAAGCGAACACCACCAACCGTTACGCCGTTAAATTTTGGCAAGAACAGGGCGTTTCGCGCGTTATTCTTGCCCGCGAACTCTCGCTTAAAGAAATTGCCGAAATTCACGATTTTACGCCTGAAACGGAGTTGGAAACGTTCGTGCACGGCGCTATGTGTATATCGTATAGCGGCAGATGTCTTTTATCCGATTATTTGGACGGTCGTTCGTCCAACCGCGGCGCGTGCGTACAGGCTTGTAGATGGCGTTACGAAGTGCGCGCGTTAAATGCCACAAACGGTAAATCGGAATGGTTGCCCGTGGAAGAAGACGGGCGCGGTACGTATATTTTTAACAGTAAGGATTTGAATATGCTCTCGCGCATACGCGATTTAGAGAACGCAGGCGTTAGCTCGTTTAAAATCGAGGGTAGAATGAAGAGCGGGTATTACCTTGCCACCGTTATTAACGCTTACCGTCGGGCTATGGACGGCGAAGACGCGGGAATATCACAGCGCGAACTGCTTGCCGTAGCGCATAGGGATTATACCCAAGCTTATGCGGACGGGCAAAACTCGGAAACGGTAAATTATTCGGATAGTCAATCCAAAGGCGATTACGTGTATATTGCGGACGTTTTGGGTTATCACGACGGGTTTGTAACGGTGGAAATGCGCAACCGCTTTAAAACGGGCGACGTGTTGGAAACACTCACGCCCGACGATAATTTCGGAAAAGCGTTTGCCGTGGAAGAAATGTACGATAATACGGGCGCGGCTTGCGAGGATGCAAAACTTGTGCAAGGCGTTTACAAAATCAAATGCCCGTACGCGCTCAAACAGGGTGATTATTTACGGAAAAAGGTGAAAGAATGAAAAAGAAAATACTGCTTATCGCAACGGGCGGAACGATTGCATCGCAAGCGGGTACGGACGGATTGACACCACAACTTAAAGCGGAAACGCTTTTAAAATGCGTACCCGAAATTTACGCGTTTTGCGACGTGGACACCGTGCAGGTGTATAATATTGACAGTACGAATATCACGCCTAATCACTGGATTTGCCTTGCCCAAACGATTAAGGAAAATTACGAAAAATACGACGGATTCGTGGTTTGTCACGGCACGGATACGATGTCGTTTACGGCGGCAATGCTCTCGTATATGGTGCAAAATTCGCCAAAGCCTATCGTTTTGACGGGTTCGCAACAGCCGATTGACAAGGAGGATACGGACGGGCGTATCAATCTCCGCGACAGTTTTTTATACGCCGCAAGCGATATTGCAAGCGACGTCGTGATCGTTTTCCAAGGTCAAATCATTGCAGGTACGCGCGCAAAGAAAGTGCGTACGAAAAGCTTTAACGCGTTTACAAGCGTGGATTTTCCCGTACTCGGCGTGATTCGCGACGGGAAGATTATCCCATATATCATAACGCCGAAATCGGACAAGCCCGCGTTTTTCTTGGAGCTTGACGAAAAAGTAGGTTTGCTTACGCTCACGCCCGGGCAAAAAGGCGATATTTTAGACGCGTATTTCCGTTTTTACGACGGCGTAGTGCTGTCGGGTTACGGCACGGGCGGTATACCCGAGGGAGATTATTACGGCTTTTACGACGTAATAACGTCTTGGGAAGGCAAGGGTAAAACGCTCGTCGTTACCACGCAAGTCCAGCAGGAAGGCAGCGATATGAGCGTTTATCGCGTCGGCAGGGGCTTGAAGAACCGCTTTGCATTGCTGGAAAGTTATTCTATGACGTACGAGAGTATTATAGCCAAGCTGATGTGGATTTTGGCGATTACGAAAGAAGATAGCGAAGTGGAAAAACTCTTTTATAAAACGGTTAATTACGATTTGATAGGTTGATTATGCAGTTGACGACTTTTGAAAATTTACAATACGAACGCCCTGATTTTGCAGGCGTTCCTAAGTTTTATAACCGTCTAATCGAACGGGTGAAAACCGCGCAATCGTACGCGGAAGTTAAGGCTTGTATACAAGACGAAGAACGTTTTTCCTCCCGTTTGAGCACGATGGCAACCGTCGTGGAAATCCGCCATACGGTGGACACGAGCGACGCTTTTTATGAAAAGGAATACGAATATATCCACCAAAGCTATCCTGAAGCGATGCCGTATATGCAAAACTTCAACTTGGCGCTTTTGTCATCGCCGTTCAAAGCGGATATAGACAACGAATACGGTTCGCAATTTTTAAAGCGCGTACAACTTGACGTGGATAGTTTTTGCGAGAAAAACGTACCGCTCATGCAGGAAGAAAACGAGCTTTCCAGCCGTTATCAAAGCCTTACGGCATCGTGTAAAATACTTTTCGACGGCGAAGAACGCAATCTATACGGTTTGCAAAAATACTTTTCGCATACGGATAGAGCCGTGCGCAAAGCGGCGGCGGAAAAGTACGCCGAATTTTTTGAAAAGAACGATCAAGAGCTGGGCGAAATCTTTGATAAGTTAGTCAAATTACGCCATCAAATGGGCGTGAATATGGGTTTTAAAAATTATATCCCGCTTGGGTATATGTTACAAGGTCGGCTTGACTACGACGAAAAGGACGTCGCCGCGTTCAGAAAACAAGTGGAAGAAGAGCTCGTTCCGTTTTGCAATATGCTTTACCTTGCGCAAGCCAAGCGTATCGGTGTGGATACATTGAAGTTTTACGACGAACAGCTCGTATTTGAGGGCGGCAACGCCGTACCTATCGGCGATAGGTCGTATCTCGTTGGGCAGGCGCGGGAAATGTACCACGACATGAGCCGAGAAACGGGTGAATTTATTGACTTTATGATCGAGCATGAGCTTATGGATTTGGATAATAAACCCAACAAAGCGGCAACGGGTTACATGACTGTGCTCAGCGATTATAAAGCCCCGTTCGTGTATTCCTGTTTCAACGGCACGACGGGCGACGTAGACGTGTTGACGCACGAAATGGGACACGCGTTTGCGGGGTATACGGCAATGCGTACCCAGTCTTTGCAAGCGCTTTGGGGTGAACCGACGGATATTGCCGAAATCCATTCTATGGCGATGGAACAATTCGCCTATCCGTACGCCGAGCGTTTTTTTGGCGATAAAGCGGAACGTTACCGTTTACAACACTTGCAAGAAACGCTCACGTTCGTACCGTTCGGGGTGGCGGTAGACGAGTTTCAGCATATCGTGTACGAAAATCCCGATATGACGCCAAATGAACGCAAAGCGGCTTGGCGGGAGCTGGAAAAGAAATACATGCCGTGGCGCGATTACGGTGAAGATAACGCCTTTTTCGAGAGCGGCGGTTGGTGGTATCATAAACTGCATATCTATCAATTCCCGTTCTATTATATCAATTACACGCTCACGACCATGGGCGCAATGGAGTTCAAAGCAAAACAAGCGGAAAACCCGTCGGCGTGTTGGGAAGATTATTTAACGCTTTGCAGGGTAGGCGGTTCGCTTGGGTATTTGGATACGTTAAAGGCGGCGCATTTATCCGTACCGTTTGAAAAGGGCGGTGTAAAACGCGCCGTATCGCAGGCAAAAAGTATATTAGAAAACGCATTAAAGGAAGGTAAGTTATGAGAAAAACGCAATTACAAAGATACGCAAAGTTAATAGCCAAAGTAGGCTTGAACGTAAAAAAAGGTCAGTCGGTGTTCATAGCCGCAGGTCTTGACCAACCCGAATTTGTGGCAATGGTTACGGAAGAATGTTATAAAGCGGGCGCAAGCGAAGTGTTCGTGGAATGGAGCGACCAAGCTATTGAAAAGATTTCTTCCAAATATAGAACGCTTGAATCGCTTTCTACATTAAAGCCTTGGGCGAAAGCCAAATGGCAATATAAGGCGGATAACTACGCATGCCGTTTATTTATCGAATCGGAAGATCCCGACGGTATGCGCGGAGTAGACCAAGAAAAAATGAGCGCAGTCCGTCGCGCGATTTATCCGCAGGTAAAACCGTTCCGTTTGCAGATGGAAAACAGACACCAATGGTGTATCGCCGCGGTCCCGGGAAAAGCTTGGGCGAAAAAGGTGTTCCCCGAATTGAGCGAGAAAAAAGCGGTGGAAAAAATGTGGCAAGTCATATTGCAAACGTCCAGAGCCGACGGAAAGAACCCCGTCAAAGCATGGAAAGAGCATAACGCAGATTTGCAAGCTCGCTGTGATTATCTCAATTCGCTTGGGCTTGTCGCGCTGGAATATACAAGCGCGAACGGCACGAATTTAACGGTCGGCTTAAACGAAGACGGCGTATTTTGCGGCGGTCAGGAAAAGACGTTAAAGGGCAGGGCGTTCAACCCGAATATACCCACGGAAGAAGTATTCACATCTCCCAAAGCTGGGGCGGCGGACGGCGTAGTGTATTCGACAAAACCGCTTTCGTATATGGGTGAAATTATCGACAATTTCTCGTTGCGCTTTGAAAAAGGCAAGGTGGTGGAAGTGCACGCAGAGAAAGGCGAAGAACTGCTTAAAGAAATGGTTTCGATGGACGAGGGTGCGGGCAAGCTCGGCGAATGTGCGCTTATTCCCTACGATTCTCCAATCAGCCAAAGCGGCGTGCTTTTTTATAACACGCTTTTCGACGAAAACGCAAGCTGTCATTTAGCGCTCGGCCACGGCTTTAACGAGAGCTTAAAAAATTATCAAAACTATACGGACGAGCAATGTAAAGCGCGCGGGATTAACGACAGTATGATTCACGTTGATTTCATGATCGGCGCAAAGGATACCGCGGTTGTCGGTATTACGAAAGAGGGCAATCGCGTACAAATTTTCAAAGACGGCAACTGGGCGTTTTAAAGCATAGCGATTTTGGTTATAAATAATGAAAGAATAAAAAACGGAGAAAAAGACAAATGACGAAAATAGATATTTTTTCAGGCTTTTTAGGCGCAGGCAAAACGACGCTTATTAAAAAACTCATTCAAGAAGCGTACGCAGGCGAAAAACTCGTTTTGATTGAAAACGAGTTTGGCGAAATCGGCATAGACGGCGGTTTTTTACAGGACGCGGGTATTCAAATTACCGAAATGAATTCGGGCTGTATCTGCTGTTCGCTCGTCGGGGATTTTTCCAAGGCTTTAAAACAGGTTGCAAAGCAGTATAACCCCGATCGAATCGTAATCGAACCGTCGGGCGTGGGTAAGCTATCCGACGTTATCAAAGCGGTAGCGGACGCAAATCTTGAAGATGCAAAACTCAATTCCTTTTGCACGGTCGTAGACGCGGCAAAATGCAAAATGTACATGAAAAACTTTGGCGAATTTTTCGGCGACCAAGTAGAAAACGCGGGCTGTATCGTACTTTCGCATACGGACAATATAACCGAAGAAAAGCTCGCGGCGGCGGTTGCGCTCGTTCGTGCGAAAAACTTGACCGCAAGCCTCGTTACCGCGCCTTGGGATAAATTAGACGGCAAAACCATTCTCGCGGCAATGGAACGCACGGACGGTCTGCAAGCCGAACTCGACCGCCTTGCAGCGCAAGTAGAAGACGAGCATTGTTGTTGCGGTCATCATCACCATCACGACCACGAATGTGAACACGGACACGATCACGGACATCATCATCACCACGACGGCGAAGAATGTTGCTGTGGACATCACCATCACCACGATCACGAATGTGAACACGGGCATGAACACGAACATCATCATCACCACGACGGCGAAGAATGTTGTTGCGGTCATCACCACGACCATGACCACGACCATGACCACGAATGTGAACACGGGCATGAACACAGACATCATCACCATCATCACGCGGACGAAGTATTCACGAGCTGGGGTGTGGAAACGACGAGAAAATATACGCAAGACGAAATCGCGTACGCGCTTACGCAGCTTAGAATGGAAGAAAAGTACGGAAAAGTTTTGCGCGCAAAGGGTATTGTTGCGGGCGAAAACGAATGGGTTCATTTCGACTACGTCCCCGACGAACCGGACGTCCGCACGGGCGGAGCGGCGGTTATCGGCAGATTGTGCGTAATCGGCTGTCAGCTCAACGAAGAAGAACTCAAAACGTTATTTAAGGTGTAAATAGGAACGAGAATATGAAACAGAAAATACCTACGGAAACGCCCGTGTATCTCTTTTTGGGCTTTTTAGAATCGGGCAAAACGAAATTTATCCAAGAAACGTTGGAAGACAAACGCTTTTCATCGGGCGAAAAAACGCTACTGCTTGTTTGCGAAGAAGGAGAAGAAGAATACGAAACCATTCGCTTTGCCGACGCGGAAAACGTCGAACTTGTAGTGCTTGACGATAAGACCAAACTCACCGAAGCATATTTGTCAGGCTTGCAAATCCAGTACGGCATAGAACGCGTAGTAGTGGAATATAACGGCACTTGGCTGCTGGAAGACTTTTTCAACGCCATGCCCGAAGGCTGGATGGTCAATCAGATTATGACCTTCTTTGATTCCAACACGTTTATAAACTATAACGCGAACATGCGCCAGTTCACGTTCGATAAAATCCAAAACACCCAGCTCGTCGTGTTTAATAGATTCGACGACAAAATGGACAAAATGGAATTCCACAAAATCGTCCGCGCAATTAGCCGCCGCTGTGATATCGTCTACGAACACGCCGACGGCAAAGCCGATTTCGACGACATCGAAGACCCGTTGCCGTTCGATATCAACGCCCCCGTGATCGAGATAGAAGACAAGGACTACGCCTTTTTCTATCGCGATTTAACGGAGAACTTGGAAAGCTATATCGGCAAAACGGTGAAATTCAAAGGCTTGGTGGCAAAGGACAAACGCCTTGCCCCGCAAGATATCGTCATCGGCAGACACGTCATGACCTGTTGCGAAGCGGATATCCAATACTGCGGTTTAGCCTGCGTATTACCGAGCGTTATGGACTTACAAACGCGCGACTGGGTTTGCGTGACGGCAAAAGTCCGTTTTGAAAAGCACAGGATATATAAAGGCAAAGGCCCTGTCTTGATAGCGGAAAAAGCCATCGTCTGCAACCCGCCCGAAGAAGCCCTTGCAATGTTTTACTAAGCATAAGGTCAAGGAACGTCAGATTGTCAAGTCAAATGCAAATGAGCTAATCCCAACCCCATATTACAAGCAGAAAGAGAGAACAAATCGGGTTTATAGCCGAAACGATCTCTCTTTTTCTGTTGCCTTTCGGTTTAGAGTGATGAGGTTCGCGTTGCTCGCCGTTATGAATTTGCTACGCAAATGTTATGATATGATTGCTTTTGCAATCTACAACTTGGCGAAGCCAATCATAACAATGCGTAAGCATTTCATAACTCATAACTTGCCGTACGGCAATCATAGCTTAGCGTGAATACTCCATTAAGAGTATCACGCTAAAAAGCCGAGTTTTATTTTTTGCGCAAAACGCTTGATAAATTTTCTTATATGTGCTATACTGATTATGCCAAACTAATTGAATAATGGAATTTTGGGTAATTTTCTTTTTGGAATAATTTGCTCTTTTTTAGGCATACTGTTCAGACTGAATTTGTTAAAAATGCAAATTCCACTGAACAGTATATAGGATTATCCAACTTCTGTTTCAATTAGTTTGGCGACGATTGGAGTTTGCGTTTTTGTGCGTTGGCTTCGGTCGGCGCACTTTTTTATTAAAAAAATTTATTTAAAGGAGCTTTAAAATATGAAAAAAGCAAAAAAGTTTTTGGTAGGCATGCTTGCCTTTGCAAGCGTCAGCGTATTGGCTCTTGGTTTAACAGGTTGTGAAATGAATAGTGTAATGTGCAACCACATTTATAATCAAGAAATTGTGAGTGAAAAATATTTAAAATCTGTGGCGACTTGTCAAAATAAGGCTGTATATTATAAATCCTGTAATTCTTGCGGAAAAGCTGGATTGGAAACATTTGAATATGGCGATTTATTAAAACATACGCCCGTTAAAGGCGTTTGCTCAATGTGTGAGAAGGAAGTAGGAAGTACGGGATTAAGCTATCAACCTGAGGTAACGGGTAAATATTATATTGTGTCCATTGGCTATTGTGAAGATTTAGATATATATATTCCAGAGTTTCGTTATAACGTACCTGTAGCGGTAATAGCGCGTGAGGGCTTTGCTAATTCAGACATTATTAGTATAACGATACCCGATTCGGTGACAACGATTGGAGATGGTGCGTTTTCTTCTTGCCGCAGTTTGACGAGCGTGACGATACCCGATTCGGTGACGACGATTGGAGAAGATGTGTTCGAATGGTGCGACAGTTTGACGAGCGTAACGATACCCGATTCGGTGACGACGATTGGAGAAGATGCGTTCTCTTGCTGCTCCAGTTTGACAAGCGTGACGATACCCAACAGCGTAACGACGATTGGAGATGGTGCGTTTTCTGGTTGCTCCAATTTGACGAGTGTGACAATACCCGACAGCGTAATGACGATTGGAGATGGTGCGTTTTCTGGTTGCTCCAATTTGACGAGTGTGACAATACCCGACAGCGTAACGACGATTGGAGATAGTGCGTTTTCTGGTTGCTCCAATTTGACGAGTGTGACGATACCCGACAGCGTAACGACGATTGGAGATGGTGCGTTTTCTGGTTGCTCCAATTTGACGAGTGTGACGATACCCGACAGCGTAACGACGATTGGAGATAGTGCGTTTTCTGGTTGCTCCAATTTGACGAGCGTGACGATACCCGATTCGGTGACGACGATTGGAGATGGTGCGTTCCGTGGTTGCGACAGTTTGGAAAGTGTAACAATACCCGATTCAGTAACGACGATTGGAAGTAGTGCATTCTATTCTTGCGACAGTTTGACAAGCGCAACGATAGGCAATTCGGTAACGACGATTGGAGATTATGCATTCGCTTATTGCGACAATTTGAAAAGAATAACGATACCTAATTCGGTAACGACGATTGGAGATTGTGCGTTCTATGAGTGTTACCGTTTAACGGAAGTATACAATAAATCTTCGCTTGCAATAACAGCAGGCAATAGAGGTTACGGCTACGTAGGATATTATGCAACGCACGTGGTTACGGAAGAAAACGAACGGGGAACGTTTACGACGAATAAAAACGGATATATTATTTACACCAACGGCAACGATAAAGTGTTGGTAGGATATACGAGTGAAGAAACGGAATTAACGTTGCCGAGTGATATAACATGGATAAAACCGTATGTGTTCTATAATTGCGACAGTTTGACAAGCGTAACGATACCTGATTCGGTGACGACGATTGGAGATGAGGCGTTCTATGGTTGTCCTATACAAACGGCAACTATTCCTGCAATTGCTTGTAAAAGTAT
>SVHY01000024.1 GCA_015055545.1 Clostridiales bacterium
AATCGTGAAATACGTTCCCGATTTGCGGTGCAATGCTCTTTAAAATGTTGACGTTGGTTTGCGTAAGATCGATACGCGATTGACCAGGTTTTCTGCCTACACCCGACGTAACGATAACGATATCCGATCCAACCGCGTCTTCATACGTACCGCAATAAATTTTGGTCGGATGAAGATAAGGCGTGGATTGTCTGATATCCAAAGCTTCGCCCTTTGCCTTGTCCACGTTGACGTCAATCAATACGATTTCCGCAACCGAGCCCGTAGCCACCAGCGTATACGCAATCGTCGCTCCTACCGAACCCGCACCGATAATTGTGATTTTGTTGTTCATAAATATATCTCCATATTGTATTATAATAGTCTACGTTTCATCTGCACGCGGGCGCAATATGCCCGCAACTGCCCATCGTGATATATTATATCATAATTTTTTTTAAACACAAAACGCTTAACACGGGTGAAAACGATTTTTTAATCGCTAAATCGATAAATTTTTATCTTTTTCTTCATCGTTTGATTTTTTCACAAAAAAAAAGAACTCGGCTCGCATAAAACGAACCGAATTCTTAAAATAAGAGGAAATAATCTATGAGCGAATTTAAATAGTTTTTACGCCTTGTAAATCACTTCGCCGTCGCGAACGGTGAGAAGTACGTCGTAACTAGTATTGAGCACGGTGAAGTCGGCGCGTTTGCCCACTTTAATACTACCTACTTCCCCGTCTATTCCAAGGGTTTTTGCGGGATTGATAGTCGCATAGTCTACTGCTTGCGTAAACGGAACGCCTACCTTTTCCACCATGTTTTGAACGGCTCTGTTCATACGCAAAACGCTGCCTGCAAGCGTGCCGTTTTCAAGGCGTGCTTCGCCGTTTTTCACGTATACCGTTTGACCGCCAAGTTCGCTTACGCCGTCGGGGATTCCCTTTGCGCGCATCGCGTCCGTGATAAGCGTTAATTTATCCGCGGGCTTGTTCTTTACGAGCAACTGCATTGCAGGAACGGAAACGTGAATAGTGTCGGCGATAAGCTCACAGTTGAGCGCGTCAATGAGCATTGCGCTACCGACTACGCCGATTTCACGGTGATGTAAAGCCGTTTGCGCGTTATACGTATGCGTAACGTTTTTCGCGCCTGCGTTTACCGCGTTTGCAATTTCGGGATATTTTGCGCCCGAATGACCGATAGACGCTACGATACCCTGCTTTTCCAAATGACGGATAAATTCGTCCGCACCCGCCACTTCAGGAGCAAGCGATACGATTTTAATAGCGTTGCCACTTGCCGCGTTGTATTCGTCGAATACGTCTTTATCGGGGGCAACCACGTATTCAAGCGGTTGCGCGCCTTTATAATCCGCCGCGATAAACGGACCTTCCAAATGAATACCCGCTACGCGCGCGCCGTCTTTGGCGTTTGCATTGCGATATTCTTTCACCGCTTGCATAGCCTTGGTGATATTTTCTTTGCTTTGCGTCATAGTGGTAACGAGGAAAGACGTCGTACCTTCCGCCGCTATCGTCTTTGCAATAATAGCGATGTCTTCCACCGTGCCGTCCATACCGTCGCTGCCGCCCGCGCCGTGGATATGTTCGTCCACAAACCCAGGGATTACGATCGCGTCGTCGGGAAGAACGATTTCTTCCGCACCTGCTACCGCGCAACGGGAAATTTTTTGAATGGTTTCGTCGAAACAAACCGTCGTTTTTTTCAAGCCTTCGCCGTCTACGTAAACGGTTGCGTTTTTAAAACATTTCATACGTATATCCACCCTTTACGATTAGTTGTTTGCAGGCAACGATGCCGCCGCGATACTTTGACCAACGCGTCTGTTCGTTTCGTCGGGCAAACCGATGTCGAGCGTTGCGAACTGCGGATATTCGTCTTTGAGCACTTGTTTGCAGGTTGCCAAAATAACGTCGCCGCCTTTTCCGCCCATTACGCGACCCAAAAGCAACATGTGCTTAATATCGTAGAACTTCGCGTAGAAAGGAATGGTGTGCGCAAGATATACGCCGATATCTTCGTAAATTTGATACGCAAGCTTGTCGCCCTTTTCCATAAGCGCTTGCACAACTTTGAGTTTTTGTGCGGGCGTTAAACCGTCTTCAAATTTATATCCGCCGTATTCCGCAAGCTTGATAACCGCGTCTTGCGAGAAATATTTACAGCCTACGCCGAAATCCCCGCTCCATTCGTCTTGCATAGCGTTTTCGTTGAAGTCAACGGGCGCGAACGCGAGTTCGGAAAGCCAGCCGTTGATACCGCCTTGCGTGTTGATATACCCAACCGCTTCACTCGTACCCATAGCGATACCCAAAACGCCGTTATCGTTCAAATCAATCGCACCAGCCAAAGCGGTTACGTCGCCGTCGTTCGCCACTTCCAAGGGAATTTCCTTACCGTATTCTTTGCTCATTTCGCTTGCGACGTTGATATACATATTCTTCACGTAATCGCCGTGCTTTTGCTTATCAACTTTAATAAACAAGGACGCAACCATAATTTTGTTGTCCACGTATACGCCCGCAGACGATACGCCGATAGCGTCCACCGTCGGCATTTTGCTTGCCGCCGTCTTCATTGCCGTCAAAATTTCGTTGTAATGATAGGTGGGATCTTCCGTAACTTTCGGATTCCAAACCACTTCTTCGCTGTATACCACTTCACCGTCAATTACCGCGCTCACCTTTCTATCCGAACCGCCCGCGTCAAAGCCGATACGGCAACCGTTCAAATAACCGCCGACGCGCACGGAGTTGTTCTTCTGCGCGGGGATTTGGTCGTCCTCCAACCATTCCACTACAAACGGCGTTTCGTATACGCCGCTCATAAAGTCTACGTCAAACGCGCGAAGTCCGTCTAACGTATACGCTTTTTTCAAGTATTCGTAAATGGATTTACTGCCGGCAACGGAAATTTTAAAACCGCCTACAACCCACAAAATCGTCTTTGCCAAACGTTCCGCTACGCGGAAGTTGAGCGCGTCGTTTACACCGTCTTGCAAAGCTTCGTATTGATATACGTAATTATATCCGCCGCTGCGCTCCGCAACCAACGTAACGGTAAGAGCTTTACCGCTCTTTTTCACTTGCGCGTCGAAATCTTCAAGCGCTTTATACATAGGGTAAAAATTCTTGTCCAATACGGGCATTTTCATGTTTGTTTCTCTCCTCTTATTCAATCGTACTTTCATTATATCATATTTTAATAAAATTACAATAGAAATTCTTTCACTTTTCTTTGGTATTCTTTCACAACCGTAAACTTGTAAATATTACAAAAAGGCGTTTGTAAACGCCTTTTGATTATTCGCCAAGTAATTCTTGGGAAAGTTTTATAATTTCTTCGCCGTATTTGGCTTTATCTTTTTTGTAAATAAAACGGTGCAAAGGGTAGGCAAAAATCATAACGATTGCACCGACCGCGCCGCAAATTAACCCAAGTGCCAACCGATTAAATTCCAAAACGCAAGCAAGCCCCAGTCCGAAAATAAGACAACCGATAACACCTATCGTTAAAGAGATAATCATACAACGGTTTTTCACGATTGCGTCCAAGCGGCGCAAGCGTTCCAGTTTCCCGTCCGTCGTCGGTTTATCCTCGTACTGACGGCGAATACTCACAATTTCCTTGCGCTCACGTTCGGTGGGCGCGGAATAGGTATATTCAAATTTGTCCTGTTGATTTTGCATATTCATTTTCCTTTTGTAATTCTTCTTTCTTTTTACGTGCGCATATAAGCATATATACGCCGATTACGACGGTAAGCGCGCACACCACACCGCCCGTCAAAGCGTTTGCCGCGCCGTTGTTGCCCGTAGAAAACGCGTATAAAAGCGTCGTTTGCAGGGCTAAAATAGAAACCATAGCGTCGGCAAGCCCGATACTGCGCAACGCGCGGAGCGTCATATCGTCCATTTTTCTTGCTTTGAAAACGTTATAGATCGCCATCGTGATTTTATAAAACGCGTACGCCGCAAACGCAAACACCGTCCAGCCCCAGCGTACGAACGCGCTGCCGTCTACTACCATTTGCAAAATCGCAAACGACAGACAAAGCGGCAAAGTCGTCAGTAAAATGCCACAGCTACGGTATTTACGAAGTTCCACCTTTGGACTGCGTTCCGTTGCGGATTTGCCGTGATAGGAAATAATACCGCCGCGCATAAAAGTGAGCACGATATAATACGTAGCAAGCGCGCCGTACCAAATAGACCTTGAAGCAATCGCAACTAAGCCGTTAAACAACGCGTATAAGACGTTGAACACAAACGAAACGGCGGCAAAAACGACCGTGCGAAAGCCGTAATGTTCCAAAAGTCGTCTACCAAAGCGCGTGCGCTTAATATACCGCATTACACCGCGTTTAACGCGCGGAGCGAACAGGACGAGCGTATATACCGTATACCCGAACGTAACGGCGGCGAGTGCATACAAAACGTACGAAACGATTGCCCATACGCCGCTTGGCGCAATTACCACCAACGCAAGCGCGCCACCTACGCATAAAATAGTAAGGGCATACCAAAGTGCTAAAAATTTACCCGTTGGGGTTTTCAGCTTTTGTAAAAACGCTTGCCAGTTATCGCGCATGTTCCACCCCTTTTAATATAACCGTAAAGCTGCTGCCTTTTCCAAGTTCGCTACGCACGGAAATTTCCCCGCCTATAACGTCAATCACCTTTTTCACGAGCGCAAGTCCCAAACCGTTGCCCTCTTGCGCGTGCGACGTATCGCCTTGATAAAATTTATCGAATATACGCGCGCCCGTTTCAGGGGAAATACCGCAACCCGTGTCCGTAACCGTAATCACCGCATCGCCGTCTTTTTCCCTTAAACGAACGGTTATTAAACCGTTTTCGCCCGTAAATTTGACGGCGTTGGAAAGCAAATTATTCCAAACGATTTCTAAATACGACGGCGACGATACGATTTTTAAATCGTCCAAATCGCAATCGAGCGTAATGTTTTTGCGCTCTATCCATTCTTCAAATTCAACGACCGTTTGCGAAATACTCGCCGTGAGATCAACGAGTTCTTTTTCAGGCTCGACGTCTTGATTTTCCAGTTTATTCAGCTTTAAAATATTCGTTACCAAATCGCTCAACCGTTTTGCCGCGCGGGAAACGGTTTTCACGTATTTATCCCGCGTTTCTTCGTCCAAATCCGTTTGCAAAAGCGCAGCGTAGTTACGAATAACGGCAAGCGGCGTTTTAAGCTCGTGCGAGACGTTGGATATAAAATCCACTTTCAAAAGCTTGCTTTTGCCCAATTCTTCCGCAAGCGTATTCAGGTTTTCGATAATCAAATCGTATTCGTTATATTTTCCGTATGGATGCGCCGTACCCAGCCGCACGGAAAAATCTCCCGCCGCGATACGCTGCGTCGCCCATAAGATTTTTTCCACCGGTCTATCCACCGTAATTTTACGGCGGATTTTATCAAACACCGTACAAACGAGCGCCAAAACCAACACGACGACGAGCATAATAATCGCTATTTGACCTTTATTTTCCGTGCGTTTCGCCACCGCGTCGTAGGTGAGCACGGCGATTTGGATAATCACCGCTACCAACGCAAAAAAAGGCAACGCCTCAACAAACCCGTTTTTAGGGCGCATGGAATCTTTCCTTTTCATTTAAGTACCGCCTTGTAGCCAAGACCGTGAACGGTAAGGATTTCAAAGCCGTTGCACGCCGCCGTTTTTTCACGGATTTTCGCCATATACACGTCCACCGTCCGCGACGTTGCGGAGGAATCGTAGTCCCAAAATTCTTCCATGAGCGCGGAGCGCGTAAACGTCTTTTTCGGATAGGATAACAATTTGAAAAGCAAATCAAATTCACGAACCGTAAGCGCAAGTTCTTCACCGTCTACCGTCGCCGTGCGTTCTTCTACGTTCATACGTAAATTCCCCACGGAAATTTCCCTTTCCGCCTGTATCTTCGCGCGGCGCAATAACGCTCCTACTTTCATCAGCAACACGTCTAAATCGAACGGCTTTACGATATAATCGTCTATTCCAAGCCGATAACCGAGCATTTTCGACGGTTTATCGTCTTTTGCCGTCATGAACACGATAGGCACGCTTTCGTCCGTTACGCGGATATTTTCGGCAAGCTCGAACCCGTCCATGCGCGGCATCATGATATCGGTTAAAACCATATCGAATTTTTCTGTTTCCAGCTTTTCAAGCGCTTCCACGCCGTCAAAACACGCGGAAACGTCAAAACCGCCGCCGCGTAAATACGTGCGCACTAAACGGTTTAAATCGTGATCGTCTTCTACCACCAGAATTTTTGCCATGCTATCCACCTTCCGTTTGTCATTATATCCGTTCACTATTATTAAAACGTTAATAATTTGTTAAAGTTTTGTAAAAACGCTCCGGCTATCCGAAGCGTTTTGTCGTTTTAGTTTTTAGCTTGTTCCAAAAGCGCGTTCACCGCGGTTTGTACTTCCGCGAGTTTTGCATTTGCCGCCGCCTCGTCGTCGGCTTTGAGCGAGTAGTAAATTTTGAGTTTCGGCTCTGTACCCGACGGGCGTACACACACGAACGAACCGCCCGAAAGCTCGTAATACACGCAGTTGCATTTTGGAATATCCATATCCTGCGTTTTTCCGCTTTCCAGTTCGATACGTTTCGCCGCGCTATAATCGCGAATAGCCAACACTTTCAAACCCGCAAAGTCGTTGGGTTTGAGCGATTTCAAACCGTCCACGACGGCGTTCATTTCTTTCATCGCGTTCAAGCCCGAATACTGCACGGATACGTTTTTATCGAGCACAAACCCGTATTTTTGATAAATTTCCTGCAAGCGCGCAAACACCGATTTACCGATATACGCGTAATAGCAAACCATTTCCGCGCAAAGCATACTTGCCACTACCGCGTCTTTATCGCGGGCGTGCGTACCGCGTAAATATCCGCACGATTCTTCAAACCCGAAAAGATAAGTGTGCTTGCCGTCCTTTTCCCATTGTTTGATTTTTTCGCCGATAAACTTAAAGCCTACGGGCGTTTCGTATAACGCTACGCCGTAATCGTCGCAAAGCGCTTTTGCCATACCCGTGGTTACGAACGATTTCACCACCGCCGCGTTCTTCGGCATAACGCCGTCCTCTTGCAAGCGCGTAAGGATATAATCAAGCAACAAAATCCCCACTTGATTACCCGAAAGCGCGATAAATTCGCCTTGTTCGTCTTTAAGCGCAACGCCTAAACGGTCGGAATCGGGGTCCGTACCGAACACCACGTCCGCGTCAATTTCGTTCGCAAGCGCAATACCCATAGAAAGCGTTTCTTTGAACTCGGGGTTAGGCACTTTTACCGTGGAAAATTCCGTATCTTTCGTCGTTTGCGCTTCCACTACCGTCGCGTTGATACCCAACTTTTTCAAGATGGTCGTAACGGGGATATAACCGCTACCGTGGACGGGCGTGTAGACGAGTTTCAAATCTTTTCCGCACGCTTTCACCGCCTTTTCCGAAAGCGTTAATTTGGAAAGCTCGTTGATATAATCTTCGTCAAGTTTTTTAGGTACGGGCAAAATCAACGGGCTGTTCACGTCCGCGGATACCGACAGATAATCGTCGATTTTTGAGATATATTCCACTACTTTCGCCGTATCTTCGGGCGACATTTGCGCGCCGTCTTCGCCGTATACCTTATAACCGTTATATTCCTTGGGGTTGTGGCTTGCCGTAATCATAATCCCCGCCACCGTATGCAAATACCGCACGGCGTAAGAGAGCATAGGCACGGGGTGCACGTCGTCGAATAAGTACGCTTTTATCCCGTTGGCAGCCAAAACGCCAGCGGAAACCTTCGCAAATTCTTCCGATTTTCTACGCGTATCGTAGGATATGACTACGCCCCGTTCCATCGCCGCTTCGCCAAGGCTTTTTACCCATTCCGCCAAGCCCTTCGTCGCGCGCATTACCGTGTAAATATTCATCATATTCACACCATAGCCGATAATACCGCGCATACCTGCCGTACCGAATTCCAGTTCGCCACCAAAGCGGTATTCCATTTCCTTTTCGTCGCCCGCTATCGCCGCAAGCTCCGCTTTTCCCTCCGCGCAAAGAGCGGGATTGTTTAACCATTTTTCGTACTCGTTTTTATAATCCATTATACATTCTCCGTTTTATTTTCGTTTTCTTCGTCTTTCGCGTCTTGCACCGCCGTTTCGGGTGCGGTTTCGTCTATATATTCAAAGAAGTGTTCCCTATCGCCGCGGTCGGGCGCGTACGCGATTTTATCGTAAGTAAGGAAATATTTCTTGCCTTTCACCGTGTAATAGTTGACGAACTGCATACAAATCAAAAGCAAGAACGATGCGGGTACGGTGATAAGCAGCGCGCTACCGAACGTGCAAAGCGCCGACATTGCATTGACGATAATAATGAGATACACCGTCACAACGTACGTCGTATAAATACGGAAACGCACGCGTTTTTCCACTTTATCGCCGCCTTTAATCGCTTCACGCAAGGTCGCGCCGTTGGTAAGAGCCGGCATCCAACGCCCCGTAAACGAGAGTTTGAGCGATTGCATCAAAACGATAATCAAAACGGAAAAGAACAGCGACGGTAAAAGCCCTGTCATCATGAATAATACCAACACCAAAAAGATCGTGAATACGTCGAACACGAACACTGCGGGCACGTATAAGAGCGCATAGCGGCAAGCCTTGCCCAAACTGGACGCAAACGACGCTGAAAACGGCGTTTCCGCATACGTACTCATTTTATCGTTGAGCATATTCCCGACGGAAAAATAGCAAAGCGTTTCCGCGATTCGCTTGACGAGATACACCGCAACGCAACCGATAATCGTCAAAACGATAGACGTTGCCTTTGACGCAATCACTTCCATCAATCCTGTAAGCAAACCGTTTGCCCCGAAAATTTGGTCCTTTGCCGCGGCAATCCCTGCTCCGTCAGCCGCAAAAAACGAAGTAAACAACGCTTGGGCTTGCGTGAGCAGTTCTTGCGTGATCTCGTGGTCGAGCAAGGATTTTACTTCGGGTAAAATGAGCGCACACCAAAGCGCGGACGCAATTACCGTCACGAGGATTCGATATAATAAAATTTTGTATACGTTTTTGAAATTTTCCATCAACAAACGCAAAGCGTTTCTAAACAGCATAATTGTTTCTCCCTTGGGTTTATCTGTAATACCGTCTTAAATCCGCGCGCTCGATATGGTCAAGATCGAAATACGCGATTTGCATCCGCACACAATACACGGCTATCATCGCCGAATATAACGCCGTCGTGCAAACGTAAAAAATCAATGCGCTACTTGCAAGCAACGCGCAAACGCCGATAAGCGCTTCCACAAAGAGCAAGACGAACAGTTGCCCTGCTAAAATTTGTCCTTTGGCAGGCGACGAGATTTGATTAGAATAATACAACGCCTCCATTGCTCGAAAGCCCGTGATCTGCATACACGGCAACCATAAATAGATAAGCCCCACCAAATACAATAATACGACGTGCATAATCACGAACACCGCGCCCGACAACACGTACGAAATAATCACCGCGTCAATACGGGACGTGAAAAACAAAAGCGCAGCGGTAATCAACGACCAAAATTCGTATATCCCCAACAAAAGCAACGCATAACAAAACGTTGAAAGCAAATTATCGTTGAGTTTGGAAAACACGCCGCTCATCGTGCGTTTACCGATACGCATATGTTTTTCCAAAAACGCCATAAGGATTGCTACGAACAAAACGAGAAGGACTACGCCCAAAAAGCCGAACAGAACGATCCGCCATGAGCCGAAGTTAAAAATCGACACGGCGCGAAACACCTGCGGAAACGTCCAATCCTGCAAATTGCCCGCAAACACCGTTTCCAAAACCGCGTTAATCGCCAATCTATCCAGCGAAAACGACAGTAAAAGCGCAGGCAAAATAACGAGCGGAAGAATGTATAAAATATTCCGCGCGGTGTATTTAATTGCTTGATTCGTATACTTCATATATAATCATTATACCACAAAAAACGTAGAGTGTAAAGCGTTTTCCTAAAAAAAACGCTCTTGCCGACCAAGCAAGAGCATTGTTTTTTAGAGTTTTTGTAAAGTTTCCATTACGTAATCGCCAAATTCCGCGCACGTCGCGCCCGTATCTCTACCCGTAATAACGTATTTCTTTTCTTCAAACGAGCAAATATCCAAAGCGCGTTCCAGCTTATCCGCTTCCTTTTGCATACCGATATGCGACAAAAGCATAACGCAAGCGCGGAGCATAGAACAAGGGTCTGCGTACTGTCCGCGACCTTCGGTTATCATACGGGGCGCGCTACCGTGAATCGCTTCAAACATCGCGTATTTTTTACCGATATTCGCGCAACCCGCCGTGCCGACGCCGCCTTGGAATTCCGCGGCTTCGTCCGAAATGATATCCCCGTACAAATTAGGTAACAACAAGACTTTGAAATCACGACGGCGTTTTTTGTCCACGAGTTTCGCCGTCATAATATCCGCGTACCATTCGTCCGTAACGATATCGGGATATAAATCCCCCACCTTATGGCAATCTTCCAAGAAGTTACCGTCCGTCGTCTTAATGACGTTGGCTTTGGTAACGAGCGAAACGCGATTCAGCCCGTTCTTGTGCGCATAATCGTATGCAAGGCGCGCGATTCTGTCCGAACCCTGTTTGGTCGTAATCGTGAAATCCACCGCCAAGTCTTCCGTGATATTAAACCCAGACGAACCGATTGCATACCCGCCTTCCGTGTTCTCACGGAAAATAACCCAGTTGATACCCTCTTCGGGTACTTTTACGGGACGGATATTTGCAAACAAGTCAAGCGCCTTTCTCATGGCTACGTTCGCCGATTCGATATTCGGCATACCGCTACCCTTTTGCGGCGTAGTCGTCGGGCCTTTCAAGATGATATGACAGGATTTAAGCTCTGCCATAACGTCGTCGGGAATGGCTTTGCCTTTGGCGATTCTGTTTTCAATCGTCAAGCCTTCGATATCCTTGAACTCCACTTTGCCTGCTTTTACTTTATCCGCCAAGATAAATTCCAACACTCTGCGCGCTTGCGCGGAAATGATAGGACCTATCCCGTCGCCGCCGCAAACGCCGATTTTAATCGTATCGAGCGCGTTATAATCAACGAAATCGCCTTGCGCTTTCATATCCTCTACGCGCGTGAGCTGCTCTGACATTAATTTTCTAAATTTCTCGCAAGCTACGTCCAGCTGCGTTTTATATTCTGCTTTTTCCATTGCCGTCTACTTCCTTTATTTTTGATTTTTCGTATAATTCAAGCAACCGCCCGCAAGCAACATTTCACGCTGCCGCGAAGAAAGATTCAAACAAAGCGTTGCGCTTTCGCCCGTGTTTACATTGACGAGCGTAGTTTCCGTTTTACCCGCAACCGCCGCCGCAAAATCCTTAATTTCCAGCGCGTCGCCTTGGGCGAATTTCTCATAATCATCCGCGTTTTTCAAGGTCATCGGTACGATACCGAAATTGATAAGGTTCGCTACGTGGATACGCGCGAAACTCTTTGCTACCACCGCTTTAATACCCAAATACAAGGGCACGAGTGCGGCATGTTCACGCGAAGAACCTTGACCGTAGTTTTGACCGCCCATAATCACGCCACCGCCACGAGCTTTGGCTCTTTCGGGGAAATCTTTATCACAAACGGTGAAACAAAATTCCGAAAGTTTGGGAACGTTAGAACGATAAGGCAATACTTTCGTACCTGCGGGCATGATATGGTCGGTTGTGATATCGTCGCCCACTTTCAAAATAAGCTCTCCGCGTAAATCCTTTTCTGGTGCTTTGCCAACGGGAATGGGTTTGATGTTCGGTCCGCGTTCTACCACCACCGCGTCCGCTTCGCTTTCGCTTGCGGGCATTTCCACGAGATTGTCGTTGATCGTAAACGCCGTAGGCATGGTAACGACGGGCGCAACGCCAAGCGTGGTAGGATCGGTGAATACGCCAGCCACCGCAGACGCCGCCGCCGTTTCGGGGGATACGAGATATACCTGCGCATCTGCCGTCCCGCTACGGGCAAGGAAGTTTCTATTGAACGTACGCAAGCTCACGCCCGCCGATTTGGGCGAAAAGCCCATGCCGATACAAGGTCCGCAAGCACATTCCAAAATTCTTGCACCCGCGTCGATAAGGTCGGCAAGCGCGCCACATTCGGCAAGCATGGTGTATACCTGTTTTGAACCGGGCGAAATAGACAAGCTAACGTCGGGGTGTACCGTTTTACCTTTAAGCATAGCCGCCACCGTCAACATGTCCTGCATGGACGAGTTCGTACAAGACCCGATACAAACCTGATTAATTTTCATACCCGAAAGCTCGGATACGGGTTTTACGTTATCGGGGCTGTGCGGACAAGCCGCCAAAGGTTGTAATTTGCTTAAATCAACGGTATACTCCGCATCGTATTGCGCGTCGGCATCCGAGGAAAGCTCGATATAATCTTCCACTCTGCCCTCCGCGCTTAAAAACGCTTTGGTTACTTCGTCGGACGGGAAGATAGAGGTCGTTGCGCCAAGCTCCGCGCCCATGTTCGTGATGGTTGCGCGTTGAGGCACGGACAACGTTTTCACGCCCTCGCCGCCGTATTCAACAATCGCGCCCACGCCGCCTTTCACGCCGAGTATGCGCAGCACCTCCAAGATAACGTCCTTTGCTCCGACGTAATCGGAAAGTTTACCTACGAGGTTGATTTTTATCATTTTCGGCATAGTTATGTAATACGTGCCGCCGCCCATGGCAACCGCCACGTCCAAGCCGCCCGCGCCCATACCGAGCATACCGATCCCCCCCGCCGTAGGCGTGTGGCTATCCGAACCGATCAGCGTTTTTCCCGGTTTAGAAAACCGTTCCAAATGCACTTGATGGCAAATACCGTTGCCCGGACGGGAGAAACGGATTCCGTGTTTCTTTGCAACCGTTTGGATATAGCGGTGGTCGTCCGCGTTTTCAAAGCCAGCTTGAAGGGTGTTGTGGTCGATATACGCAACGGAAAGTTCCGTCTTTACTCTATCGATTCCCATGGCTTCAAATTGCAAATACGCCATCGTACCCGTGGCGTCTTGCGTGAGCGTTTGATCGATTTTTAAACCGATCTCTTCGCCCGCTTTCATCTCGCCGCAAACAAGATGGTTTTTGATAATTTTTTGCGCTATTGTATAACCCATAATAACTCCTTACAATCAGGGATTTATTTCATTTCGTTGCAATACTTGCCGTACAGGCTTTGCAATTCGTCTTCGCCCATAACCGTCGTTCTACCGTCGGCGTACAGTTCGTCTATTTCACGTTTCATTTCCTGCACAATCTTGTCCTGTTTGGTAACGGCTTTTTCGGACGGTAATTGATAATGCTTATTAATCCAGTACGCAATCCCCGCAAGTCCCGACGTATTAGAAATGGAAACCTCCGCGGGACGTTTCAAAATCTTTTCCGTATCGAAAATATTATAAATTTCCGCGTCTTTCATCATACCGTCGGCGTGAACGCCCGCGCGGGTAAGATTGAACGCGCTACCTACGAACGGCGTCATAGGCGGAACGTCGTATTTGAGTTCTTTCTTGAAATATTCCGCAATATCCGTAATCGCAGTCGTATCCATACCGTCCAACGTACCGCGCATAGACGCGTACTGCATAACCATGGCCTCCGTAGGCACGTTACCCGTTCTCTCGCCAATACCAAGTAACGAACAGTTTACGCCGCTCGCGCCGTACAGCCACGCGCTAACCGCGTTTGCAACGCCCATATAGAAATCGTTATGACCGTGCCATTCGAGCATTTCAGAAGTAACGTCGGAATAGTGGTTCAAGCCGTAAACGATTCCCGGTACGCTTCGAGGCAACGCCGTACCCGCAAACGGCAAGCCGTAACCCATCGTGTCGCACATACGGATTTTTACGGGGATTTTCGCTTCGCGTGAAAGTTCGATAATCGCGTTCACGAACGGAACGACGAAACCGTAGAAATCGGCACGCGTCAAATCTTCCAAATGACAACGCGGCGAAATACCCGCTTCAAACGCTTGTCTTACCACAGCCAAATAATGGTCGTACGCTTGTTTTCTCGTCATGTTCAGTTTCTTGAAAATATGGTAATCGGAGCAGCTCACCAAAATACCCGTTTCCTTAATCCCGATATCGTGTACGAGCGCGAAATCTTCTTTCTTCGCGCGAATCCACGTCGTAATTTCAGGGAATTTATACCCAAGCGCCATGCATTGTTCAAGCGCCTCTCTGTCCTTTTTCGTGTAAACGAAAAATTCACTTTGGCGAATAATACCCTTTTCGCCGCCCAAACGGGACAACAGTTTATAAATATCTACGATTTGTTTCGCCGTATACGGCGCGCGGGATTGCTGACCGTCACGGAACGTCGTATCCGTTATCCATATCTCCTTGGGCATATTCATAGGCACGCGACGATGGTTAAACGGCGTTTTAGGCACTTCGTGATACGGATAAATATCGCGGAACAACTGCGCTTCGGCTACGTCCTGCAACTCGTACTGATACGGATCTTGTTCCAATAAATTACTTGAAGGATTTAATTCTATCATACTCTTTTCTCCTTTCTGTTTTTTTATTTCGTTTTTTCGATTGAAAACCGCTTTAAAATCAATTTCATCGATTATACCAAATAATATAGGCTTTGTCAAGGATTTTTACGCTTCTTTTGGTTTTTTTCACAAAAAAGAGCCTATTAAAAGGCGTCTTTGGAAATTTTTGACCAACGTTTGGCGATAAATTTGAGTTTCCACGATTGCGGCAACCAAGCCGTGAAAAAGCGCATACACTTATTCCACGCCCCGGGGATAACTTTTCGTTTATTTTTGCTTACTGCTTTGAGCGCGTACGCCGCCACCCATTCAGGAGATTTTGCTGCAAGCCGTCCCCATAAACCCTGTCCGCGGATTTGTTGTTTGATATCCTCACGCGTGGGCATTGCTCCGGGCAATACCGCCGTAACCGCCACGCCCTTGCCTTTCATTTCTTCGCGTAAAGCGACGGAAAAGGACGTAAGCGCGCCTTTCGTTGCGCTGTAAACTGCAAAATACGGCATGGGATAAATTCCCGAAACGCTGGATATATTGACGATTTCCAAACGCTCCGACTTACGTTCTATGGCAAAGCGGCACAGCGACGCCGCCGCCTCAAAATTCGCGCGGCATTGAAAGGTAATTTTTTCTTGCGTATACGCCGCAAACGGTTTTTGAATATCCGCCCCCGCCGCGTTGACGAGCAAACAAATTTTCAAATTTCGCTCTATCACCGTTTGCATAAGCCGTTCCCGTTGCGTTTCGTCGCATAAATCGGCGGCGATATAATGCGTTTGCGTTTTCGAATATTTGTCCAGCAACGACGTTTGCAAGGCGGCAAGTTTTTCCTCGCTCCTGCCCGTCAATATCAAGGCGTAACCGCGTTTGGCAAGCTCGAATACGAACGCTTTTCCAAGCCCGCCCGTTGCACCCGTTACGAGCGCATAATCCTGCTTTAACACTTCCATATCAGTCTTTCTCCCAAACCGTTTCGGGGTTGAACCCGAAAATTTGCACGATTTCCACTTGGTCGGATAAATACATGTCCTGCGGTTTTACGACCAACCCGCCCGTAGAGTCCAAATCTACGCCGAATTTTTTATACGCCGTCCAAACGATATGCGCACATTGCGTATACTTCGGGTCTTTATCTTCCTTGTATTTCTTCGTAAAAATCCCCGTCGTCATGCGATAGGGCAAGCCTACGAGCTTTTCCCGCGCGTACGCCGCCACCTGCGCTTTCGTTTCCTTATCCACTTTGGGACGCAAAATGACGAAGTTCGCAAGCCGCGCAAACGCGTTGATATGATTAATCTCACTTTCCGAGCCGGGCGAGGTAGATTCCACCGTCGAACCGTCTTCCCCTACGACGAGCGCCGCATGTCCGTACCGAAACCACGAAACGTAGGTGGTGGACGACATAATAATATCCCCTTCTTCCACCGCGCAAAACGTCGCCTTATCCTCGATTTGTTCTAAATACGTGAACGGGTTGAAATGATTGATTTTCATTTCGTGCTCTTCAAAATAAAAATCCTGTATCTTCAAAATCCGCGATTTCCCGTATCGAGCAAGCGTACTGTCTACCCCTATTTTCGTCAAACCCGTTTGCTCGTATAAAATTTCGTAATCCTCGTCCGTGAGCGTAGTTTTTTGCAAAATATCCGATATGTCCCGTTTTTCGTAATCGGGATACCAGTTTTCCCAACTCTTTTCAGAATACACGACGCCAAGCTGTAATACGCCCAGCACCGCGCCGACGAACAGCGCAAGCGAAAGCGCGACGATTGCAACCCGTCGCCAAATATTCGTTTTCTTTTTTTCACGCCCGTCTTTTCTCATATCTCAATATTGCCTTTCGCCGAATATGGTAGAACCAAGCCGAACCATATTGCTCCCCTCTTCTACGCAAAGCTTATAATCACCGCTCATGCCCATAGACAAATAACAAATATCTGCGTTGTCTTGCTTTGCCCGTTCGTATAACGCGCGCATCTTTTTCGCCAAAGCGCGCAAATATCCTTCGTCGCCGTTTTCAGGCAACATAGCCATAAATCCGCGCACCCGCAAACCGTCCGTTGCGTTTAAGCGGTTTGCCGCTTCCAAAGCCGTTTCGTACCCGTAGCCGCCTTTCGTGCTTTCCTGACCGATATTTACCTGCACCAAAATATCCGAAACGATATCTTTCTTTAAAGACTGTTTTGCAATCTCCGCAGCCAACTCGTCCCTATCCACCGAATGGAATAATTCCACTTTACCGATTAGATATTTCACTTTATTCGTTTGCAAATGCCCGATGAAATGTCGCGTGCACGGCGCAACGAACGGATTTTTATCCCGAAACTCTTGCGGCTTGTTTTCCGCAACAACGTCCACGCCCGCCGCAATCGCGCGGTTGATCGTTTCCGCCGTTTGCATTTTCGTCGCCGCAACCAACGCCACTTTTTCCCCGAACGGATTGCCCGCGGCAAGCTCCGCCTTGATTTTGAACACCTTTTCTTCCAACGTTTGCGCTTGCATAACACTCTCTCCAAATAAACTTCCTTTCAAGTATACTATTTTCCGTGCCGTTTTGTCAATCTTCAGCGCGGAATTTTCGCCCGTTTTTAAAAAATTTATCTTTTTTTTCACAAAAGCCGTATTTTACTTGCTTTTTATCCTATTAGGCGTTATAATTGAAATAATAGATTATATCGATAGGGGCAATCAGTTTTTTCTATGAATACAGAAGAATTAAAGACGTTTATATTTTTATCGAAAGTGAAGAACTTCACGCTTGCAGCGGAACAGCTGTTCATCGCGCAATCAACCGTTACCAACCGTATCAGCGAACTGGAAAAGGAAGTAGGCAAACGCCTGTTTTCACGAGGCTCTAAAACGGTTACGCTCACCGAAGCAGGTGAAATCTTTTTACGCTACGCGGAAAGAATTTTGGAATTACAGGATTCGTCCATTGAAGAAATGAACGCGCTCACGTCCCATAGCCGCAAATTCTATATCGGCGCGATTAACGCTACTTACGAAGTGTACGTAAAACCGCTCGTTGACAGATGTTTAAACGGCAATTCGGTAACCTCGATTAAGGTTATGCTCGGGCACTCGCTTGATTTGATACAACAGCTCCAAGACAATATGCTCGATATGGTGTTCTCCGCCGTACCCTTAAAACGGCAGGGCTATGCGTGCGATATATTCGACGTGGACAGAGTTGCGCTCGTTTGCGGTAAGGGCAAAAACGAATACCCCGAGGGCGTAACCAAATCCCAGCTTTGTAAAATCCCCTATCTTATGTGCGACTTAACGTTGAGCGAAGCGGGTATGTTTATCCGTTCGCTCTTCCCCAAAAACCACGTATTCCGTTTGGACGTGGATAACTCGTCTAAACTGTTGCCGTATCTGGAAAACGGGCTTGGGTATTCTTTCCTGCCTTATAAGCTCGTCAAAGACAAACTGGAAAACGGCGATTTGGAAGAAGTGAAGTTAAAGGATTTCACCGCCCCGAAAATTACTACGTATCTTATCTATCGCCAAAGCTACGACGTGCGGCGGTTTTTAGACAACACCTTTGATAAATAAACGCTTAGGCTATCGCAAAATCGCGATAGCCTATCTCTTTACTCATCTTTCAGTTGTTTAATATACGAACGGCGGCGTTTGTGTTGGATATGGTTGAAATGTTTCCACGTCGCTTGGATATTGACGTTGGATTCCAAATTCAGGTTCGTTTCCATATATTCTACTCTGCCCGTTTTTAACATTTTTTCCAGCCGTATCAAAACCAACGAGGTCAAGCCAGACTTTCTATACTGCGGCAATATTCCAATAAGCGCCAAATCAATACTCTTTGGATTCTTAATCGTTTTCATTAAACGGAAAAGACAACCGAGCGTAAGTTTACCGCCGCTCTTTTGCAGCGCGCAACCTATCGCAGGCAAACAGAACCCGAACGCCACCACCTTTTCGTTTTCGTCGCAAACGACCAAAATATAATCAAGGTTTAAAATAAGCTTGAACTGCGAAACCATTTGATTGCGCATTTCGTCGGTAAACGGCACGACGCCGTACAACTCTTTATAACATTCGTCGATACACTCGAAAATACCTTTCGCGTATTTGTCGATAAACTTGCTTTTGGACATATTCGTAGACGCGACGTGCAAATTGCTTTTGGTCAAAGCGCGTTCGGCGAGCATATGCAAACGCTCGTCCTGCTGCGGCGTAGCAAACAACCGCTGTTCCACCCAGTCCACGTCCTTTACGTACCCCGCTCTTTCTACGAGATTGCCGTAGTAATCGTAATTATATTGTTCTTCAAACGTGGAAAGGTAATCAAAGCCTTCGATAAGCAAGCCTTCGCGTTCTAAATCACTGTACCCAAGCGGCCCGACGACTTCGTCCATGCCGTTTTCTTTCGCCCAAGTTTCGACGGCGTTAAACAACGCCTTTGCCGTTTGCTCGTCCCGTTCGCAATCGAAACGGGTAAACCGCGCTTTTTTCACGTTATGGATATCGTTGTACTGGTTTTGAATAATGCCTTGAATCCGCCCTACCGTTTCGCCGTTTTTCACGGCAAGCCAAAAGGCGGATTTGCACGTTTTATGATAGATATTTTTGTCCGTGAATATCTTCATTTCGTCACCGTACAAAGGCGGTACGAAATAGGGATTTCCTTTATATAACCGTAAGGGATATTCTACGAATTCTTTACGTTGTTTTTTCGTAACAACGGGAATAATTTGCAACATAGTTTTCTCACTTTTTCGACAAATTTCTACACGATATTATACATAAAAAAACGCGTATTGTCAAGCAAATACGCGTATAAGTATTATTCACCTTGCTCGTCTTTGAACACGTCGGAAAAGACTTTGGATTTAGACATTTTCAACACGCCGCGCACAACGAATAAACCTTTCGTGGGCATCGTTCGCGTTAAACCGCTCATGATTTTCGCATCCCAACCAAGCGCCGCGCGTTTTCTACGTTTGATAATTTTCCGCGTGATTTTCTTCGCCATTTTCTCGACGGGCATAGCAATTTTTTGCAAAGCGCTGTTTTTCGTTTTCTCGTCGCCGTCGAACAGTTCCGTCGCCGTCGTACCCGGGCAAATCAAACCGATATACATTTTCCCCTTTTCTTCCATTTGCAAAGCTTCGGTGTACGATTTCACCGCCGCCTTACTCGCCGAATACGCGCCCGTTCCCGCCACCGTGCAAAGCGCGGCGGACGAGGCTACGTTGACGATTGCAGGCTTTATCTTGCCCTCGCCTTTCAAAAGCGGTGCAACTTCTTCTACGGCGTACACGATGGAAAAATAGTTGTTTCGCATAATCCGCTCCGTCGTTTGGCTGGGCGTATCAAGCGTTTTAGCAAACGTGGGAAACGCTCCCGCGTTATTCAAGAGCAATACGGGCGAAATATTTTCCGCTTGCAACCACTTTGCAAACGACGTCCAGTTCTCTTTTTCGCAAACGTCGAATAAACGATAGGAAAATTTTTCGCCAAGCTCGGCTTTTAACGAGAGCATTTTGCTTTCGTTTCTGCCGATACCGATTACGTTCGCGCCGTATTTGCGCACGAAAATTTTACAAACTTCTCTGCCGATGCCGCCACTTGCGCCCGACAAAACTACGTATTTATCTTTTAACCAGTTCATATTTTCATCTCCTATCCAAGTAAATATATTGTACCGCAAAGGTTATGAAAAAGTCAAGTAAAAACGCGGGCTGTTCGCCCGCGTAGTTTTCAATCTTCTTTCGTAAAATCGTCTTTACCTACACCGCATAATTCGCAAACGAATTCATCGGACAAGTCCTCAAACTTCGTCCCTGCGGGAATCCCGTTATCGGGCATACCCACTTCTTCGTCGTACGACCAGCCGCATACGTTACAAACATATCTACTCATATTCCGTCCTCCTTATTAAGTTCTTTGGCAAGCGCGGAAATTTGCCGTTCGTTTTCGTCCGTCATTGCCGACAAAATTCTAACAACCGTTTCCGCGTATTGCAAATTTTTACATTTTTCTAGCATAGCGCGCATGACTTTTACAGCCATAGGCGCCCAGCTCCCGTTTTCGATAAACCCAACCGTACGGTTTTGGAAATTGTGTTCGACGAGCTGATGAATAAACTCTCGCATGAACGGGAAAATTTCGCCGTTATACGTCGTCGTCGCAAGCACGATTTTTCCGTATCGGAACGCGCCTTCCAACGCCTCGGACGTATCGCACCGCGCCAAATCGGTGATCACCACTTTTTTACAGCCGTTCTCCTTTAACTTTTCCGCAAGCAATTCCACCGCTTTTTTCGTGTTGCCGTATACGGAAGTATATGCGATAAATACGCCTTCACTTTCCACGCCGTATCGCGACCACGTATCGTACAAATTGAGATAATACTCCAAATTCTTAGACAACACCACGCCGTGTAACGGACAAATCGTTCGGATTGTAAGCCCCGCGAGCTTTTTCAAGAGGTTTTGTACCTGTACGCCGTATTTACCGACGATACCGAAATAATATCTGCGTGCCTCGCAAGCCCAGTCCTCGTCCGTATCCGTCGCGCCGAACTTCCCGAACGCGTCCGCCGAGAATAGAATTTTTTCCGTTTCTTCATAGGTAACGATTACTTCCGGCCAATGCACCATGGGCGCGGCGAAAAACCGTAATACGTGCTTGCCAAGCTCTAACGTATCGTTTTCCGAAACAACGAGCTGTCTATCCGCAAAATCCGTACCGAAATAGTTTTTCATCATCACGAACGATTTATTCGACGAAACGATTTTCGCGTTTGGATAACGGTTGACGAACGCCAAAATATTTGCCGAATGATCGGGTTCCATGTGCTGCACGATTAAATAATCGGGCGTTTTGCCCTTCAATTCCCGTTCGAGATTATCAAGCCACTGCTTTTCAAACGCTTTATCCACCGTATCAAATACGGCTATTTTCTCGTCCAAAATCACGTAGGAATTATACGCCATACCGTTCGGCGCGGCGTATTGACCCTCAAACAGATCTAATTCATAATCGTTCACTCCGACGTATCGGATATTTTCACGTATTACCATATCCATTTATAATATGCCCTATCCCTCTTGATTGTATTCCGCTATATACGGAAGATTTCTAAAATATTCACCGCAATCCAAGCCGTAACCGATTACGAAAAAATCGGGAATGGTGAACAGCGCCACGTCCGCTTTGAAATCAACAAGCCGACGCGACGGCTTATCCAAGAGCGTCACCACGCTTACGGAAAGCGGGTTTCTGCCCTTCAAAATCCGCACGACGTCGTTCAACGTTCTGCCCGTGTCTACGATATCTTCCACGATAATCACGTGATAACCGCTGATATCGCGGTCCAAATCCATCGTAATTTTTACAACGCCCGAAGATTCCGTACCGTCGTAATAACTCTTTGCGCACATAAACGCCACTTCGCACGGCGCGCTAATGGCACGGCACAAATCCGCCATGAACACGAACGCGCCTTTTAAAATACTAACGAGCAGTATGGGTTTACCGTCGTATTGTTCACTAATTTGTTTCCCTGCTTTTTCAATCGCCGCCGCGATTTCTTCTTGGGTGATAACCACTCTTTTAATTTTGCGGTTGAGTTCTTCTTGCGTACAAATTTTATCCATCGTACTATCGCCCCTTTTTGTTTTATAATTTAAGTATACCATATCTATCCGTTTTTTTCAATTATTCAAACGGGAATAAATAAAAGTTTTTTCAATAAAATTACGCGGGCGCGGAAATCTTCCGCACCCGTAATTTTGTTTAATCATTCTTTTTCTTTTACTGAAACTGTAACCTTAATATTATGGCAATACCAATTATCTTCATCTTTCCCAGCGGCATCGTAGCGAATATACATACTTTCCTTGCATAACTTCCCAGAACACCCAAACTCAAAGGAATATGTATGTGGTGTTGTAGACACTGCCCCCGCATTATGCGTGAGTTCCTTTTCTCCTATTAAGCCTAGCTCCTCAGCTTTCTGATGTGATGCTATTTCTTCATATCTTCCCAATGAACCAAAATCGCACTCTTGCATAAGTTGATATAAGAATATTTGCTGGTATCCATCGTTTTGTTCCGAAATAGTCACCTCAAAAGAGAAAGTAAATGTATACTCTTCACTAAAATAAAGAGAAAGTTTAGATAAATCCAATTTATCAAACACTTGTTGTTTTAAGCCATAAAAGCCATCATCATAAATAACACGTTTTTCTTCATTTATATATTCGACCGTTGCCCTCTCCCAGTTTGCATTTAAAATAATGTCCAAAGCTTCTACTTTAATAGATTCCTCATATTTATTCCCGTTTTCATCATACCAACCAGCAAACTGATACCCCTCTTTTTCAGGAATTGGCAATATTACATCGCAATTGTGTATACTATCTATTTTATTATATTCTATATTACCATCCATCAAATAAATAGATATACCGTAGTTTATTTCGGGCGTTGTCAACTCTTCTAATGGCGGTGGTGTAAAAGTCAGCAAATCCAAAGTTGTACTCGAAAAAACTGAGGTTGGACTATAATCCAACGTATAATATTGTGTCGCCACCGAACAAATATTTTCACTATAATATTCTTTCTCTATGGTATCGTATATTATCGTCGCAAAAACATCTATATCACCCATTAAAATGTAACGATAAAAGCCTAATTTGTAATTATCGTTAAAATTCACGGTTATTTCCACCGATTCTGTTTTAGAATATTCTTCTGCCTTAGCGAAACTATCTTCCCAAGAAACTTTTTGACTTCCACCCCAAGTGGATGAATAACCCGCTTTAATTGTTAGTGCACACTTATCCTTTTTACCTATAGTGAACTCCCCGCCAAATTCCTTAGTATCCGACCATGACGTACATTCTTCTGTAGCATTTATGGTACATGTTTCTATCGTTTCTTTTGTTGTTATAGATGTTGTAAGTTTCCTAGTATACTCACCCCCAGTATATTCTGCCGTACCACCAATTGCTTCTTGTAAAGGAACTCTTTCTATTCGTCCTAGATAATACATATAGTAATTATATTGATTATCACGAAATGCGGTTTTTAATTCATATTGATTGTCGTCCATTTCTTCCACAGGTTTTACTTCATATCTACTCGAATTAACCGCAACAATATTCTCTACCGAGTTTTCTTTTTGGGGCGTATCATTTGATACACTTTTCTCGCAAGCTATTAATAAAAAAGCAGATACTAATCCTAATACTAACGCCAAAATTTTTCTCATGAATTTTTCTCCTTTGTATTAATTAAATTTAAAATTTTTCCATTAATTTCTTTTTCGTTTATTGAACAAAATGTTTTTTGCATAAACTCCTCACACTTACAGCCACCACCACAAAGTGGTAAATGCTTGCATTTTATGCAAACGGGATTTAATTCTTCCCAACCATTTAACAATTCCTCTTTTTGATAGATACTCCCTATTATACCGTTTTTAAGTTGTAATCCACGACTGCATTTTGCTAAATCCCCGTTGGGTAATATTACTAAACTATCTGCCCGCCTCGCCATGCATGGATTTAAAACCAAATCGGGAAACTCCTTATCTTTTTCACGTAAAAATCCATTTCTTGCTAAGCAAGTATAAATCTCTTCGTCTGTAGCAATACTTTTTTTGTCGTCGAACAATCGATACGTATATACGCTGATATTCTTATCGTTTTCATATTCAGTCGACAAAAAGTCAATTAAGGCAAGGATATCGTTTTTTGTCCTTTCCGAATAATTTAAACGAATACTCACTTTAATCCCAACGGAAGATAGAGAATGAATATTTTCTATAACACGTTCAAACGCATTAGGGCTATCAATCCCCTTAATTTTTTCGTATACGTTTTTTGTTCCGTCAAGTGTAATTTGAACTCTTTGTACGTTCCAATTATTTTTAGCTTTTTTTGCTATGTTATGGTTAATCAAAAAACCGTTTGTCGTCATGGAAGACAAGAATGATAATCCAATGTTGTGAAGCTGTTCTGAAATGATATCGATTGCCCGTATATTACATAAAGGCTCGCCACCAAAAAATTGAATAAACAGTTTTTTATTTCCACGTTGCCGCCTGATAATAAAATCAGCGACATCCTTAGCCTTTTTATCATCCATTGATTGAACGGGAATACCTTTTTCATAACAATAATAACATCGCGCATTACAATCTGTCGTTGTTAATATTCGATAAAAACGTCTCGTCGAATGAATATTTTCAGTTTCAAGCATAGCAAGATAACGTTTTGTTTCATCAACATTATCAGGTAAAATTAATCCCAAACGCAAAAACTCTTGCTCATTTTTTTCGCTGTATTTCAAAAGTTGAAATTCGTTATATTCTTCCGCTGATAAGGCAACACAAGCACCCGAAAAACCGTTATAAATATAATAAACATCCCCTTGCGAAATAAAGTAATTATATTTCGATTTTTTCATTTTTATATTTAATCAATTGGACTTTGGTTGGCTGCATCTCTACGACAAGCCCCATCATCCCAACTACACGTATCATGTCGGCAATCAGGTCCCGAATCATCCCACGAGCATTTTCCGTCGCCGTCATGACTACAATCATCACGCGAACAAATCCCCGTATCTCGGGAACAGTCATCAAAAAAGAAACAGCTAAGATGTAAGCTCTCAATAAATTCTCGAGGTTGTTTTATTATAGTCATAATATTCTCCTTAACATGATTTATATTTTTATTATAACAAAATTAGGATGATGAGTCAACCAAAAGAATGATACATCATCCTAATTATTTTTTATCGTACAATAGATATATAAGAGTTTTTAGGGGAAAAATCAAAATGAAAACGCTTAACGACGTTGTAGTGGAACGATTATGCAAATTTATGGGCGAAAAAAATCTAACGCAATATAGGCTTTCTCAATTAAGTGGCGTACCATTTCCAACTATTAAAAGCATTATGCAAAAAAGAACGAAAGGTATTTCATTAAAAACAATTATACTTCTTGCTTATGGGCTTGATATCACACCAAGCGAATTTATTGACGATATTTCTTTTTTAGCTGATAATTTAGATTTGGAATAATTGTTCTCGTACGGGCGCATACAGCAAAAAAGACAGGATTTTTTCCTGTCTTTTTTGCTGTGGTGACTCGTACGGGACTCGAACCCATGATACCACCGTGAGAGGGTGGTGTCTTAACCGCTTGACCAACGAGCCATATATTCAATTGTCGTCCCGTACCGTACGGGGGCTTTCGCTTCGCTCAAAGAAAATGCAAGCATTTTCCGAACCCATGATACCATTATATGAATATGAAATTAAAGCACTTGATCGACAATCCAAATTTCTAATTGCCTATGTAGTATAGCACATTTCAAGACGAATATCAACTATTTTTACGCGTTAGATAAAAATTTGTTAATATTTTTCTTCCCAAACGTGTTGGAAAGGACGAGCGCATATGCCCGTCCTTTCTCTTTCTTTCATTCCATTATTTCGTGCCAAAAATTCTATCGCCGGCATCGCCGAGCCCGGGCAGGATATAGCCGTGCTCGTTTAAGCATCTATCCAGCGTTGATACGAATATTTCCACGTCGGGGTGCGTTTTGGCTACTTTATCCACGCCCTCGGGGGCGGCGATAATCGACATGAGTTTTATTCTCTTACAGCCACGCTTTTTCAGCATTTGGATTGCGTCGCACGCGCTACCGCCCGTTGCCAGCATCGGATCTACGACCATGACGACTTTTTCTTCGATTTTTGAAGGAAGTTTGCAATAATATTCCTGCGGCTCTAAAGTTTCTTCGTCGCGATATAAGCCGATATGACCTACTTTTGCCGCGGGGAACAAGGATAAAATCCCGTCCACCATACCCAAGCCCGCGCGTAAGATGGGTACGATCGCAATCGAGTTTTCTTTTACTACCGTTTGCGTGGTAATTTCAAGCGGCGTTTCCACCGTAATCTCTTGCGTGGGTACGTCTTTAAAGCTCTCGTACGCCATAAGCGTAGCGAGTTCTTTCACGACGTCGCGGAATTGTTTCGTGTCCGTGTCCTTATTTCTGATAATAGCAAGCTTATGCCGAATGAGCGGATGGTTTAAAACGTAAACGTTTTTATATTTTTCCATAACTTTCTTCCTTTCTCTTATTCGTTGGTTTCTTCGTCGTTCGTTGCCACGTTTTCAGCGGGCGTTTCCGTTTTCTTCGCGGCTTTGGACGTCAAAAGGTTTACACAGATACCGAGAATGAGCGCGCAAGCAACCGCCGTAAGCGTAACCGCCTTAATCTTAATCGCCATACCGCCGATACCTGCAATCAAAACGACCGCCACCGTGAACAAGTTCGCGTTTTCGTTCAAATCCACTTTTTGGATCATCTTCAAGCCCGATACCGCGATAAAGCCGTACAAAGCCATACATACGCCGCCCATTACGCAGGACGGAATCGTTGCAAGGAAGGTAACGAACGGAGCTACGAACGCGGAAACGATACAGATAATCGCTGCCGTGAAAATGGTTACTACGGACGCGTTTCTGGAAATAGCTACGCAACCGACCGATTCGCCGTACGTCGTATTCGGGCAACCGCCGAAGAACGCACCGACCATAGAGCCTACGCCGTCGCCAAGCAACGTTCTATGCAAGCCGGGGTCTTTGGTCAAATCTTCGCCGATAATAGAAGAAATGTTCTTGTGGTCGGCAAGGTGTTCTGCGAAAACTACGAACGCTACGGGAACGTACGCAACGATGATGGTTGCGATAAACGCGCCCCATTTGAAATCGGTTACGTCGCCGATACCCTTAAACGCTTCTACGAACGTAAATTCGGGCAGCCAAGCCATGTCTTTAAACAGACGGAAGTTGACGATAATCAGTTCGGGTTTGTCCGCTACTTCACCGATGACGGTGAAGAGCGTTGCTACCAAATATCCGGCAAGGATACCGATAATGAACGGGATCATTTTCAGCATTTTTTTGCCGTATACCGAACATATAATAATCGTTGCTAAAGTAACGAGCGCGCAAAGCAAAGCGATTACGCCCATTGCATTCATAACATATACGTTGTTTACCGTGTCGTACACCGTACCTTTGAGCATATCGCCGACCGCATTACCTGCAAGCGATAAACCGATTACGGCAACCGTAGGGCCGATAACGGATGCGGGCATAATCTTGTCTATCCAAGCTACGCCAGCGAATTTAACTACGAGCGCGATAATAACGTACACCAAGCCCGCAAACACCGCACCGAGAATCAAGCCCAAATAGCCAAGGCTCATATACGCACCTGCGCCACCGAACGCCGCGCACATAGAACCGATAAACGCAAAAGACGAGCCTAAAAACACGGGGCTTTTGAATTTGGTGAACAGCAAGTATACCAAAGTACCCAAGCCCGCACCGACGAGAGCCGCCGATTGCGACATGTCCGAGCCCGTATTACCATTAATAATAACGGGAACGACGATAGTTGCGGCAAGGATAGCAAGAACTTGTTGGAACGCGAAAACCAACGTTTTCCAAAGCCCGGGCTTATCTTTCACGCCGTAGATTAAGTTTGTGTTTTTCATTTGTAGAAATACCCCCTAAATAATTTTATTATTTATATTATATCACAATCTTTTCACAAAAGCAATGGTTTGAACGATTTATTTACATGAAAAAAGACGGGAAATAATACCCCGTCTTTTCCTTTTGATTAGTCTTCCAAACCTTCGTTGAGCTTTGCAAGCAACGCATCAAGGTCTTCGCCGTGTACGGCAACCGCCTCAGCCACCGTTTCGCCGTGCGCCATTGCACAACCGAAACAATGCATACCCGCCGCCAGCAAAATTTCAGGCGCGTTGGGGTTGAGTTGCAAACATTCTGCAATCAAAGTATCCGCAGTAATTTTAGCCATTTTATTTTTCTCCTATTTTAATTTATTTGCAAAGAAGTAAACACTTCTCCTTTTGCCTATTTTGCACGCTTGCGCCGTTAAAAATACCAGCGCAGGAATTTATGTAACGGTGTATAGCGTACGCGCACAACTTCGCCGTTTAATACGCGGCGCATGTTCAGCTGTATTGCTTCCCAAGCCTGTTGATACCCCGCGTCGATAATCGTTGATTTCGCCGCCAAATAATCGGGCGCGCGGTTTTCCGTATCGTGTGTATCCGTCCCCAAGCAATGCACTAAACCGTGCTTTAACAACGCAAAAGCAAAACGTTGCGTACGTTTTCGCAAAAACGCGTGCGTGTTGAGTTGGATTAAGCAACCCTTTTTAACCAGCTCGTTGATAAGCAACGGATTGTTTCTAAACCGTTCGTAGCGTTCGGCGTGCGCAATAATCGGAAAATATCCCGTATCCGCAATAAACGATTCGATCCGCGCAAACAAGCTCTTGTTCCACCGCCCTGTAAACGGAAGTTCCATCAATACGTAACGCGTGCCGTCGATTGCCAGCGTACACAATTTCTCGTCGGACGGATCGTTCACACCCGTGATATGCACTTCCGCCCCAAGCCTGTATTTCAGCGTTGGCAAGATATGCGCTTCAAGAGCCTTGGCTGCCTTATCACGCTGCTGCAAAAACTGTTCTAAGGAACGTTTTTGACCGTAATAGTGGGGCGTAAAAACGATTTCGCTCACGCCTTGCGCTTCTTCTAAAAGCAAAAGCTCTTTTGCTTTTTCAACGTCCTTTGCTCCGTCGTCGATTTGCGGCAGTATGTGTGTATGCATATCAATCATCGTCGTAGCCCCCCTATATATTATTTGTCAAATTACTTTATACCGATAACGCCACGATCGCAACCGCGCCCAAGACGATACCAAGCCATTGCCACCAGTGCAAACGTTCTTTTAAGGCAACCACCGAAAAGAGCGTTGTCAGCGCCAGCGCACCCACGGACATTGCAGGAAATACCAAACTTGCCGACAGCGACGCGCCTGCAAGCAATATCACGAGCAGGTTCATAGCGATATTCGCAATCCCTGCAACCGCGGGCAAATAACCGCTGCTTTTTATCAATATCCGCGTATCTTGTTTATCCGTTTTCAACCACATTGCAACGAACACGAGCGCGCTGCAAAGCGTTGCGAAAAACATGAGCATATTCCCGTGTTGATAGGAAAAAACGCGCTGTTGTTGACGTTGCACGATCGTACAGCCTGCATTCCCGAAAAACGCCAACGCTACGTAAACGAGCCATTTCCAAGAAAATTTCGTTTTTTGCACGGTTTTATCCGGTTTTCCCGTATACAAACACAGAAAAATTGCAACCGCCACCAAAGCTAATCCGATTGCCACGAGCGCCGTAAATGGTTCGTCCCAAAATAAGAACCCCCATATACTAACCGCGATTAAAGACAAATGGCAAAGCAAGGAAGTTAGCAAAGCAGAGCCCGTTTTCAACGCACTTATCAAACCCCAATTCGCCAATACGTAAAAGATGCCGAACGCCAAAGAATACGGTAATACTTTTACGTCGAAAGAATAGTCGGTTATAAATAAGACAGACCAGCCGAGAAAGACCGCTACGCCGTATATCATATTATATAAAGCGTTTGTATTCTTTTTCCCATGCGCTTTGCGGTTGTAAAATGCGCCGACCGTATGCAGAAGCGCGCTACAAAGCGTAGCTCCTACAAGTTGAAGATATTCTATCATAACTTATTATTTGGAATATTATTTAAAATATTTTACACCGCTTTCAAACAGTTTCATATCGAAATCGCCTTCGATATTCTTGTACAGGTTGTCGCCCGTACGTTCGCTGTGGCCCATTTTACCAAACACTCTACCGTCAGGCGACGTGATACCTTCAATCGCCCAAGTCGATCCGTTGGGGTTGAACGGCGAAAGCATAGTCGGCTTGCCGCTTAAATCGGCGTATTGCGTCGCGATTTGACCGTTCTTTTTCATTTCTTCCAAAGCTGCAATCGGCGCAACGATCTTCCCTTCGCCATGGGATACGGGCACTTTGTAGACTTCGCCCACTTTACAAGCCGAAAGCCAAGGCGAGAGCGTAGACGCTACGCGCACGTCCACCACCGTCGATACGTGACGGGAAATGTTATTAAAGGTGAGCGTGGGAGAATCTGCCGTCATCTCCGTTACGTGTCCGTAAGGCACAAGCCCAAGCTTAATGAGCGCTTGGAAGCCGTTGCAAATACCGAGCGCCAAGCCGTCGCGGTTGTTCAACAGTTCTTCGAGCTGTTCCGCGATATACGGATTACGGAACGTGGTCGCGATAAATTTACCGCTGCCGTCCGGTTCGTCGCCGCCGCTAAAACCACCGGGGAACGCGACGATATTCGCGTTTTTAATCGCTTTTACGATTTCTTCTACGCTTTCTTCAATATCTTGTGCCGTGCGGTTGCGAACGACGACCGTTTGCACGTCCGCGCCAGCAAGAATAAACTTGCGAGCCGTATCCAGTTCGCAGTTCGTACCGGGGAACACGGGGATAAACACTTTGGGTTTCGCCGTTTTGGTAGCTATATTCGTATACTTCGCCCCCGACGTATAATCGCAATTTTCCGCATGACCGTCTGCGGGAGCAGTGGTAGCAAACACGCTTTCAAGCGGCGAGATATACGCCTTTGCCGCATCCTCCACAGCTACGCACGCATTATCGCAAACGAACGCGTCGCCGCATACATACCCCACCTCTTTCATGCAAACGCAGCTGCAAATCTTCGTCGTATCGGCAATCGAAACAACCAAATCGCCGTAGCCTTCGCTGTACAACTCGTCGGCGTTCATCGTGAAGTTTACGCCTACGCTATTGCCGAGCGCGGATTTGATAACCGCCGCCCCAACGCCGCCGTTTTCCACGACCGTCGCGAACGAGATATTACCGTTTTCGATATTTTTATACACTTCTTCGTACACTGCTTTGAGCGCGTCGAAATCAGGCGTTGCGTTTTCGTCCTTGGGTACGGGAATATGATAGAGTTTTTCGCCGCCTTTCAAAACGTTGGTTATGAGCTTGCTCGCTTTTGCAGGTGCAAGCGCAAACGAAATGAGCGTAGGCGGAACGTGGATACTTTCAA
>SVHY01000025.1 GCA_015055545.1 Clostridiales bacterium
GGCTTCAGCCTCGCTTTGCCATCCCCTCGCGGCGACAGCTTGTATATCATACCACAAACCTTTTACCTTTGTCAACTGTTTTTTCAATGTTTTTAAAAATTTTTTTAACTTTTTTTAAAAAGTTTTTTATTCGACGAAAATACCGTTTTTTCTTCGTTCTTCTTGACTTTTCGTACGCGCGCGTGTACAATAATATATATAATATAAAAGGTGCAAAACGTTATGCTTTTATTTTTACAAATCGCGTTTATTATTCTTTCCGCCCTTTGCGCTGGGGCTACGCTTATCGTCGGCGCGCTCGTAAGCTGGGGCTACGCAGGACTTTGCGTATTGCTCACGCTCCTGTTCTTGGGGTTATCACTTTTATGCAAACAAAGCCTTGCGATGAAAAATCTTCCCAAAGACGATGAAAACAAACCCGATTTTATGAATAAGTAAATCGTGTGAAAATTGCAAAAACGATTTTTCAGTACTTGACAATCGTTTTTTGGCATAGTATAATAATATTGAAAAATAAAAAGGAGGTTTTTTCTATGCAATTCGATAAATGGTTTAACAGTCAAACGACGCTCATCAAAGCGATTCTTTTGTTGTTGCCGATCGTGGGTTGGGTTTGCGAGGTTTTGGTTCGTTTATCCGTTATGCTCAGAACGAAATCGGTAGAACACATCGTCGTATTCGTATTGTTCGTCGTCGTCGGTTGGGGTTGGTTCTTGGGATTGATAGACTTCATCTATCTTTTGTTAAAAGGACACCTTATCCTTGCGGAATAACCACGTAACAAAAAATCCGTTGCGGTATGCAACGGATTTTTTATTTGCGTTTTTTGATTATTGCGCGTCTGCTACGGGGTAAACGCTTGCTTTTTTCTTATCCTTACCCCATCTCTCATAACGTACGACACCGTCAACGAGCGCGAAAAGCGTATCGTCTTTGCCGATACCAACGTTCGTGCCGGGGTGGATCTTCGTGCCTCTTTGACGAACGAGAATGTTACCCGCAAGCACCGACTGACCGTCGCTACGCTTCGTGCCAAGTCTTTTCGCTTCGCTATCTCTACCGTTGTGGGAAGAACCCGTACCTTTCTTATGAGCGAATAAACTGATGAAAATCATTTTTATTTCTCCTTAATTCAAAATTTTGTTTGCCCTACGGGCGGTGTGCAATTAAAGTTCGATTTTTTCAACTTTTACTGCGGTGAAGGGTTGTCTATGACCCTGCTTCTTACGTTCGTTCTTCTTCGCTTTATACTTAAAGACGATGATTTTCTTCGCCTTGTCTTGCTTAACGACCGTAGCGGTAACCTTAGCGTTTGCAACTTCCGCACCCGTCTTGATACCGTTTTCATCGGAAACCATAAGCACTTTAAAAGCAACCGTATCGCCTTCGTTTGCCGCGAGTTTTTCTACGCGTACAACGTCGCCTTCCGCCACTTTGTATTGCTTGTTTCCGTTATCGATGATAGCGTACATAAGTTTTTTACCTCCTCTTTCCAGTCTCGAAGAAATTTCTCAGGCGCACTTTTCTAGCCTGACAAGAGTTGAACCCAACAAGGTTTTAACGGTAAAAAGCCGTTGATACTACGTCAATCTCGCTTATAATACGCGTGTATGATTGCGTTCGATTTCCTTGTCTAAACGCCTTTTTGCTCGTTAAAACTGCTTTGCACCCCAAAGATCGTATTTTTAGGCGATTTTTGTTCAGCGTGGGTGCAGGCGTATTGAACATACGGCAAGAACGCGGTGGGCGAAAATCGACAAAAAGACGCCTTTCGGGCTTATTGCGGCTCAACTCTTGTCAGGCTAATAAAAACGACTTAAAAAAGCCCGTTTCTATCGGCTCGACTATTACTATACCATATTTGGAAAGTATTCGTCAAGCGTTTTTGCAAAAAAATATACAATTTTTTGAAAAAATTCCAGTCTGCGTATAAAACCCCTTACGCGCGCAAAAACTGAATAAAAAGGAGAACGTGAACATGGAACAACAAACACGCAAACAAACGGAAGAAGCGCTTGCGGAAGTGTATCGCAACGCCCAGCTCGCTTTACAATCGATTGCGGATATTACGCCGCTCGTTGAAGACGAAGAAGTAAAAGCGGAGCTGGCTTCTCAGCACGAAAGCTATGAACAAATTTGCGCCCGCGCGGCAATCCTTGCCAAGGACAAGAGCATTGAGCTCAAAGAACCCAATTTTATGAAAAAAGCCATGATGTGGGGTTCTATCAAGATGAGCGCGCTCACCGACAACTCCCGCGCGCATATCGCGGACATGATGCTACAAGGCACGGTGATGGGGATTACGGCGCTTAGAAAAACGAAAAGCGAGTTGTCCGTTGAGGGCGACGACGAGATTATCCAGCTGCTCAACGACATGCTGGATATGGAAGAAAAATTTGAAAAGGTTTGGAAAGAATACCTTTAAACGAAAAAAACCGCTTGCGTGGCAAGCGGTTTTTTTATATTCGCAAAACTTATTTTGCGCAGTTTTCTTTAAGGATTTCAAGGTTCGCCACGATTTCCTTGGGCATCTTGTCGCCGAAGTTTTCAGCATAGTAGTTTTCGATTTCTTTCGCTTCTGCAGCCCAACGTTCTTTGTCAACGTAGAGAAGCTTGTCAAGCGTAGCCGCATCGATATCGCAGTTTTCGATATTGATATCTTTCGCGTAAGGAAGATAACCGATCGCCGTTTCGCGCGCATCAACCGCACCTTCGCAACGATCCAAAATCCAGTCGAGAACGCGCATGTTGTCGCCGAAACCAGGCCACATGAAGTTGCCGTTTTCGTCTTGACGGAACCAGTTTACGTTGAAGATCTTGGGTTGTTTGCTTTCTTCCACTTTCGCGCCCATGTCGATCCAGTGTTGGAAATACTTATCAACCGAGTAGCCCATGAACGGTTTCATAGCCATCGGGTCGTGACGGAGCACACCTACTGCACCCGTAGCCGCAGCCGTCGTTTCGGAGGACATAATCGTACCTACGAACGTACCGTGGTTCCAATCTCTGGATTGATATACGAGCGGAGTCGTGGTTGCTCTTCTGCCGCCGAAGATAATCGCGGACAAAGGCACGCCTGCCTTGGAATTGAATTCAGGCGAAATGCAAGGGCAGTTGATAGCGGGAGCCGTGAAACGGGAGTTCGGGTGTGCCGCGTTTCTGCCGCAATCGGGCGTCCAAGGCTTACCCGTCCAGTCGATAAGGTTAGCCGGCGCTTCCTTGGTGAGCTTTTCCCACCAAACGGTGTTGTCAGCGGGGTTGATAGCAACGTTGGTGAAAATCGTACCCTGCTTGGTGGAAGCCAAAGCGTTGGGGTTAGATTTTTCGTTGGTTCCGGGCGCAACGCCGAAGAAACCGTTTTCGGGGTTACAAGCCCAAAGTCTGCCGTCTTCGCCAACGCGAATCCAAGCGATATCGTCGCCTACGCATTGTACTTCATAGCCAGCGTCAAGGTATTGCTTGGGAGGAATGAGCATTGCAAGGTTGGTTTTACCGCAAGCGGAAGGGAACGCAGCCGCAACGTATTTCATTTCCTTATCTTGGGGACGTTTCACGCCAAGGATAAGCATGTGTTCAGCCATCCAGCCCTCTTTCTTACCGAGGTTGGTAGCGATACGGAGCGCGAAACACTTTTTACCCAAAAGCACGTTACCACCGTAAGCAGAGTTCACGGAAATAATGGTGTTGTCTTCGGGGAAGTGCATGATATATCTCTTTTCGGGGTCAACGTCGCACTTTGCGTGGAAACCTTTAACGAAATCGCCGTCAACGCCAAGTTGGTCAAGGCACATTTTACCAACTCTGGTCATGATCATCATGTTCAAAACGACGTAGATAGAGTCGGTGATTTCAATACCGATTTTGGAGAAGGGAGAACCGACAACGCCCATGGAATAGGGAATAACGTACATAGTTCTGCCTTTATACGCGCCTTTTGCAATTTCGTTTACCATTGCATACGCTTCTTTGGGCGCTTTCCATTTAACGATGGAATGGGGAAGCGCGTCTTCTTCGTTCTCGCAGCAGATAAACGTTCTGTCTTCTACGCGGGCAACGTCGTTTTCCGCCGTTCTGTGGTAGTAGCAATCGGGCAAAAGCTCTTGGTTGAGCTTAATCATCTCGCCCGTAGCACAAGCTTCTTCACGAAGCTGATCTCTTTGCGCGTCGCTACCGTCGATCCATACCACTTTGTCGGGGGTTGCAAACGCCTGACAGTCCGCTACGAATTGAAGCACTTTCTTGTTATTAGTCATAGTAAAACTCCTTAAAATATAATTATTTTTTAACGTTGTTATAGCCGAGAAAGTAAAAAGCCCCTTTCTCCACCAAATACATTATACCATAAAAAAAGTCGCTTGTAAACAGTTTTTTTGAAAAAAATTTGATAATTTGGAAAATTTTTGCGCAAAGTATGTTTACGCGCCGCTACCACGCGTAAATGAATTGACCAAAGGTCATGAAATTGAAAATTTCAATTCATACAAAATTTTTTGCAATTCATTAAAAAAAGTGGCAGTACCCTATTGACAAACGGAAAATCAATGATATAATATGCGCTCGTGAAAAACAAGGGGGTATCAAAAATGGAAAAAACAAAGTACAACGACAACAAATTAGCGGAAGAATTCGATTTAATCATGCTCGTCAACGACCGACATGAAAAGAACGGACTTCCAAACGGTAGTATGGGCACGCTCACCTACTCGTATACAGGCATGGGCAGACCGTTATACGCGGAATTTGCCGCGGCGGACGGCACGCGTTTTGAAGAACCGCTTGCGGTGAACGATTTCCGCGTCTTAAACGAGCGCACGAAAAGCGATTTATCCCTTATCGCGCGTTATCTACAAAAACGAAAACCGTTTATATAAGATAATTTACCATAATTACACATTAAAAAACAGGCCTGTGCGCCTGTTTTTTTGTTAGCTGATTTTGAAATCGATTGCCGTATTTCCCGTTAAGGTGAAATAATATTGCGTACTCGCCGTAGCGCGCCACGAAACGGACACGCACGCCTTGCCGTTAGCGTCTACGTTGCTCGTCGTCACGTTCGTAATTTCTTTTCCGTTTTTGTCATATACTTTAATCGTACAGCTCGTATCGTACGTAAGCACCGTCCGCGTTCCCGTCGCCCCGTGTTTAACCTTGTACCAAATCACGTCGGTAGCGTTTGTCGTGTATATAACGCTCGATTGTCCAACAAACGAATAAATCGCCGTGTTGCGCGTCGTACCGCGTTTTTCCGCGACAAACGATTCGGGGTCAAACGAAGGCGTAGAACTCAACCAAGTACCCGCATACGTGTTGGGATATTCGGCGGATTCCGCATACCCAAGCTTGGTTTCCACGGGTGTCCACAACTGATTTCCACTTTCATCCGTAATAAGCTCCAAACGCGTTTGGAATACTTGATATATATACTCGCCCTCGGGGATATTAAACGTGCCGCTCCCCCACAAAACGCCACTCGAGCCCATGTCGATATTCGTCGTGTACAAATACCGCGTATTCGGTTCGTCCTCGGGATAATGCAACAAAAACGAAAGTCCCGTCGTATCCAGCCCGAACAACTGCTCCATTCTATTTTCCATCCAAAGATCCATGCTACCGAATTCGTCGCGTTTTCGATTTAAACGGTTGTCGATTTGCGTATTTAACTGCGACCCCTCTTCGTTTAAATCTTCTACAATTTCGTTGATCAAATGGATATGGTTTTGGGTCGCCACCCCCGACGGCAAAATTTCCGCGGTATCCCACTTAAACTCGCCCAGCGAACCTTCTATTTCTCCACCAATTGCCGGCGTATCTTCTTCCGCATAATCCCACGTAGCGCATACACCTACGCACGATGCTATAAGCGTACCTACGCAAATCAAAGAGAGCAATTTTGTTCTCAATTTCATATGTAATTGCCCTCCTTTTTGGTTAATGCATAATTGTGGTAAGATTATATTATTTGGGGACGAAGATTCCCCGCTGTACTGCATTACTTTTTCTTCTTTTTCTTTTGTTCGTTGTTTTGCCGTTGCGGTTGTTGCGCCACCGTTGGCATAACGTAATATCCTGCGAAATAATAGGCGGGCATATACGCCGCGTACACCTGCGGTTGTTTTCCCGCTTGTCCGTTTGCCCCAGCCCCGCACGACTTTTCCTTTTCCAAAAGCGCAAGCCGCTTTTGCATTTCCTTATCGATTTTCTTTTCCATAATCGGCGTTGCGATAAAGGCAAACAAAATCAAAATCATGCAAAGATATCCTGCGGGCGATTGCATAAAGGTAATAAAACTACCCACGAACGGCACGCGTTTACCGCGATAAATACCACGCATTTGACTGTAATATACGGGAAACTGGTCGGGATTTTTCACCGCGTCGCCTTGCAACAAGAAGTACCGCTTATCGGGGTGCTTTTCGTTGGGTTCTTCTATTTTTACGATACGGTGTATAATCATATCCCCGTCCACTTCGTAAACGACGATATCGTACAATTTCAAATCAAACTCGTCGGGCAGTTTTTCCGTTACGATTAAATCGAACGTTTGAATTTGATCGTCCAAACCGTTTTCCACAAGATACTTGTTTTCGGGCGCTTTATAGGACATAGAACCACTCTTTACCACTTTCCAAGACAAATGCCCGTTCGTCTTATCCAGCTCGGTTACGTTCAAATAGACGGTGAACGCAAAAACGCCGCAAAGGAGCAAGCAAACGAATGCGGAAAGGATTTTCCCGCATACGCCGCGCTTTTTCTCTTTGCGTTTTTTAAGCGTTTTCGCTTCTTTTAAAATTTTCTTGTCCTCTCCGCCAAGGCGAATGACTTGTATCAACAGTTTTACGATATATCCCAAGAATACCGAAAACAGTATGACGAAAATCGCCATAACGATGACACAAAGCACAAGGACGTATTTTTCAAAATCCGTCATATTTCTTTAAAGACGGTATTATCCCATGAAAAAATCACGGGATAATACGAGTGGTTTGTTTATGTATAAAATTACGATTAGTCGTTGGGCAATTGGTAAGGATCGGCTTCGTCGTTTACGTCGTGCGCAACCGTCACGCCTACTTTAATGCCATCAAGCGCCGTTTTGAACAAGTCGTAATCGTCTTTCGTGTCCAAAATCAACGTGCCGTTTAATTTCACCGCATCCGTAACCACTGATACGGGAATCGAGCCGTGGAAATCAGCAATGCCGTCGCCGTTGGAATCTGCACCCAACGTCATTTGAACTTCATATTTATCGCTAGCTACGCTGTATAACGCCTTCGCACCTTCACCGCCTTCGCCGTCGAAATCCCACGTACCCGTCGTTTCAAACGTATAATACACGTTGATACCTTGCGTTTTAATCAAGTCGCTTGCCGTTGCGCTGGGCATAAACGTGACGGGGAGCGATTGCGTCGCCGTCGTATCCTCCATACTAATTTTGCATCGTGCGCATCGGACGCTTGGTCGATAACGAATTTCAAACCAGCCGTTTCCACTTTCAACGTACCTACTGCACCCGTCGTCGTCGAACCAGCAAGGTCTTGCGCGAGATGTTTGTGTTGCGATTCAATCGCAGCGCTCGTATCCGCGTACATCCACGTTGCGTATACGCCACCCACGGTCACGCAGAGTGCCAAAGTTGCCAAAATACCTACTTTCTTCTTTCCAGTCATAATTTTCCTTATTGCCCTTATGTATTTTTGCTTTTATGGGCAATCTCCTAATTGTATTATAACATATACCCCCCCCCCCATCGTCAATCAATTTTTGGGCGATTTTTTGCTTTTTTTATGCAATTTTTCGATGAAAACCACGAAAAACGGCAATGCGAACGATTTTTTGCATTGCCGTTTTGAATTTTGTTGCATTTTTTATTATTTCGCTGCTTTCTTGGCTGCCTTTGCGGCTTTTTTCGCCGCTTTTGCCTTGGCTTTGCGTTCCGCTTTCGTCGGTGTTACGTAGTCTTGCACGTAATCGTAGAAAAGTTGGTTCACCGCGTCGCAGAACACTTTCGCGATTTGTTCACGGTTCATGCCCTGTTTCACGTAGTCTTGCACGTACATAGGTTTGCCGATAATTTGAACGCGTTTTTTCACGTGGTAATACGCGGGAATAACGGGCACGTCCTCGCCTTTTGTGCGGTAGTATTTTTCCGCAAGCATAACGAATCCAGGGAAGAATTCCGTAAGCACTTCGTAATACCCGTCGTTAGAGTTTTCGGGGAAAATCATAACGCCGAGATTTGCGTCCAAAACCTTACAGCTTTGACGGAGCGTGTTGGTAAATCTCGCGTCGGGGTAGGTAGGCATCATGCGCATACCCTTATAAATACCGGGGTTAAGGTGTCCCAAAAGCCACGCCTTAAAGGACGTTTTTCTGCCCGGGGGCATATGGCATTTTTGGATATACAAAATATCGCGCAAATAATCTCTACGGCTCTTGAAATTGCCGAACATTTGATACGCGCCCCACTTACAGGTGGTTTTCGGATAACGCAAATTGAGCGCCGCAGGACCGCTCTTCGCCGAATGGTTCACTACGACGATATGCTTATCGGGTATTTCGCCTGCCAAGTTTATCGTTTCGGGCTTTTTGAAAATGAACGGCATAAACGGGCGAACGATCGCATAAAACCAGTTTCTACCCTTAGGCACGTCCATATGTTTTGCTTTTTTTGCCATGTTTTTTACTTCCTTATTTATATATTAGTTAAAATGAATTGCAAGCAGAGCTTGCATGAATTGCAAAACAAGGTTTTGCATTGTGGAATTATTTAGAATAGATTCTATCATTCCGCTCCGCTCCATTCCAGAATGACCGTTTTGATTTTACCGTAATTATGCATTTTGCATTATGCATTATGCATTAATCAGCGGGGCGTTCGTCGTCACTTTCTTGCCAAAATAATACACGCCCAGCTGACCGGGACCAACCGACGCGCCTACGCAACAACCCACGTAGCCGATATGCACGTTCAATTCTTTGCCCACTTTTTCGCAAACGAGCGCTTTCAACGTTTCCGCATCTTCCAAGCAATCCGCGTGGGATATGAACACCTTTTGATAGGGTACGTCCACGTACGTATCCGCCACACGCTGGGCTACGCGTTCAAGGGAATTTTTTCTACCTTTCGTTTTTTCCACCGCATAGTTCTTGCCCTGCGCGTCTGCCATAATAATCGGCTTGATATTCAAAAGTCCGCCGAAGAACGCGCTTGTTGCGCTCACTCTGCCCGCTTGTTTGAGCCACGTGAGCTTGTCTACCGTGCCTTCCATGTTCGCCGTGAGCTTGTTTTCTTCCAGCCACGCCGCCACTTCGTCAATCGTTTTGCCGTCTGCGCGAAGCTCTGCCGCCGTCAACACCAAAATACCGAGTGCATAACACGCGCGGAGCGCGTCTACAATCACGATTTTATTCTCGGGATATTTTGCGCCGATATCCACGGCAACCGTACGCGCCGTATTCACGCCCGCGGAAATGTTGGACGACGTAGCGATATACAACACGTCCTTGCCCGCCGACAAGTGTTTCTCAAAGATAGCTTTATAATCTTCGGGCGGTACTTGCGCTGTTCTGATACGCTTGCCTACGCGGAGCATATCGTAAAATTCCTTTGCGGAATAATCACCCCAATCGGGGTCAGCCGCGCTGTCTTTCTCGCCGATAATACAGCGCATAGAAACGTATTCTATACCGTACGGCGCACGCAGTTCTTGTTCCAAATCCGAACCCGTATCCGTTAAAATCACATATTCTCTCATAACTTTTCTCTTTGCGTTTTTATTCCACAATCAGCAAGAAATCGTATACGTCCTGTTCACCTGCGATTTCGTAGAATTCCAAATCCGCGTACTTTTCGGAAACGTACGCCGCATACGCCGCGCGTTCTTCCTCCGTAGCGTCCTTACCGTAAGCAACGATTAAGAACTCTCTGCCCGCCGCGATATCGTCCGTGAGCGCGTACGCCGCGTCCAATTTTTCTTTGGTAGAAACGATCATACGATGCGCTACGAACCCGATATAATCGTCTTTGGTCACGTCCACGCCGTTCAAGGTGGTCGTACGCACCGCGCGCGTAACCATACCCGTCGTTACGTCTTGCATAGCCTCGGTAAGGGCGGTTTGAATTGCGTCCGCGTCGCCGCTACCGTAATCGAGCATAGAAAGAGCGGAATAGCCCTCGCCTACGCTCTTGCTTTCAATTACGCGGATATCCGAATCCTTATACATTTCCGCCGCCTGTTTTGCAGCCAAAATGACGTTAGAGTTGTTGGGTAATACGAACACGTGGTCGGCGTTGACTTCGTCAAACGCACAGATAAATTCTTCGGAAGAGGGGTTATTCGTTTGCCCGCCCGAAATGACGTAATCCGCTCCCATTTCTTTAAAGGTCGCAATCAAGCCCTCGCCCGTCGTAACGACAACCACCGCAAAATCTCTACGGGCGCGTTGTACGTGCGTTTTGAGCGTTGATTTTTTGGGTTCGTCGTGCGTTTCGTTGTGTTGCAAGGTCATATTTTCGATTTTTAACGTCAAAAACTCGCCGTAGTTTTGGCAGAATTGCAACACTTTCCAAGGCGTCATGGTATGCACGTGCACTTTGACGATCGTACCCGTTTGGAACGCGACGATAGAATCGCCGACGGTGGATAAAAAGTCGATAACGTCTTGTACTTTAAAAGCCGCGATATCCGTTTTCGCGTGCTGTAATTGCAATAAAAATTCGGTACAGTACCCAAATTCCATCACGCTGTTTTCGTTGAATTTGGACAAATCGACGGATTTTTGTTGCGCCGACGTCGTGAACGCAATTTCTTCGTCCAACACTTCCGCGCCGAACGCCTTGCAGAACCCTTCGATGATATATACGAGCCCCGCGCCGCCGCTGTCGATAACGCCCGCTTCTTTGAGCGTTTTCAATAAATCGGGGGTGCGTTCCAGCGATTTTTTCATTTCCGAAAGATAGAGCGTGAAGAAATCTTCCAGCTTCATATCCTTTTCCAGCTTTTCTATCGTGTATTCCACCGCTTCGCGCGCAACGGTCAAAATCGTACCCTCGACTGGCTCGGCAACCGCGCCGTACGCGCATTTCACACCCTGTTTGAGCGCAGTAGCAAACTCTTTCACTTCCGCCGTTTCCAAACCGTCCAAGCCTTCCGCTAACCCGTAAAAGAGCTGCGATAAGATAACGCCCGAATTCCCGCGCGCGTTCAATAACATTCCCTGCGCCAAGGCTTTGGCTTCCTTGCAAAGCGAGTTCTCAGAAACCGCGCTCAGCTCGTCCAAACCACCCTTTAAGGTGAGATACATATTATCGCCCGTATCGCCGTCAGGAATGGGGAATACGTTCAAATCGTTTACTTCTTGCATGTTCGTATGCAAATTCGACGCGCCGCCAATGAGTAAACGTTTAAATATCTCCCCGTTGATAATTTTTTCGTTCGACATAATTTTCTCCTGTGTAAAGTTTATGAATGAACTAAACTCTATAACTCATTATATCATATTTTTTTATGACATGCAACCGAATTTTCACAATATTTGCGGAAAAGTTATATACGCACGCTTGACAAAGGCGAATTTTTCGATTATACTATATTCAATCATCGAAAAAAGGAATGATTTTACATGAAAATCGTAATCAAAGTGGGTACGTCCACCTTAGCGCACGCGACGGGAAAACTGAATATCCGAAAAACGGCGGAGCTTTGCCGCGTGATTAGCGACTTAAAAAACGCGGGCAACGAAGTCGTTTTGGTTTCGTCGGGCGCGATCGGCATGGGCGTTGGCAAGCTGGGACTGCAAAGCAAGCCCACTGATATCCCCACCAAGCAAGCCGCCGCGGCGGTTGGTCAGTGCGAGCTTATGTACACGTACGACAGACTGTTCACGGAATATAACCACACGGTGGCGCAAATCCTATTGACGGGCGACGACTTTTCGGCAGAAGATCGGCACGAAAACTTTACCAACACCATCACCCGTCTTTTAGAGCTTAACGCGCTCCCTATCATCAACGAAAACGACACGGTCGCAACGCAAGAAATCAAGGTAGGCGACAACGACACCCTTTCCGCGCTCGTAGCCGTGAGCGTTCAAGCGGATTTACTCGTAATATTATCGGACGTAGACGGGTTGTATTCGGCAGACCCGCACAAGAACGCGGACGCAAAACTCATTGAAAGCGTATACGCGGTAACGGACGAAACGTTTGAAAAAGCGGGCGGCGCAGGCAGCGCGCTTGGCACGGGCGGCATGAAAACGAAAATCAAAGCGGCGAAAATTTGCACGGAATCGGGTTGCGACGTCGTAATCGCCAACGGCGAAAACCCTGAAATTTTATACGATATCGTAAACGGCAACCAAACGGGATATACGCGATTTTTCGCAAAAAAATCGCTTTAATGCAAAATTACACGGAGCATCCTATGACGATACAAGACATTCTTATTCGAGCAAAGGCGGCATCGCGGGAATCCGCAACGCTGACGACGCAGTTAAAAAACACCGCACTTAATAATATGGCGGCGGCGCTGGAAGAAAACGCCGACGAGATTTTGCAAGCAAACGCCACCGATTTAGCCAACGCCAAAGGCGTTTTGCCCGACGTTATGCTGGATCGCCTGCGTTTAGACGAAAAGCGTATCCGCGCTATGGCGCAAGGCATACGCGACGTAGTGGCTCTCCCCGACCCTGTGGGTACGGTGCTCGAAAGCAATCGTTTACCCAACGGCTTGACGGTGCAAAAAACGCGCGTTCCGCTTGGGGTAATCGGCATTATCTACGAAAGCCGTCCCAACGTAACCTCAGACGCGGCGGCGCTGTGTTTCAAGAGCGGCAACGCCTGTGTTTTGCGCGGCGGCAAGGACGCGTATTTCTCGTCCGCGGCGATTGTAAAAGCTCTGCGAGCGGCGCTCAAAAAAACGGGCGTAAACGAAGATTTCGTCAACCTGCCGCAAGACACTTCGCGTGAAAGCGCAACGGCAATGATGACGGCGGTCGGGTATATCGACGCGCTCATACCCCGTGGCGGCGCGGGACTCATCCGCTCGTGTGTGGAAAACGCAAAAGTGCCGTGTATTCAAACGGGTACGGGCATTTGTCATATCTTCGTTGACGAAACCGCCGACGTAGAAAAGGCGCTCACGATCGTGCATAACGCCAAAACCTCCCGTCCGTCCGTATGCAACGCCGCGGAAGTTTGTTTGGTGCACGAAAAGATAGCGGCTGCATTTTTACCCAAGCTCAAAGCCAAGCTTTCCGACCCTGCCGTTGAGCTCCGTTGCGACGAAAAAGCATACGAAATTATCGGCGGCGTACAAGCAGGCGAAAACGATTTCGACACGGAATTTTTGGATTATATCATGGCGGTGAAAGTAGTCAAGGACGTAGACGAGGCTATCGCGCATATCGCGGCGCACTCGACGGGGCACAGCGAGAGTATTTTAACGGAAAACGAAACGAACGCAGACAAATTCACCCGCGCGGTAGATAGCGCGGCGGTGTACGTCAACGCGTCCACGCGTTTTACGGACGGCGGCGAGTTCGGGAAAGGCTGTGAAATCGGCATCTCCACGCAAAAGCTGCACGCCCGCGGCCCTATGGGCTTGGAAGAACTCACTTCATACAAATATATCGTCCGCGGAAACGGACAAATTAGATAATCGGAGGATTTTTATGCAATACACACTCGGTTTTATCGGTTGCGGAAACATGGGCGGCGCACTCGCTTTAGCCGCCGCAAAAGCGGTAGACGGTAATAAAATCGCGCTCTGCGATTACTGCGCGGACAAAGCCCAAGCCCTCGCGGAGAAAATCAACGGCACGGCTTGCGATGCGGAAACGCTCGTGAAAAACAGCAAATTCGTCGTTTTGGGTGTAAAACCGCAAAACATGGAAGACACGCTCTTGCCCTTGCGTTCGGCTTTGCAAAGCGGCAACCACGTCGTTATTTCCATGGCGGCAGGCGTATCCATTGCGGCACTCGAAACGCTTATCTCCGCGCACGTGCCTATTATCCGTATTATGCCCAACACCCCCGCGCAAGTAGGCGCAGGTATGATTTTATACGATTGCAAAAACGTATCCAAGGAAACGGAACACGAATTTCTCGCTTGTTTTGCAAAAGCGGGCGTTATCGACAAAATTCCCGAAGATAAAATCGACGCGGCAAGCGCGCTGTCGGGTTGCGGTCCGGCTTTCGTATACGCGTTTGCGGAAGCGCTTGCAGACGGTGCCGTGGAATGTGGCGTACCCCGCGACAAAGCGGCAATCTACGCGGCACAGACCTTAAAAGGCGCGGCAGAGATGTTGCTTACCTACGGACACCCCGCCGACTTAAAGGATGCGGTTTGCTCCCCCGGCGGCACGACGATTGCGGGCATACACGCCTTGGAAAAAGCGGGCTTTAGAAACGCGGCTATGGACGCCGTTGCGGCGGCGTACAAACGCACGCTGGAACTGAAAAAATAAGCGGCTCATCGCCGCTTTTTTTTAATGTATTCATTCCTTTATCCGCTCTATCATCAGCGCGGTTATATCCACGTCCGACGTTTGATATAACATTCTCGCGCCCGCGCAGTCTTCGATTTCATTCACTACCCAACCGCCTGCGCCGTCGGGCAAGAAATCCACGCCTACAAAATCGAACTCTAACCTATCGTGCAACGTTTGCACGATATTTTTTTGCATTTCGTCCGCTTGCACGAGTTCCACGTTCCCGCCAAGCGAAAAATTACTACGGAAATCGTTTTTCGACGTCCTGCAAACCGCCGCCACGCACTTATTACCCACCGCGTACACGCGCACGTCCTTTCCTTTTATAGGGCAGGGTTTTTGCAAAATATACGCCCTGCCGTTCAGTGTTGCAACCGCCGCCGCCTTTTGCGTTTGGTTTTCCAACCAAAACACTTCCGCGCCGCCGTGCCCGTCCACGCTTTTCAGTATACACGGATACCCCAAATCCGCTCCGTCCGTCGTTTCCAAAACGGGCAACGAAAGTTCCTTGCATAATTGATAGGTCTTATACTTATCGTTGGCAATTTCCGACGTTTCCGCATTATTATATACGCGTACGCCCATATCTTGTAGCCGCCGCGAGAGCGTAGGCGCAATCGTCCGAACGATCGCAAAATCGGGCAACTCGCCCGCAAATAAATATTCGTCCGTTATCTTGAGCGTCAACCGTAGCCCCGCACTATTCGCTTGCTCTAACAGCCGCGTTATAAACCATTCGTTGCGCTTTGCTCCTGCCCTATCGTAAATTAGCCAACCGTTCATACACGCTCCAAAATATACGCCAAAACGTATTCGCTCAAATCCACGCCCGTACAATCGAACGAGCTTTTAAAATGCGGAGAAGAATTGACCTCGCAAACGAGCGGTCCGTCCTTTCCAAACAGCACGTCCACGCCCGCGAAATCCAAGCCGATCGCCCTGCACGCGGCAAGCGCGATTTGTTCTTGCTCGGCAGTTAATCGAATACTCTGCGTATGCCCGCCCGCAGACACGTTGGAACGGAAATCGTTATCGTTAAATCTACGCATAGCGCAAACGACCTTATCCCCCACCACGTTCACGCGGATATCCTGTCCGCGGCTTTCCGCGATAAATTCCTGCATCAAAAAGGGCTTATGCCCGATTTTTTGAATAACTGCCAGCGCGCCGTCGCGCTTTTCCGCTAAATACACCTGCGCTCCGAACGAACCGTACGCCTCTTTGATGATCATCGGATACCCAAGCTCTTTTTCCGCCGCACGCAAAAAGGCACAATCGCCGTAGCCGACGTTTTCAAACGTCATCGGCGCGGGAATGGTTTTGGGCGTTTTCACGTTATGCATGGTCAGCTTTTGGGCGGTACGTATCTTATTATCGCATACCGCAACCGCTTCCGCGCCGTTGAATACGGGTATGCCCAAGTCTTCCAAACGCTGAGCAAGCGAAACGTCCTTATCCCAAAAAACACAAAAATCGGGCAAGGGCGCAAACGCCGCGCGCTCTTCCCCCACAGCGCAAACAAGCTCGTCCGCGCGTTTACAAACGAGCGAAACGCCCCTCTTTTTTGCGGCGTTTTTGAGCATCGTATAAAGGTTTTGATATTTTTCCGCCGTCAAGAACCCGTTGACGACCAGCCAGCCCGTTCGTTTCATATGCACCATTATACCACATCGTCGTCCGCTTGTCAACGATACGGAATTGACAAAAACGAACAAAAAACTTTAAAATTATACAATTTTAGGTTGGATAAATAGCCTGAAACGCTTTACTTTTTGAATAAAAATTGATATAATATATTGTGTGCCTGTATGATAGACATACGCAAATCGTTATAGGGTTAAGGGAGAATACATATGGAAGAAAGAATCCGCATTCAAGAAGACATTGGATTGTCGGATATTTTTCGTATTTTATTACGAAAAATCAAAATTCTGATTTTAGCACTGCTTTTGGGCGCAATCGTTGGGGGTGGCATCGGTCTTGCCAAAACACGGAACGTGCACTATTACGGTACGTCCGTTGATTTTTACGTGAACCCCAAAACGGACGAAACGTCGGTGAACAGCGAAAGCCAGTACGGCGTTTACGGCGCGTACGGTCAACACGTTATGGACAACATGACCAAGCTCCTTTCTTCGGACATTTTCGCAGAAAAGCTGTTCTTGGACGAATACGGCTTGCCCTCGCAATATCTCCCTACCGACGCGACGGAAAAAGCAAAAATTCAAGAACTCAACGCCGCGGCAAAGCCGCTCGTTATTATCGCCCGCGAAAAGGACAACGAAACGGCAATCAAGCAAGCGGCGTACGACAAGGCGTTTGAAGAATACGAACATATGGTGGCTTTCCCCGATAAATACAAGGACGAAGCCCCTGCGGCAAAAGCCGCTTTGGATTCCGCAAAAGCCGCTTTAACGACGGCAAAGACGGCAGAAAAGGCAGCGGAAGACGCCGCAAAAGAGGCGGTAAACGCGTCCCTTACGTACTGGGGACGGACAAGCTCCTATCAATCGCTCATATCGTCGGCGCGGAACGCTTTGGAAATTTCCTATTACGACACGGCGGCGACCTCGGAAGAAGACTTGGCAAAGAGCTTTATCTACGTCAAGATTTCCGTACTCAACGACAAAGATTTCGCAGAGCTTTTGCTCGAACGTATCTTGATTGTTTTGCCTGAATACGTAGAGGCGAACATGGCTGTTCCTACGGGCTATATCGGCACGAATTGCCAAAAGATTACGCGCCTTGATAAGGTAACCCTGCTCAACGACGGTTACGCGCTGAAAACGGCGATTAAATACGCGCTCATTCTTTGCGCGGCAGCGTTTGTAGTGGCGTGTATCACGGTGGTGGTTATCGACCGTTCAAACAAGAGACTGCGCTATTACGAACGCACGATGGAAAACTTCAAAATCCCCGTGCTCGGCGTAATTCCTACGATAACCAACGAACGTCAAACGAATGAATCGGAGGTGCAACAATGAGCCTGTTTAAAGCCAAGAAAAAATACTCCGAACAAAGATCGCAATATTTGATTACGGACGACGTAGATTTCAACGTTTTGGAATCTTTCCGCAACTTAAAGGCAAACGTATCCGTATCCATTCCCAAAAAAGCGGACGGCGGCGCAGTTACGATTATGATGACGTCGGCGTGTCCCGAAGACGGGAAAACGACGGTAGCAGTCAACCTTGCTTTGATGTACGCATTCTCGACGCGCAAAGTCCTGCTCATTGACGCAGACGTGAGAAAAGGCAGAGTGGGCAGATTTTTCCGTCATAAATCCTCGCCCGGGCTTACCGACTGCGTAACGGGTTTAGCGACGTTGGAAGAAGTTACGCACCACCTTCCCGATAAGGAAAACTTTGCGTATATCACTTGCGGCACGCACTCGCCCCACCCGTACGAACTTCTCGCAAGCGAGCAAATGAAATCGCTTTTGAAAGAATTGCAACAGCAATACGATTATATCATTATCGACACCCCGCCCCTTTTGCTCTTGTCCGATTGTATCGCGCTTGCGCCCGAAGTGGACGGCACGATCGTGGTTTGCCGCCACCAAACGACGTACGTCAGCGACATTGCAAGAACGCTGAATGCTCTCAATTTCGCCAAAGCGAACGTTATCGGCGTAGTAGTGAACGACTACACGCCCGAAGAAAAGCGGGAATACAGCAAATACCACTACAATTATTATACGTACGGTCATCACGACAACCAAGAAGAAACGGTAGAACAAACGGTAGAACCGAGCGAAAACTAAACGAATACAAGCGGGGCGAATAATAAAAGCTCCGCTTTTTGTTATAAAAAGAAAAGCATTGCATTTCTTGTAAAATCCCTTTAACTGTTTAATCTCCCGCTATTTTGGGTAATAATAAATATATGGAAAACGAAAAGAATACTGTCATTACAAAAACGAACATACTTCCCGTCATCCCCTTGCGTGGCAAGGTGGCGTTTCCGCACACCACGGTCACGTTTGAAGTAGGACGGGAAATGACCTTGAAAGCCGTCGAGCGCGCCTCCCAAAGCGCGGATCGACAGATTTTCATTTGCACGCAAAAGATAACCGAACAAGACGAAGTATCGTCGGAAGATTTGTATACGGTAGGTTGCGTAGCCAAGCTCAAACAAATCGCCCAGCTCCCCGGTGGCGTTATGCGCGTAGCGTGCGAGGGTTTATACCGCGCCAAAGCGCGTAGTATCACGGTGGATAGCGGTCATTTTTCGGCTGTGGTGGACGAGCTTATATTAAAGCGCGGCGACGACACATTAGAAGAGGCGTATTTCCGCACGGCGAAAGCGCTCGTAAAGGACGTGCTTTCCTCGGACGGGAAGCTCGTGAAAGACGTTTTACACAAATTAGACCTTTGCACGGACGTTGACGAGTATATCGATATCGCGATTGCCGCTATGCGCGTAAAGCTGGAAATCAAGCAAAAGTTCTTGGAAGAAACGCGATTGATTGAACGGCTGAAACTGTTTGAAAAATGCTTGAACGACGAGCTGGAAATTTCCAAACTCGAAAAGAAAATCAGCACCGCCGTCCGTCAAAATATCGACAAATCGCAAAAGGAATATTATCTCCGCGAACAGCTCAAAGCCATTCACGGCGAGCTTGGCGACGACGGTAAAGAAGAGGACGAATACCGCGCCAAAATCCTTGCCAAGGGCTTGCCCGAAGACTTAGAAAAGAAGTGTTTAAAGGAAATCGACCGTCTTTCCAAAATGCAGTCCTCTTCCCCCGAATACACGGTTATCACGGGCTATTTGGAACAGGTTTTAGCCCTGCCTTGGACGGAAGAAACGACGGACACAGCCGAGCTTTCCGTTTGCGAAAGCGTGCTTGACACCGACCATTACGGCTTGGAAAAAATCAAGGAACGCATTTTAGAGTACCTTGCCGTGCTTCAATTGACGGGCAATATGAAAGCCCCCATTTTATGTTTCGTCGGTCCTCCCGGCGTGGGCAAAACGAGTATCGCAAAATCGGTAGCGCGCGCGCTGAACAGGAAATTCGTACGCATGAGCCTTGGCGGCGTTAAAGACGAGGCGGAAATCCGCGGTCATCGCCGCACGTATATCGGCGCAATGCCCGGACGGATTATCTACGGCATGAAAAACGCGGGTTCGATAAACCCCGTGTTCTTGCTCGACGAAATCGACAAAATCACGTCGGATATGCACGGCGACCCGTCGGCGGCACTGTTGGAAGCGCTCGACCCCGAACAAAATTCCACTTTCCGCGATCGGTTTTTGGAATACCCGTACGATTTGAGCAAGGTTTTGTTCATCACGACGGCAAACAGCTTGGACACCATACCCGCCCCCTTGCGCGACCGTATGGAAATTATTGAGCTTTCGGGCTATACGTTGGAAGAAAAAACGGAGATTGCCCGCCGTTATCTCGTCCCCAAACAGTTGGCGGCGAACGGCTTAACGCACGAGAACGCAACGTTTTTAGAAAACGGCGTAACGTACGCTATCGAGGGCTATACCCGCGAAGCGGGCGTACGTACGTTAGAGCGCACGATCGGCTCTATTTGCAGAAAAATTGCCGTCCGCTACGCGTCGGATAAAACGTTACCGTGTGTAGAAGTAACCCCCGAAAAAGTGAAAGAACTGCTCGGCGCGCCCGTGTTCACGATTGATACGGCGGCTTTAAAACCGCAAATAGGCGCAGTAGTCGGTTTGGCGTGGACGGCGGTCGGCGGCACGACGCTTACGGTAGAGGCGACGGGCTTTGCAGGCAAAGGCGAAGTGAAACTGACGGGCAAATTAGGCGACGTCATGAAAGAATCGGCGCTTGCCGCCCTGTCCTTTATCCGCGCTCATGCAGACGAATACGGACTGGATAGCGAACTGTTTAGCAAAACGGACTTGCATATCCACGTCCCCGAAGGCGCAACGCCTAAGGACGGTCCGAGCGCGGGCATTACGATTGCCTCGGCGATTTTATCCGCGTTGACGGGCAAAGCGGCGCGCGGGGATATCGCCATGACGGGCGAGATTACGCTGCGCGGCAACGTCTTGCCGATAGGCGGATTAAAGGAAAAAGCGCTTGCCGCGCGTCGCGTGGGTATCAAGACAGTGCTTATCCCTAAAGGGAATGAGAAGGACTTGGAAAAGCTCCCTGCCGTTTTAAAATCGGACGTAGAATTCGTTCCCGTTTCGACGGTAGACGAAGTATTTAAACGGGTATTCGATTTAGACCCGCCCAAAAAAAAGCGAACCCCGAAAAAACGCGCAACGCCCAAACCCCTACCCATCGTCCCTGAAAACGCGAACCGCGACAGCGTAAGATGCATTGACGGGGTCAATGCATAACGATAATTATTCATTAAGCATTATGCATTAGAGGATTTCTTATGTACGCACCTAAACCCAACGCCCCCGCACTTTTGACGGTGAAAAACGCTACGTTTATCACGTCCGCGGCGACCAAGGAACAATTTATTAAACCCGACAAACCCATGATCGCCGTTTGCGGTAAATCGAACGTGGGCAAAAGCTCGTTTATCAACATGCTTGCAAACCGCAAGAAACTTGCTAAAACGAGTAGCGAACCGGGACGAACGCGGCTGGTCAATTATTTTGATTTCGGCGAGTTTATCCTTGCGGATTTACCCGGCTACGGTTTTGCGCGCGTATCCAAAACGGAAAAAGCGAAATGGGCGAAAACGTTGGACGCGTTTTTCGCAGACAAGGAAAACGTTTCCCACGTGTTCATGCTTGTAGACTCCCGCCACGACCCCACCGCCGACGACGTGCAGATGATACAGTTTTTAAACTATCATATTATACCGTTCACGGTGGTTTTGACCAAAGCCGACAAGCTCTCGCGCATGAAATGCAAAGAACATATCCGCGCGATTGCCGCCGACTTATACCTCGGCGAAAGCAACCTCATCGCCACCAGCGCGGAAACAGGACAGGGCAAAACGGACGTGCTCAATAAAATCCACGCCGTAATGAGCTTACCAAAAACCGAAGACCTTGAAGAAAAAGCGGAAGAAAAGGACGACGAATAATTTCACACCCGTCGCTATATACTAACATTATGTATTATTACTGGATAACTTTTATATTACTCATATTATGCGTAGGTCTTGCGGGCAGCGTAAGCGCAAAAGTCCGCACGACGTTCCACGCCCAACAAAAAATGGGCACGAAATCGCGCCTGACGGGCTACGACACGGCGGTACGCTTGCTCCGCGCCAACAAGATAAACGATATTTCCGTAGGTCGCGTGCGCGGCGAACTCACCGACCACTACCACCCGACAAAAAAACAGGTGAACTTATCCGAAACGGTGTACGGCAACGACTCGATAGCTGCCGTCGCCGTAGCGGCACACGAAATCGGGCACGTCTTGCAAAAGAAAAAAGGCTTTTTGCCTTATAAAATCCGAACGCTATTAGTGCCTATTACGAACATCGGCAGCCGCCTTGCCCTGCCGCTCGTGCTCATCGGCTTGATTTTGGAAGTGGCGGTCGGCATCAACCAAGGCACAGATATCGGTTATATCTTCGCGCTTGTCGGCGTAGGCTTGTACGGGCTTTCGACCATCTTCGCGCTCGCGACGTTGCCCGTCGAATACGACGCTAGCCGCCGCGCCAAGAAAATGCTCGTTCAGCAAGGTATACTGACGGAAGAAGAACTCCCCTACGCAGACAAAATGCTCTCCGCGGCGGCAAAGACATACCTTGCGTCTTTGCTCGTATCCTTAGTAGCATTCTTACGTTTTGCCGTTTGGGTTTTGATTATGTTCGGCGGCAGACGTAGAGATTAAAAACGATTAAAACCGATAACGAAAAACAGCCCTGTCGGGCTGTTTTCTTTTTATAAATCTATCGAAAAGGGGTATAATTCCGATTTGGAAACGCCTCTGTCTTTCGCGGCTCGTTTCAAGGCTTCCTTTTTATCCAGCCCCGCCGCCATGTAATGGCGGATATGTTCCGTTTCAGACAAATCGCAAAGGGGCGACCGCGTTTGTTTCGCGCCCTCTACAAGCAACACGTATTCCCCGCGCTTATCCCCTTGCAAACCCTCGGACAGGTTAAACGTTACGCTCTCTTCGTGGATTTTGGTAATCTCGCGCACCGCCGCCGCCTTTCTCTCGCCAAATACTTCGTACATAGCCGCCAAATTCTTATCTATATCCTGTGGCGCGCTATGGAAAATCAAGGTCAAATCGCAGTCTTTATACTTCTCCAAGACGGCGCGTTTTTCCCCCGCCTTATCGGGCAAGAACCCCAAAAACGCGAATTTGTCGGCAGGTAACGCAGACAAAACCAGCCCCGCGACAAACGCGCAAGCCCCGGGGATAACCGTATACGGTTCGCCCGCATCGCGCAAAACCTGACAAACGACGTTCCCGGGGTCGGACACGACGGGCGTACCCGCGTCGGACACGATCGCTACGCTCTCTCCGCGCCGCGACGCGTCCAAAATCTTTTGCGCCGCTTCCGTTTCGTTGAATTTATGACAAGCATAAAGCGGTTTTTTGATTTCGTACGCGTTCAAAAGCTTTAACGTGTGCCGCGTATCCTCGCAAAAAATCACGTCTGCGCTTTTAAGCGTTTCCAAAGCGCGCAAAGTTATGTCCTGTAAATTGCCAATCGGCGTAGCTACGAAATAAATCATACTTCCTTTCCTTTTTCATTGATAAGCATAGGCATAATATCGCAAGACGGCTTGCCGCCTTTCACCCCTTCCGCCATAACGAGATAGGGTTTCGCGCCCGCCTTGCCTGCTACGAATTGTAGGCGTTTGATTTCAATACCCACTTCACGGAAGGTATAACACAGCTCCGCCACCCTGTCCGCGCGGTTCAAAATCGCAATCCTGCCCCCGTATTTGAGCGCCTTTGCCGCAGCAAGGGCGATTTCTTTTAAATTAACGGTAATTTCTTTTCGGCAAATCGCCTTTTCGTATTCGTCGTTTTCCAGCCCGCCGCGCTCGTAGGGTGGGTTGCAAAGAACCAGCGAAAAGCTTTCCCTAAGCTCGTTTGGAAATTCTTGCAGCCGCCCGCATTGAAAGGCAAAATTAGTAAACCCGTTCACGTCCGCCGTCTTTTTGGACAGCTCGGACAAGGCCGGTTGCAACTCAAACAAGGTAAATTGCAAATTCTTATATTTTTTCCTGTTCAACGCGTAGAAATGAAACGCAACCACACCGCTTCCCGCGCAAAAATCCGCCACGTTATCCCCGTTCTTCGCCCGCGCAAACCGCGTTAAGAGCACGGAATCGGACGTAAAACGGTACAGCCGCGTATCTTGCACGATTTGTAAACCGTCGATTTGCATATCTTCCAACTGCTCGTATTCCCCTAATTGCACCATTGCTCGCTCCTTTCCATTATTATATACCAAACGCTACGAAAAGTCAATGAAAATAGCCAAGACGATATGCGGGATTTTGTGTGCGCAGGCGTATTGAATAGACGGCAAACAAAAAACGCATACTGCCCGTGTGAATACTCCATCGAAATTACAAACGGACTTACAAAAAAATAAAACGCTATTTAAAAAACTCCTGCCCGCGGAAGATATTCTCACTTATGATTTTCAAACCGCGGACGGCGTAGCGTGTACGCTCGTTTACGCGGACGGTATCGTGAATAAAGAACTGCTCGCTCAGCTCGTTGCAAAACCCCTATCGTCGCTGTATTTACACGAAAAGGCAGGGGGTATGTATGCGTCGAACGAAAATCCTGTAAAGGACGCTGTCGCGCAAACGGAACGCTTTCCCGAACTGAAAGTCTTGGAAAAACCGCAGGATATGCTTTTGGAAGTGCTGGACGGCAACACGCTACTTTTGGTGGACGGACTTTCGACGGGCTTTGTCGTGGGCGCGAAATTTTTGCCCGTCCGCGCGATTATGGAACCGCCCACCGACGTTGCCGTAAAAGGTCCGAGGGAAGGCTTTATCGAAGATATCAAGGTGAATATGTCGCTGGTTAGAAAACGCTTTAAAACCCCCGATTTACGCTTTGAAACGGTGCGCGTGGGTAGACGTTCGCAAACCGCCGTTGTCGTGTGTTGGCTGGACGGTACGTCCAAAACGGAGCTCAAAGACGACGTCGTGCAAAAACTCAATGCGCTCGATTTGGATATCGTGCCCGACTCCTCGTATATCGCCACGCTCCTTTCCCCGCGCAAGCACTCGTTTTTTCGCGCCGTAGGCACGACGGAAAAGCCCGATATTTTCACCGCAAAAATCGCCGAAGGCAGAATAGGGATTTTGGTGGACGGTTCGCCGATTGCGCTCACGCTCCCGTATATTTTAACGGAAGACTTACAAACGAGCGAAGATTATTTCATTTCCCCATCCATGGCGACGGTGTTCCGTTTCATGCGTTTTATCGCGCTGTTTATCGCAATTTTCTTGCCCGCTTTCTACGTTTCCGCGCAAATTTTCAAAATGCAGCTTTTGCCGCTTGGCTTAATGCTAACGATCGCAAGTAGCGTCCGCGAACTCCCGCTCTCGCCCGGGTTAGAAATGTTCGTCGTCCTGTTTTTACTCGAAACGCTCAAAGAAGCAAGTATCCGTATGCCCAAATACGTGGGCATGTCCCTTTCCGTCGTCGGCGCGCTGGTCTTAGGCGAAACGGCGGTGAGCGCGGGTTTTTTATCCACGCCCGCCATCATCATCGTCGCGCTGTCGGGAATATGCTTGTACGTCGTGCCCAACTTCGTCGAAACGGGCAGCCTGCTCCGTTGGCTGTATTTGCTCGTAGCGGGCAGTTTCGGACCGTTCGGCATCGTGCTGTTGACGGCGTTTTTGCTGTATTATCTGCTCTCAGCCGACGCTTTCGGCGCACCTTATCTTGCGCCCTTTTCACCGCTTTTGCCCCACGATTTACGCGATTCGCTGTTCAAATACGGTTTGGAAGAACTCTCCACTCGCCCGCGCTTTTTGCGTTCCAAGAATAGAACCCGTTTAAAAAAAGGAAAAAACAATGACTAACCGATTAGACAACCCATTGCAAAATAGCGCCGTCAAAAGCCGTCAAATCGCCTTTTTCGCCGCGTTCGTGTTACCCGTTTATAAGCTTTTGGAAACGCCGTCCTTGCTCGCACGGTTCGCCAAGGGCGATTTACTCGTTCCCGCGTTTTTGCATTTTGTAGTCCAAGCCGCTCTTTTAAGCCTGCTCGTCTACGCCGCGTCGCGCTCTGAAACTTCGCTGTTTGAACGCTTAAACGCGCGGTTGGGCAAATGGAGCGCGCTTGTTTACGCCCTACTCGCGCTGTATTTTTTATGCATAGCCGTTTTGCCCTTGCTCGATTTGGAAAAATTCGTCTACGCGGTTTTTTACGACACGTCGCCCACGGTTTTCTCATTCGCCGCGTTCTTCATCTTCGCCGCGTTCGCCTGTACTAAGGGCTTAAAAACAGTAGGCAGAAGCGCGGACTTATCCCTGTTTTTATTCCTGCCCGCATTTTTGCTTCTCGTCGCGATGTCCTTTCCCGCTACCAAGCCCGACAATTTGTTGCCGCTGTTTGGCGAGAGCGCAAAATCCACGCTCGACGCCTTTGCGTATACCACACCGCATTTTGCGGACGCGGTGTTTTTGTTGCCGCTTATCGGCAATCTCCGTTATCAAAAGGGCGACGGTAAAAAAATCGTCGTCGGTTACGGCGTGGGCGCGGCGTTCGTACTCGTCTTTTTATGCGTGTTCTTCGGGCTGTATTCCACGATCGCCCCGCGCGAACATTACGCGTTTTCCAAAATCGCGCAATACTTCCCCGTCCTGTCCATCGTCGGCAGAATTGACTTGATTTTCGTGTATATGCTGTGCGTAGTGCTCTTTTTCTACGTCGCCGCACCCTTGCAGTATACCGTGTATTTTGGCGCAAAAATAGCCCACACCACGCGCAAAACGTCTATTTCCGCCATCGTTTGCTTTGGCGCGTTCCTGTTCGTCTTGTTTTGTAATAAACACTATAACGCAATCTACGCGCTCTTTTGCGAAACGCTCTTTCCCGTATTCTTGTTCCTGTCTATCGGCTTGCCCGTAGCCTGCATGCTATTCAATCATAAGGAGAACCGCAATGCGTAAACCCCACGTAAGAACCACGATTAAATACTATCTACTCGTCATCGCCGTGCTCGTCTTGTTATTCGTATCGGGCGATTTCGGGCTTGTAGACGTACAGAAAACGGCAATCGTTATGGCGGTAGGCGTAGACAGGGAAGACGATACGTTTATCGTTACTTCCCAAATCGCCATTCCGCAATCGTCCAAACAGGGCAAAGCCGCACAAACGGTGCAACTGGTCAGCCGCGGCAAAACGGTCGCCGCAGCGTTTGAAGAAATAAACGCCAAAACGGGTTGGTATCCCAAGCTCGTCTTTTGTAATTTGATTTTACTCGGCGAAACGACCACGCAAACGAACGTATTCGACGCGCTCGATTTTTTCTTGCTCAACGAATATTTATCCGATAACTGCCTAGTCGCCTGTTGCGACGGTACGGCAAAAGACATGCTCAACGTCGCCGCACTCGTAGACCCGTCGGGCAGCGTCGCTATGCAAAAAGTCCTTTCCAACCACGCCGCACGCGTGGGCACGGTATTCCCCACTACCCTACGCGAATTTACCATCGGTTATTTCGGCGATTTACAAAGCGGCTCTCTACCCATTATAAAAACCCAGCCCCAGCAAGAGAAAATCGGTGGCGCGGGCGGGGGCGGCGTAAGCCCAAGCGCGCAAAGCGAACAGAGCGGACAAAACGGACAAAACGAACAAAGCGGACAGAGCGAACAGAGTTCCCCGACGGATAAACCCGTGTTCAGCGCAGGCGAAACGGCGCTGTTTGCGCGCGGGATACGGGTAGGCAAATTAACGTCGGACGAAACGTTCGCACTCGGCGCAGCGCTTAGGGATTTAAAACTCGCCGCTTTTTCGGTGGAAACGGACAACGCAACTTGCACGTTGACGGTGAAAAACAACGAACGCAAAACCAAATTACAAGTCGGCGCGGACGGTAGAGCCACGCTCAAATTAAAAATAATCTTGACGGCAGGGCTTTTGGACTATTCGCAATCGTTGCCGTTGGAAGAATCGGCAGACGGCGGCGACGTGCCGAGCGGCGTATTTTCAGCGGGCGAAAAACTACTCGCGGCGCATGTCCAAACGGCTTTTGACAAATGCCGCATAGCGGGCTGTGATTTATTCGGGGTCGTAGACCGTATGCAAAAATACCACCCCAAAACCTACGCCAAGACCAAAGACAAAGCTTTGGAAACGTCGCTTTTAGAACTCACCGTGCATTTTAGAAACATTCGATGAATTGCAAGGCTGTGCCTTGCAATTCATTCTAATATACTGCCCCGCATTGTCCCTGTGGATAACCCAAAAGCGTGTGGATAACTTTTTGTCCCGAAACTTGTCGAATAAATTTTTATACACTCGCGTTTTGTCGAAAAATGCATTTATGCAAGAATGAATAAACGCAAAACCCCCACTTATCCACCCAAAATGTGGAAAAGTGGGGGTTGTCCACGATTTACAGGCAAACGATGTGGATAACTTTTTGTGTATAACGCTAAACTATTTTCATTTTAAAGGCTTTCACGCGCCAAAAGGCTTAAAAACCCCGTTTTTCGGTGGATAACTTTTTCAAGCACGACTTTTTGAAAGAACGTTTGTTCGGTGGATATGTGGAAAACTATTCGTAAAACGGCGTTTAAATTATCATAAAAGTGATAAGTTTTGTTAAAATGGAACAAAAAAACTGTGGTTTATCCACAAACAAACGTTCTCTTGCAAAAACGGCAAAAGTTATCCACAAAAATTTAATGCATAATGCTTAATGCATAATGCATAATTGCGGGCGGGGAACGCCCCGTCGCTATGGCGCGTAGATACGGAAAAATGCGCTGGTTTTCACCAACGCATTTTTTCTTGTTATACATTTATACACCCGCGAACGTTTCCCGTTTTGCGCTTGCGCGGTTCCATAACACGTTTGCTATCGCGTCGGACAGCATTTCGGACATAGAGTACACCAAATTCAAGCGCGTGGTGTTGAGTAGTCCGTAATTTGCCACCGACTTTTCCGCGACGATTCCCATTACGGAAATATCGCCGATTGCGCCCAGCTTTTTCTGTGCGCCCGCTCCGGGGTATAAAGGCGAATCAGTCAATTTGATAAGCCCGATATCCCCTTCCGCGCCCACCGCCGCGTCCACGGCTACAATTTGACTGCCCGCGTGCGTTTCCTTTAAAAAGGTGCGCAGGTATTTGATTTCTTTTGCGGTAACGGGTGCGGCAAGCGTGCCGTAAATGAATACGTGCATACCCTGCGTTTTGTATTTGAGCATCGAACCCACAAGCGGGCCTAAACTATCCCCGATAGCAAGGTCGCTGCCGATACACACGATAACGGGCGGTTTTTCCAAATTCCCGTCGAAACGTTTTTGAAATTCGGCGTTGCGGCGTTTGTCGCTCGGCGTTTCGCTGTATCGACGAGGGGTGAGTTTTCGTTCCATGTCCGCGCGGAGAAGTTTATCCACCGCCATAGCCGCGCCGTCCGCGGCGAGTTTGTTATAAACGTGAAAAGCATATTCCATATGCGAAAAGTATAGCCGCGTTTGCCGTTTTTTAAACCCCGTTTGGAAAATTTAAACAAATTTAAAATTTCTGTTGATAAAACGCGGAGAATATGGTATAATAGAACCATGGAACAAAGTATGTTGCAAAATCTTTGCGCGTCTTGGATACACGCGGCATTGGATATTTTCGTTATCGTCTTTTTTTTCGCGTTCGCCTTTTCGCGGGCAAAACGCGGCTTTATTAACTGTTTTTTCGGGTTTATATCCACAATAACGGCAATTTTAGTCGCGTTCTTGCTGATGAAAGGCTTGGTACGCGCAACGAACGGTTTGTTCGGTTTGGAAACGGTAATGCAAAACGGCTGCGAAAACGCGTTTTTGAAATTCAAGGGCTTTAGCGCGGACGTTTCCGCGCAAGGCGTCTCCGAGGCGTTGTCGGGTAAGCTACCCAAATTTTTAATCAACGCCGTCGTGGACAGCGTGGGCAATTCCGATTTGCCCGCAGGTACGACGCTCGCCGCCGTAGTCGGTCAAGCGCTCGGCAGCTTGGGCGTAACCGTCCTTGCTTGGGTGCTACTGTTTTTTGCAACCAAATTCGTACTCTTTCTTCTCCGTCGGTTCTTAACGTCCATTATCGAAAAAATCCCCGTCGCGGATAAACTCAACCTCATTTTAGGTATGTGCGTAGGCGTGTTGCAAAGTTTTTTAATCGTTTGCGGCGTAGTCGCCCTGCTCGCGCTCATTCCCTCCGAAAGCGTAACGGCGTTCTTCAACGAATGTGTGATCTTAAAATTCTTCTATAATCAAAACCCCTTAGTCAAGGCAATACAATTCTAACCCGCGCAAAAGGCGTCTTTTTGTCGCTTTCCGCAAGTCGCGCTCTTGCCGTATGTCCAATACGCCTGCGCCCACGCCCCACAAAAATCGCCTAAAAATACGCTCTTTTGCGTGCTTGCAATTTTCAGTAGCCGAATTTTAGCGTTAGACAAGGCGAAAGCCGTAGACAAACCAAACGGTTTATCAAGACTTTCAACGCAGTATAAGGCAAAATTCGGCACTTAAAATCGGGTTAGAATTGTATTGCCTTGACTACACGTCATTTTGGGTTGGATAATGGCATAAAAATTCTTGACGAATTTAGCGGAATATAGTATAATAAAAAAGTGGAAGGTTTTCGGTAAACACTTCCAAATAAAAAAACCGAGGTACAATTCTATGAAACGCGTTTTCACAACGAAACGTCTTTGTCGTGCCGGCGTTATCGCCGCGCTGTACGTCGTCCTGACGTACGCATTTTCAGCCTTTGCTTTCGGACCGTTCCAAGTCCGTCCCGCGGAGGCGCTTTGTATTTTACCGCTATTTTACGCGGAAGCCGTACCCGCGCTGTTTATCGGGTGTTTGCTTTCCAACTTAGTATCGCAGTACAGCATATACGATATCCTATTCGGCTCGCTTGCCACGCTCATAGCCGCGTTCGGTACATACATGGTAGGGTCGTATTGTAAAAAAGCAATAACGAAAATCCTTTTCGGCGGGTTATTTCCCGTACTTGTGAACGCGTTTATAATACCGCTGATAATCGTACTGATCATAGGCGATTTTGGAGCAGAACAAACGCTTGCCGCGGCGTATTTCACGCAAGTAGGGATATTCGTATTCACGCAAAGCGTCTGGGTATACGGCTTAGGCACACCGCTATTCTTCGCCGTCAAGCGTATTGATAAATCGCTAACCTAATAAAGGTCAAGGAACAATGTTCCTTGCGGATTGTAAAGGCAGAGCCTTTACGCCCCTGCGGCAGCAGTTGCCCATAAGGGCAAACTAACCCACACACAAGCAAAGCTTTGCTTTGCGCTTTTTACCGCCCTTGGCGGTTTGCGCGCTATAGCGCGTAGATAAAAGATAATAGAAATGGAAATAATAAATTTTACAGCAATTATGCATTAAGCATTTTGCATTATGCATTAAAAAACGGACGGCATAAGGGCGTCACTCTTAGGGCTTTTAATTAAATATTTTATAAAACTCGACTTTTCTAAGTCGAGTTTTCTTTTACCCACATATATCAATTTGATTTTTTTCTTTCTGTATGATATAATACTTTTATCAATAAATGAAAATTTAACGGAGAAAGCATGTCTTATCAAGCCACCTTAAATAAATATCTTCAAGTAATTGTTGGAAAAAAATTAGAAAAGTTGAATCTTGCTTGCGAAATGATGATGTTCTCTTTTGAAGACTATGCTTTTCACGCATTAGGTTTGACAAGAATTATTAAAGATAATGATATTCTTGTAACGACTCTTGA
>SVHY01000026.1 GCA_015055545.1 Clostridiales bacterium
GACGGTTGGGACCCCGATTCGTCGGAAGATTGTACGATTTTTAACACGACGTTTTATACGCGCGACGACGCGATAGCCATTAAATCGGGAAAAAATCCCGAAGGGAATCAAATAAACCGTCCGACGAAAAACGTCCGTATTTTCGATTGCAGAAGTTCTTTACGCGGCATTGCAATCGGAAGCGAACTTTCGGGCGGAATCAGCGATATAAAAATTTGGGATTGCGATTTCTTTAACGGGAAAACGGGTTTTGGGATGAAAACGACGTGTAAACGCGGGGGATACATAAAGAACGTATCGGCGAAAAATTGCGGATTTGCGTCCGTTCGTATGTATTCCAACTACGGTTGCAACGACGACGGGGTAGGCGACGGCAATTTAACCGTCGTGGATAATATTTTCTTTGAAAACGTAAAAGTACAAGGTGCGTTTCCGTTCCTTGATAAGCGCGAAATGTTCTTCTTTACGATAGACGTGTACGGATTTGACGAAGAAGACTATTATTTCAAAAACGTTCGTTTTAAAAATCTGTTAGTTTATGCGCGTGAAAATAAAGAAATGCAACGTATTCGCATTAAAAACGTCAAGAATTTATCGTTTGAAAACGTCGATTACGTCGATCAATAAAAAAACGGTTGATTTTTTCAACCGTTTTTACTTTTTCTTTCTGTAATGGGACGGGGCAATGCCCGTTTTGGATTTGAATAACAAACTGAAATAATTCGCCGACGAGTATCCGCACAAATCCGCAATATCTTCCATACTCTTGTCGGTGGTAAGGAGTAGGTGCTTGGCTTTGCTTAACCGAACTTTCGAGCAATATTCCATCACCGAACAATTCATCACCCGCTGGAAGTTTTTGCACAGCGTATTCTTTGAAAGGAAGAACACGTCTTTTAAACGGTCCAAGGAAATATCTTCTTGGAAATGTTGATTGATATACGCAACCACCTGTAAAATAACCGCTTTGCTATCGTTCTGAACGGGTGATTTGGGGGAAACGGACAGGGGTTTGAGCGTTGCGGATTGCAACGTGCATAAGAGCGCTTTGGCAAAAGCAAGCGTATATTTTTGTTTCAAAGAGTCGTCCTTGCTCGCTTTCGTAAAAAAAGGCTTTAACAGCGCAAGAAAGGTATTTTTCTTGGCAGGGTCTAACTGAAAGGCAATCAGCGACGAGCAGGCGTTTAGAAACTTGCGCTCGTTTTCGTCAAGCAGGTCGGCGGAGATATAGACGTTGACGCGTTTATACGCACCGCCTTCCGTCTTGTGCATCTGAAAGGGGGAAATGACCACGATGGAATTTTTTTGTAAAGTGAACGTTTTATCCTTAATAAAGAACGTTCTTTCGCCTTCCAACAAATAATAAATTTCATAAAAATCGTGCGATTGTAATTTCGCCATATTCCAAGTCATTTGTTGTTCGCGGTATTCAATTTCCAAAAAAGACATAATTTTTCGCTCCCTGTATTATAATATATATTTTCCGAAAATAAGTCAAGAGAAAATATGCGAATAGGGATAAAAAATAACGAAAAAGGCGTTTTTTGCTCGGTATTCCATTTTTTGCACTTGTATAAAATATGTAATTCAAATAAAAAAGTGTGATAAATTTGTTGTAAAAAGCTTCTTGGAAATGTTATAATAAATACGTACTTAAAAGTAGTGAGCGTTAAAAATGCAAAAAATTGTTATTGTAGGCGCAGGGCAGAGATGTTATTACAATTTTGCTGAAAATTTATGCAAAGGTTATAAAGATAAATATGCGCTGGTGGGGGTTTGCGATTCCAACGTGAAACGCTGTGAATTTTATCGCGATACGCTGAACCCCGATTTAAAAATTTACACTGATTTCGACGTGATGATGGACGAATTGAAACCGGACGCCGTGGTTGTGACGACGCCGGACGGATTTCACCACGATTACATTATCCGTTCGTTAAAACGCGGTTGCGACGTATTTACGGAAAAGCCGATGACGATAGACGAAGAGAAATGTTTGGCGATTCGCCGTGCGGAAAAGGAAACGGGCAAGAAAGTAATCGTCACGTTCAACTGTCGGTTTATGCCGGCGTTCGTGCAGTTGAAAAAACTCATATCTTCGGGGGTTATCGGTAAACCTTTATCAATCCATTACGAATACGTATTGAACACCAAGCACGGCGGAGACTACTTTAAAAGATGGCACCGTTTTATGGATATAAGTGGGGGTATGTTGGTACATAAATCCACGCACCATTTCGATATTATTAACTGGATTTTGGACGACGAACCCGTTAGCGTCAGCGCGCAGGGTGCATTGCTCTATTACGGAAACGAAAGCAGACCGCACGGCGAACGTTGCAGTACTTGCCCGCATCAAAAAACGTGCGAATCGTACGAATTTATTTGCGATAGCGACCTGTTGCAAAAAATGTATTTCGACGCGGAAGACGTAGACGGGTATCTTCGTGACCATTGCGCGTTCAAGGGCGATACGGATATTTACGATAGTATGTCCGTTTCCGTTGCGTATAAGAAAGGAACGCTCCTTACCTACTCGCTCAATTTGTTTAATACGGACGAAGGGTATACGATTAACGTGATCGGTGAAAAGGGCAGATTAGAAACTTCGACGTTCTTTGACGAAAAGATGGACAAGTTTATTATCCGTTATCGCGACGGTCGGGTGGACGAAATCAAAACGCCGAGAGCAAGCGGTGGACACGGCGGCGGGGACGACCGTATGATGGCAATGCTGTTTGGTGCGATTACGGACGACCCGCTCAATCAATGCGCAAGCAGTTTCGACGGCGCGAAATCGGCTATGATCGGTATTGCCGCAAACCAAAGTATCAAAGAAGGAATTCGGGTCAATCTTACCCCGATTTTGGATAAAATGAGATGAAAACCGTAATTATCAACGCAAAAATCGTCACTTCCGAAAAGGTGATTGCAAACGGCGTATGCGCCTTTGAAGACGGCGTGATTACGTACGTTGGAAGGGAAATGCAAACAGCCGATTGCACGGTAGACGCGCACGATCAATACCTTATCCCCGGATTTATCGACTTGCATTGTCACGGGGGGAACGGTCTTGAATTTATGGACGCGTCGGCGGACGAAATGGACGTAATCGCGCGTTTTCACCTTTCGCACGGTACGACGACGATGCTTGCAACCACTCTTGCGGCGAGCGACGAAGAAACGGAGCGTGCGCTGGATACTTTTGCCGACTATCAAAAACGGTATGAAAAAGGTACGCTTATCGGCGTGCATATGGAAGGACCATGGCTGAATCCCGTGCAATGCGGTGCGCAAAACACGGCGTATATGAAAAACCCGAGCGCGGACGAACTCAACCGATTAAAAGCGCGGTATCCGTTTATTTTGCGCGTGGGCGCAGCACCTGAACTTACGGGCGGTTTGGAATTTGGCAAAGCAAGCGAAACGCTTGGTATCGTCGCGTCCGTAGCGCACACCGACGCGGATTTTCAGTGTATTGCAAAAGCAAAAGAGAACGGATACACGCTGATGACGCATTTGTATTCGGGTATGAAAGGGCTTACGCGGAAAAATTCTTTCCGTATTGCAGGCGCGGTGGAAGCAGGGTTGTATTTCGACGATTTGTTCGTGGAGATTATCGCGGACGGCAGACATTTGCCTATCGAACTTTTACAGTTTATTTATAAATGCAAGGGTGCGGATAGGATTTGTTTAATTACCGACGCGATTCGCGCAGGCGGTATGCAAAACGGTAGTCAAACGGTTATCGGGAGCTTGAAAAACGGTTTGCCCGTTATCGTCGAAGACGACGTAGCGAAACTGTTGGATAGACAATCGTTCGCAGGCAGTACGGCTACGGCGGACAGATTGTATAAAACGATGGCAGGAGCAATCGGTAAAGATATGGTGGCGCTTTCTAAAATGGCGTCCTTGACCCCTGCTCGCGTGATGGGTTGGACGGATAGGGGTGAAATCGCCGTTGGTAAACGTGCCGACCTACTCGTTATAAACGAAGAATTGATAGTAGAAAAAATTATATTTAAAGGAAAAAACATATGAAACTTATTATCAAACAAACCAAAGAAGAAATGGGTAAGCTTGCGGCGCAACACACCGCAAAACTTATCAACGAAGCCATCGCAAAGCAAGGCTATGCGCGTATTTTGCTTTCGACGGGCGCGTCGCAATTCCCGTTCTTTGACGAAATCGTTAAAGAAAACGTGGATTGGAGCAAGGTGGAAATGTTCCACTTGGACGAATACGTGGGTATCAGCGAAGACCACCCTGCAAGCTTTAAGCGCTATCTTTTAGATAGATTCGTCAACAAAGTAAACCCTGGGAAAGCGTATTTAATCAACGGTCAAGGCAATCCCGAAGAAACGATTGCAAACCTTACGGCGTTGTTGAACGATAAACCCGTGGACGTAGGCCTTATCGGTATCGGCGAAAACGCGCATATCGCGTTCAACGATCCCCCTGCGGATTTTTACGATACGAGAGCGTATAAAGTGGTCACGCTCGATCAACGTTGCTTGCAACAACAAATCGGTGAAGGCTGGTTTAAAAACGTAGAAGAAACGTATAAACAAGCGATTTCTATGACTTGCCCGCAAATTATGAAATGTAAATCGATTATCTCCGTCGTACCTTATAAAGTGAAAGCGGAAGCGATTTATAACACCTTGACGCGTGATTTGACGCCCGAAGTACCGGCTACGCTTTTGAAACAGCACGCGGATTGCACTGTTTATTGCGACGCGGATTCCGCATCGCTTTTGACGGATGACGTTATCAAAGCGTTTGCATAAAAAAAATACTCGTCCCGCAACTAACGTTGCGGGACGGTTTTTGTAAAGGGTGAATTATACTATCAAGTGCAACACCCTAATAAAAAATGACAGTTCATATAAATCTATGTTATAATAAGTTTACCACAACAAAAATAACAAGGAGAAATATATGAACTGCTACCATCATTTTACCATAGAAGAAAGAACTTGTCTACGAAAATACTATATGGAAGGACTAAGTTTTCGAAAAATTACAAAACTTTTAGGACGTAGCCCCAGCTCAATCTCGCGCGAGATTGCAAGAAAATATACAAGCAGATACGAATATAACACCTATTACCCACACACCGCCCATAAAAAGTATTTGTTTAGACGCCGTTTTTGTCATCGCGGTATGTTCGGCAACGAAGAAGTCGTTGAATATATCACAGAAAAGCTACAAGCAACGTGGTCACCTGAACAAATCGCAAATACCCCTTGCGAATTAAAAATCCCTTGTCATAAAACGATATACCGTTGGTTGTATGAAGGCTACGTAGCAAAAGGCAATCTCAAAGTATTGAGAAAGAAAGGAAAAACGCGTAAAAGACTTGGGAACGGCGGGCGATTTACCACTGGTAAATCTATACGGAAAAGGGATAAAAGCGTATATAAACGCAAAGAATTTGGGCATTGGGAAGCGGATACGGTAGTTTCGGGGCGTGGCAAAACAAGCGCTTGTTTTGCTACCCTTGCGGAAAGAAAAACGCGGTTTTACATAGCCATAAAGATACCCGACAGGAAAGGTAGTACGCTTGCAAAAGCGGTTATTGCAACATTATCTCAACTACCGAAAGGAGCAGTAAAAACAATTACTTGCGACCGTGGCTCGGAGTTCGCGAATTGGCGAGAAATAGAAAGCGCATTGAATTGCCAAATGTATTTTGCAGATCCATATTGCGCTTGGCAAAAAGGAACAAACGAGAATCTAAACGGACTATTGAGAGAGTTCTATCCTAAGGGGCATAATCTTTCTCGCGTTTCCCAAAAAACGCTCGAAAAAAATCTGGCGTTAATTAACGCCAGACCGAAAAAGATATTAAATTTCCAAAAACCACAAGATTTATTTGAACTTTTTCTCAAAAAGTGTTGCACTTAGTTTGACAAATCACCTAAAGGGAAAGGGAGTTGCATATTTGCAACTCCCTTTCAAAACCCACCAGCTATGCTGGTGGTAAATAGCTTTAGCTTCAAGCCTACCATTTGCTATACAAAAAAGCTCCTCTATGCTAAACTGTATGTAAGGCTCGCAACCGTACACAAGAAAGCACAAAGGAGGACGTTAAAATTGAAGAACCAAAATAACGACACATACAGTTTAGCACATACGACGTGGAAATGTCAATATCATATCGTATTCACACCAAAATATCATAGAAAAATAATCTATTAAGCGCGTACTATACGCCGAAAGAAGTGATAGAGGGAATGTATTCCGCGCTTGAAAGATTTGGCGTAAAGGGCAATAACAAAATTCTCGAACCTGCGATGGGAACGGGTAATTTCTTTGGATATATGCCGAAAGGGATAGCGGAGAACGCGAAACTTTACGGCGTAGAATTGGACGAGATTACGGGCAAGATAGCCACCAAATTATATCCCAATGCGAACGTGCAAATCAAAGGCTTTGAACAAACGACGTTTCCAAACAATCATTTTGATATTGTGGTAGGCAACGTACCGTTTGGGCAGTTCGGCGTATTTGATAGCGATTACGCAAAAGAGAACTTCTATATTCACGAGTATTTCATAGCAAAGTCTATTGACAAATTAAAGCCGAACGGGATAATGGCGGTCATTACGAGCGCGGGAACGATGGATAAGCGTAGCCAAGCTATGCGGAAATACGTAGCGGATAGGGCAGAACTTATCGGTGCAATTCGTTTACCGAATACGGCGTTCAAGCAAATCGCCGGCACGGAAGTTGTAGCGGATATTTTGTTCTTCCAAAAACGCGAAGAAAAGATTTACGCGGACGGGGAAAATACGAAATGGCTTGCAAGTAAGGAATTGCAAGACGGATACCTTGTCAACGAATATTTCCATAATCACCCTGAAATGGTTTTGGGAACGTTCAAAGAAGAAATCGGAATATACGGCGCGAAAGACTTAACCGTAATTCCCGATGGACGAGATTTGAAAACCGCGCTTATGGAAGCGATAGAGAAACTTCCTGCTAACTTCTATACGAACCCCGAATATTCTTTGGAAGAAGAAACGGGCAAGGTAGAAGTGGACTACACCGTAAAACCGACTTGTTATAAAGCGGAAAACGGCAAGCTCTATATGAGAATGGGCGACGAAATGGTCGAGCAGGACATTCCCAAGCATCCGCAGGACGCATACGAGCGTATTCGCTCAATGATAGAACTTCGCAGTCAATTACGGCACGTGTTGGACATTCAATCAGGTGGTTGTTCGGACGAGAAATTAGCGGAAGAACAAAAAATACTCAACGCAAATTACGACAAGTTCGTAAAAAAATACGGGTACTTAAACAGTTCAACGAACAAGAGATTGTTCAAGGACGACGGGGATAGTGCGTTGGTATTTGCTTGCGAGAACTATTCAGAAGAAAAGAAAACTGCCACAAAAACGGATATTTTCCATAAACGGACGATACGCCCGTATGCCGTACCGACAAGCACGAACGACTGTTTTGAAGCGTTGCAGATTTCCAAGAACGAGCGCGGTAGTGTGGATATATCGTATATCGAAGAACTGACGGGCAAGGACTATGACACGATTTTATCTGAACTTGGTGCAACCGTTTATCGCAATCCCGTAGAAGTCAATCCCGAAGATAAGTATTCAGGCTTTGAAACGTCGGAAGAATATCTTTCGGGCAAGGTCGTACAAAAGTTAAATATAGCAAAGCGATATGCAAGCGAGTTCCCGAATATGGGTTATGAGAGAAACGTGAAAGCGTTGGAGCAAGTACAGCCCACGCCTATTCCCGCGTCGGATATATCGGTAAAGGTAGGTACGAATTGGATAGATAAGCAGTATTACGTGCAATTCTTATTCGAGCTTTTAAGATTACCAAGATATTACTATCCCGACGGCATTACGATTTTCTATAACAGTTTCGATTCGAGTTGGCGCGTGGACGTAGGTATGCACGTACGAAGGCTTTCGGAAATGAACGTAAAGAGCGTGTACGGCACGAACGACGCAGGCGCGTATAGGTTGTTTGAAGATTTGCTCAATTCAAGAGCGACGACGATTTATGACGTAATCGAAGAAAACGGCAAAGAACGTCGCGTAGTCAATCAGGCGAAAACGATAGCGGCGCGTGAAAAGCAAAACAAAATCCAACAAGAGTTCAAGGCGTGGATATTTAACGACCCTGAACGCAGAGAAGATTTAGAAAGGGCGTATAACGCAAGGTTTAACCAAGTACGGTTGCCTACGTATGACGGGAGTTATTTGAAATTCCCTGAAATGAACCCCACCATCGAACTTCGTCCACACCAAAAGAACGCGGTGCATAGAATTATCACGAGTGGGAACACGCTTTTGCATCACGTTGTTGGTAGTGGTAAGACTTATACGGTTGTATCGGCGGCTATGAAATTACGGCAATATGGACTTGCTACAAAGCCTATGATAGTCGTACCCAATCACTTGGTAGAACAATGGGCGGATTCGTTTAGAGTACTGTATCCGAGCGCGAATATCTTGGTGGCGCATAAAGAAGATTTGGCGAAAGATAACCGAGAGAGATTCGTATCGAAAGTGGCTATGGGAGATTGGGACAGTATTATTATCGCGCAAAGTACGTTTGCGAAAATTCCTATTTCCAAAGAACGACAAATTAAAAAGATAAACGAAGAAATCTACAAAATCGACCAAACGATAGCGCATTTGTGGGAGAACAGCGAAAGACCGCAAGGCGCAGTCAAGAACTTGGAGCGTATTAAAAAGAACCGTAAAAAACTTCTTGAAAAATTGATGGACGATAGCAAGAAAGACGATTTGCTTATCTTTGAAAAGTTGGGTGTAGACTACTTATTTGTAGACGAGGCACACGCTTATAAAAACCTTGCGTTATTTACGAAGATGAACAACGTATCGGGTATTTCCAAAGCGGCAAGCGCGCGTGCAAGTGATATGCAGTTAAAATGCGAGTATATCAACGAATTGCACGGTGGAGATAAAGGCGTGGTGTTCGCTACGGGAACGCCGATAAGTAATTCTATGGCGGAAATGTATACACTCCAAACGTATCTTCAAAACCAAACCTTACAAGAAACGGGCATTACGTTTTTTGACGGTTGGGCGGCGAACTTTGGTGAAACGGTAACGGCTCTTGAAATGGCTCCGTCCGGGAAAGGCTATAAAGCAAAGACGAGATTTGCGAAGTTTACGAACCTGCCTGAACTTTTGACAATGTATCACGCGTTCGCGGACGTGCAAACGGCGGATATGGTCAAATTGGACGTACCTACGGTAGACAAGAAAGTGGTTGCGTTGAAACCGACGGAAACGGTATTACGGCTTGCGGACGAGATTGCCGAGCGTGCAGAGCGTATTCACGATAGGGCAGTAGACGTTCACGTGGATAATATGCTCAAAGTAACGTCGGACGGCAAGAAAGTAGCGTTAGACCCGCGCGTTTACGATAGGGCTTGTGCGGACGAGCAGGACAGTAAAATCAACGCGTGCGTGGAACGAGTATTTGAAATTTGGGAACGCACGACGGATAACAAAGGCGTACAACTTATCTTTTGTGATTTGTCTACCCCGAAAAAAGCATTCAAGGACTATGAACACGGTCAAGACTTCGACGTGTATAACGACATTAAATACAAGCTCGTGGCGCGCGGTATTCCTGCGGAAGAAATTGCTTTTATTCACGACGCGAATACGGACGCGCAAAAGATGAGTTTGTATAAAGACGCGAACGCAGGGAAAGTACGTGTGTTTATCGGAAGTACCGAAAAGTGTGGGGCAGGAATGAACGTACAGCAAAGATTATTTGCTTTGCACCATTTGGATACGCCGTATAGACCGCTTGACTTGCAACAACGTGAAGGTCGAATTGTACGACAAGGGAACAGTTATAAAAACGTAGAGATTTACACCTACGTAACCGAGCGAACGTTTGACAGTTATTCCTATCAAATCTTGGAGAATAAGCAACGGTTTATCAGTCAAATTGAACGCGGAGATATGACTATAAGAGAAGCGGAAGATATAGACGAAACCACGCTTTCGTATGCCGAAATTAAAGCAATCACGGCGGCGAATCCGAGAATTAAAAGGAAGATGGAAGTGGATACGGAAATTCAAAGGCTTCGGGTGCTTGAAAGCGAATATCGAAAGAGTTTGTATAGTACGCAAGACAAGGTGAGAAAGTTCTTCCCCGAAGAAATCCGCAGACAAACGCTGTATTTGGAAAACTTACAAAAGGATATAGAAACGGTCAAGGCAAAATATAATCCCGACCCCGAACAGTTCTCTATCAACGTGCTTGGGAAAGTCTATACGGATAAGGTAGAAGGCGGTAGGGCGTTAATGGATGCTCTTAATTCGCATAAACCCGAAACGGTGGTAGCGGAATACGCGGGATTTAAGATTAGTCTAAATCCTATGTCTATGTTATTGGAAGCCCGAAACGTATCCTTAACAGGCGCAGGGCAATACAAAATGGAAATCGGGGATAGCGAAGTCGGTTTACTTCGTCGTTTGGATAACTTTATGAAAGATTTTCCTGAACGTGAATCAAGAGCAAAAAACAAACTCACCGAGCTTGAAAACAACTTAAAAGTAGCGCAAAGTCAGTTGGACGTACCGTTTGAACACGCGGACGAATTGGAAAGTTTATTGAAAGAACAAGCGGAATTAAATGCCGAGCTTGATTTGAATAAACGCGATGAAGTCGTAATCGAAGAAACGGAAGACGGCGAAAGCGGAGGAGAGGACGAAACGTATATGAGTGTACCTGAACAGGATAAAGTACCACAAAGGAAAAAGCCGAGAAAGCCGTTTGGGAAATCGCAAAAGGCAATCTATGAGAAAATCAAAGGCAAGTCGCCCAATGCTTACGTGTTTGTAAACAACGGGGGCAGGTACGAGATTATGGGCGATTATACGGCAGAAATTGGCGGTACGCTGGAAACGGGCGAGTACACGGTTACGAGTTTAGACGGAGAAGAACTTGATAAAGTGATTCGTAGCATTGTGGATCGTGGATATACGGTAAAAATCATTGACGAATACGAAGAAATCAAAGAGGAGGTAGAATTTTTGGACAAAGAAGATAAGGTGGCAAGTATGGAAATAGACATAATGCCCGATACGACGATAGACCAAGACGAAATGCACAAGTACGGCTATCAATGGGACGGAATGTTGCCGTTGCGCCGTCGCAGCGCGGATAGACTGCGTGAACTTGGTTTAACGGTATATAAACTCTATCCCAACGACACGGAAAGCGAATACGACGGCGAAATCAAACAAGGCGAAGAAAATATCCTTTACGGTATAGAAAAGCCCGATTGGAAAACGTTTATCGAAAGCAAAGAAGGCAAAGCGTATTTGTATGCAAGATTGGCTATGTGTAAATCTGCAAGCCACGTGGTAAACGACGAACTTTCTTATGTGGACGAGAAGTTTACAATCAACTTTATCGAAAGCAATTTCAAAGAAAGAACGCGGTTAGAAGGTTATTTCTTTGAACAGGAAAAGCCGAGCGCGAAAGAAATGCGGAAGTTTATCCCGAACTTATTAGGAGAATTTACGGATCGCATCCATTGTGATGAGTTGTTGTATTACGGTTGGGGGAAATACGATGTAGCTTCGGCGTTAGCGGATAATCTTGAACCTGACGAGCTTTTGGAAGAAGCTAATAAGACCTATCAAACTTTTGTATTACGCGATTATATGCAAGACGGTTTGTATAAACACCATTTACTTGATTTGATGCGCGGTAAAGCGATAGGCGAGCTGGACGACGAAGACGCGGCGGACGAAGTTTTAACGGAACTAAAAGAGCATTTTGAAAACAGTCAATGGGCAGAGGGATTTGAAGGCAAAGCGTATGACGAGTGGTACGACGAGTTCGCGGAATACACGTTAAAGCCTATCCTTATGGGCAAGCATCACATAGACGTTGATAAACTCTTTGAAGAAGAAACAAAGGATATGAACATAGACGAGTTTAGAGAATTTCTTGGGCTTGATAAAAAGGAAGAAAAGATTGATTATGAAAATGCCGTAAAAGAAATCGTCAATAGCGAGTTTAAGACATTTCAAGAAGAACTTTTGAAAAAAGCGACTGAATATGTGTTCCAAAAGAACTATGAAATACACATAAAAACGGAATTTTTAGATACGCTTTTAGATGGTGAGTTTGACGAAGAATACTACGTGGCTTTGTATCAAGATAAAGACAAGGGAATTCTCCAACAGCTCTATGACGATTTTCTTGACTCTGAATATGCAAGCGTGAGCACTGGAGAGGATACCCGAAATTTTATTTTAGGATATTGTAAGTATTACCACAAGGATATTATCGAGGGCATCCAAAATCAACCGAAAGACGAAAACGTGGTGTATTTAGGCGAACGCAGAAATACGGCGTATTACTATTTCAAGGATAAGCTTGGATATGAATATGACGAGCCGAGAATTAAGAAAGAAGCGGACGAATACATTATCGCCGCGCCTGTATGTTATCTTTCGCAAACGTATTTAGAAGAACATAATATCACGTACTTAAAGGTAGGCAGGGATATTGACGAAAGCGTATTAAATCCCGAAATGGAAATCAAGGCAAGGCGTGAAATGGACAAGGCGTATAACCGTAAGTTCCCGTTAGAAGCGACAAGGATAAGCGCGGATTGTAAAAGGGACATAGAGCAATATATCCGAAGTCATTTCAATGGTATGCGCTTGGATATGGAATACTTTGAAGACCTTGTCGATGATTATGGCATAGAGCGAATGAGATACGTGCTTGCGAACACGGTTCAATTAAACGAAACGGACGGAAGATACAGTCCACAAAACAAGGAATGGGCGAAAGCAGTCGTTATCAATAACGAAGACAAGGATAGACGGCTTTTCAACGTGGAATCCCACCCTGCGATTGTGGACGGCGTGATTACGGCGTTTCGGAAGATTGAAAAAGAGAACGTGAACTATACGCGAATAGAAATAGACAACGGCTACGGTAAAAAAGTAACGATACGTCCTGATATCACGTTGCCGTTTTTCAAAGATATGGTAAAGGGCGAATCGTATGGTTTAGGAATACGACTGTTTGAAGTAACGCAGTCGGACGGGAAAGAAATATTAGAACCGTACGCCGAGCTTACCAAATCGTTTGACGAGTTTATTGGTATCAAGAACGCGGCATACGTAGACACGAACAACTGTCCGTTCGCCAAGCAATTTTTAGAAAAGGGAATAGCGAAAGACACGGGCTTTACCCATCAAAGCGGACGTTGGGAATATCCTTTGTGGGTATTTGACGAGAAGTTTTTACGGCAAAGCGGAGAAGAAGCGTATGCAAAGTACGCAAAGCAGTATGAAGAAAACGAAGAAATAAAGGAGGGGCAAGAAATGCCACAAGAAAAACGAGAATGGGTAACGGTAAAAGTATCGCAAAACGCCGTTATCAAAAGATACGATAAGCATAGTTTTATGCGTATGCCTACGGGATATTACGGGGATTGTACGTATAACGTATTTAACGATAGAATGAAAAGAGGTACGCAGATTACCGATTTGCAAAGCGATAGCAGAGAACTTTGTTATGAACTCAAATTTGACAAAAACGAGAATGTAATTTTGAAAAATCAAAACGGCGACGAAACCGTATTATCGTTTGAAAAGTTCAAAGAAATTGTAGACGGTACGACGAACGCCGATTACGAGTTCAAAAATAACGATGGGGACGAAACGAAATGGTTTACGTCGAGCGTTCCGAACGACGCGCTACTCAATATGGGCGAAAAGGCGTCGCTGTTTACGTTTCCGAACGGTACGGGGCTTGAAAAGTACAGTTTTTATATCCCGAATACGTTTGTCAAAGAAGATACGGAAAGCGACGATGGAAGAATTGAAATTTCTATTCCGTCTGATTTGCGTATCACTGCAAAGGATAAGGACGGGAACGCAATCGAGATTACGCCTTATCAAGTATATTCACTTTTGCATAATACGGAAAACGAGCAGTACGTAAGGCAAAAGGCGAAAACGGAATACGAAGAAAGCAAAGCAATACCGCAACCAAAACCCGAAGTAAAGCAAGACGACAAGGGCGGTTGGAAGTACGTATCCGTACCCGAAAGCGCTAAGATTTCCGAGTACGGAGATTCTATGCTTTTCCGTATGCCGACAAGTGGGGATTATAAAGGATACGCGTATTTTATCCCGAACAAGCTCTTGAAAGCCAACGAAGAAAAAGGCACTATTCGCATCTCGCTTCCCGACGGGTTTATCGTGAAAGCAAAAAACAACCGAGCAGGAAGGGAAGAAGAAAAGAAAGTCGAATTCCAAGCGGAAGATTTCATAGCTTTGGTAAAAGATAAGGGCGATAAAGATTACGAGAGCTATCAAAAGCCGAGCACCGAGGACGTATTCAAGGAAAGGGAAACAAGCCTTGTGGAAAGTCTGCCCCAAGAGATGAAAGATAGACCGAATTGGGTGGCGATTAAGACTTGGTATAATGAGAAAAGAGGCAAAGTGGAAAAACGCCCGATTGATTGCAATACGGGCGAGTACGCGGACAGCGTAAACCCTGCCACGTGGACGACGTTCGATAAAGCAAGGGCGTTTGTAAAAGAAAAAGGCTATACGACGGTTGCGTATGCTTTGGACGGAAAAGGCGGTATTTGTTGTATCGACCTTGACGGGTGTTTAGACGATAACGGAAACTATTCCGCACTTGCAAACCAAGTAATGCGGAAATGCGGTAAGACGTATATGGAATTATCGGTCAGCGGAAAGGGTTTGCATATTTTCGGCAAAACGCAAGGAATGGACGTGCGTTCGTTCTCCAAAGACGGAGATATGGAATTTTACCAAGAAGGACGGTTTATTTCAATGACGGGCGACGGCGCAAGTTATTCTGCCCTTGAAAGTTTTGATACGCCTGAAATGAAAGAGTTGATTTTACGCAAGTGCGAAAAGCGTGGCGAATGGAAAGGACAAGGGCAAGGCGTAGAAGGACTTTCTACAATGTCGGATAGAGATGTCGTAGAAAAGGCTTGCGCAGACAAGAAGCATGGCGCTACGTTTAAGGCGTTATACGAGGGGCAAGATTTACAAAACAATCATAGCAATTCGGATATGAGCCTTATGAATAGACTTGCTTTTTGGTGTAATGGGGATAAGGAACAAATGCTCCGAATCTTTGCGACGAGTGGACTTTACCGCCCTGAAAAATCGGACGGATATTACGAGGGAACAGCAATCAAAGCGGTACGTGATACGACGAGTAGGTATAGCGTAAAACCGAAAGCGCCACCGACGAAAAAACCTACGAACGGTTCGGATAAAGGTGGCAAGTAAAAGAAAATCGGCTATCGGTTGAAAGGCCGATAGCCGAGAGAAAAATTGATTTTTAGTCTTTTTTCGGTTTTAATTGTTTGCGAGTTTCCGCTTCAAGCTCTTTAATACTTTTATCGGGAGTAGGTAAATCTTCGGGCATAGTACCGCCAGCTTCTTCAATAGCCTTGCGGACAATTTGACCGATTTGGTAGTGCGCCGCATTCGCTTTTGCGGGGGTATCCGTACCTTCCCGACGCATTTTTGCTTCCGTTTGTGTAATGCGGAAAAGGTTGGCTGCAAGTTCTTCGCTACCCATATAATCGAGAATTTCTTCGCCGTTTGTAAGACCTTTACTATCTGCGATATCGCGTGCGGTTAAACCACCGTACAAGCCACGATAGCCAGCGTCTTGGAAAGTGGCATATTCTAACGACGTAATAATACCTGCTTTATGCGCGGCTTCAGCAAGAAGCATATTCTTTTGTTTAATGTCGCCACGGATAAATAACCGCTTTTCGTTTTCGGTTAATTGATCGTACAGTTCGGCAAGTTCTTGTTTTCGTGTTTTTACGGCAAAGTACGTTTGCGCCCAAGCAATCACTTCTTTACGCGGGTCACCGTTCATTACGATTAGATAGCAAGCATAACGAGTGAGTTTGTATTCTATCTGTTTGCGTTTTGCACCGCTACCGATAGCTACCATTTTGTTGACCTCAACAAAATGGTTGGAAACATCTTGTTGACTGATTTTACAAGCGATTTGGGCGGTGGAAATTACTTTTTGAAAGTTTCTCCACTCTTTATACTGCAAAATGTTTTGCAATTCTCGCGCAAGCCAATATTCTTGTCCGTTTTCGTCAACGTGTCGAATGTCGTCAAATAATTTTTGCTGTTGTAATTCAAGATTTTCCATAGGGTAAGTATAACATAAAAACCAAAAAAAGACAAGAGAATACCAATATATACCATAAAAAATTTTCTTGGAGGATAAAAATGAACAAAAAAATACGAGATACCCCTGAATTGAACGTGCCGAAAGGGTACGAGTTTGAGGATATGTACGAAACGGACGATACGGGTTACGGTTTTGATAAGCCTATAATCGAGCAGGAGGTAAGAGTTAGTTTTGGCAGAAGAAACGAAGAATAAAACGTTTGAGAAAAGCACGCACCAACAAAAGTGGTTGGTCGAGCAATTGATGTATAACCTTAAAAACGACGAAGTGCTTTGGCAACAAGGTTGGATAACGCGTGGCGCACCCGAATCGGCAATCACGGGCAAGAAATACCGTGGATCGAACAACTTTTTATTAACGATCGTTGCGTATAAAAGGGGGTATAGAGATAACCGATGGGTAACGTATAACCAAATGGAAACGCATGGTTGGAAGTTCAAAACGGATGCGGAAGGCAAGAGCTTGGGCAAAGGCGCAGGCGTACCTGTCGAGTTCTATTCCTTGCACGATAGAAAGACGAAGAAAGCGTTTGAAAAGAGTACCTTGTTTGGAATGAACGAAGAAGAACAGCAAGAGTATATGAAAGAAAACGTATTCCCGATTCGTCGTTCTTATTACGTATTCAACGCTGATTTAATAGACGGTATTCCTGAACTTGAAAAGCGCGAAATCGACCCGAACGAAAGAGTAGCGCGTGCGGATAGATTCTTGCAAATGTGGAGCGAGAACGAAGTACCGATTATTCACGGCGGTTCACAGGCGTATTATTCATTGAATAAAGACGAGATACACTTACCGCCAATGAACGACTTTCTTACGTTGCAAGATTATTATTCAACGGCGTTTCACGAAACGGGACATTCTACGGGGCATCAATCACGGCTTAATAGAAAACTTGATAATAAATTCGGCACACCCGAATACGCGGAAGAAGAACTGCGCGCGGAAATTGCATCTATGTTCTTGGGGCAAGAGTTTGGTGTATCGGCGGACACGAACGCTATTCGTAATAACAGCGCGTACGTAAAGGCTTGGATAGAAAAATTGGAAGAAGATCCGAGCGTACTGTTTAAGGCAATCGCGGATGCGAACAATATTATGAAATATATCGTAGCGAAAGAGCAGGAATTTAACGCAACGAAAGACGTAGAACACTACGCGATTGTAGAAGATACGGATTACTACGGCAATCCCGTCTATAAGGTTTATATGACGGCAGACTACGGTCAAACGCGCCCTGCATTGAGCTTTGCGTTTTCAAGCAAGGAAGCATTATTACAAGAGTTTGGAAAAATGCAAGAATTGCCGTTTTGGAAAGACAAAACCTTTGTGGAAGTAAGCAAAGACGAACTTGACAAAATCAGTATTGAAAAAGCGGAGAAAGGGGAAACGGAAGAAATACAATCGGAACCGTCCGACGTGTATGTTCCCCCGTCCGAAGTAGTGGCGAAAACGACCACAAAGACTAATCCTTCTGAAATGAAAAATCGAGGGATAGAAACCTTAACGAGAACGGAAGATAGAGAGGTCGTAGAAAAAGCCAGCAAGACCAAGCGCGGAGAAAAATTCAGTCAACTTTACAACGGCATTTCCGTTTTAGGAAGTGAAGAAAAGGACGAATATTCGTTGATGACGCGGCTTGCTATGTTTGTGAACGGAGATAAAGAGCAACTTATGCGGATATTCCAATCTTCCAAACAATTCCGTGAGGGGAAAGGTCTTGAATATTACGATAAAATCGCGGAGAAGTCGTTGGAATTTGTTGCCGGGGTTAAAGATAACGCGGCGAAAGGCTTACCAATCGCAAAAACACCAAAGACGGCGTTCGGCAAAAATGGAAAGGTGTAAATGCGAAAAAGCAAAATTGTCCTGACGGTCATCAATATCATTATCTTTATAATGAGCGTGATGAGCCTAATCGGGACGGCGAAGAACAATAAAAAAATCAACGAAGTTGCGGAAAATTTTGTTTACGGAGAAGAAAACGGGAACGTAAGTTTAACGTTGACAAGCGGAAAGAAAATCAAGATACGGTTTAATGAAAAGAGCGCGACGGTGTATCAGGGGTACACGGCGAATGGGAAAAGAGAAAGTATAGAAATCGTGTCGTTTGTCCGTTGGTATGCAGAGCAAAAAGGCTATGAAGTTAGTCAAGCATATACGGAAATGTACGGAGAATACCGCTTACATAACGCATTATATAGGCTCGGATATAAAAGAAAACAAACGGGCGATTCGGATTTGGATTACGAAAAGGACAAGCGGTGGTACGTGCGTGCGGTAAGCGAAATAATCGGACGGAGTGGATTTTAATAAAAGTAAAAAGGAGTATAACTTGGAAAAACACAATTTAAGAGTAACGAAAGGTTTAAGTGAGGCGTTACAAGTAATGGACGATAAGCGTAGGGGAAAATTCATTGACATTCTCTTGGCTTATCAGGAAGAAGGCAAAGTCTACATAGGCAACGATATGGTCTTAAAAGTTGGTTTTGCTATGGCGAAAGCAGAGATAGATAGGCGTAATATGAACAGTCGAAACGGACGAATGGGCGGTTTGAAAACGGCAGAAAAAAGGCGTACCGTCGTGGCGGTTCAAGTAAGAAGTCCTATGGAATGTAAGACGGGAATGGAACTGTTGAACAAGGCTCTCGGCGGTAAGTAAAAGGGAGGAAAAGTGTCGCAATTTTTCAAATTTTTCGAGCAGGTAAAGGGAATTGCCACAACCTACGTTTTTGGCAATTCCGAGCCCCCGACAAGGCGGTGGGAACAATCAGGAAACCTGATTTTATAAGGAGGACAAAATGGGCAGAAAAAGTGTAATAACAGACAAAAGAGCAAGGCGGTATATCCGTATTTTAGACGAAGATAAATGGGCGGAGATAGATAAATTGCGTACTATCAAAAAGTACGATAACAGTTTTAATCAGCTTATTAACGACGCTCTTGATTACGGCTTGCCGTTGCTTGTAAAAGCGGAATTTGGAGAAGTGAAATCGGACGGGGAGTATATCCCTGCCGAACCACCCGTAGAAGAATCGTATCCAAGAGAAATAGATATGTATTATCGTTTGGATGAGCTATTGGACGAAATTGTAGGCTTACTACAAGAAGTGGTAATGAATGTGACGATAAACAAATCGCTGATTTGTTCGTTGTTCAATATGAAACTCCACGAATTAAGCACGGCGAATTTACTCGCTCGTTCGTTCAAAAGCGGAGATATGCGAGATACACCCGACTATCTTGAAAACTACGAAATGCGGGCGATGAAAGAAATCAATCAAAGGAGGAGAAAAGACTGAATAATCAACCAATTATATTTGACCTAAAATATACGGCTTATCAATTACCCAAGAACGCAACCGAGCGAGAGCGCGCGGAGCATAAAGCGGAACGAGCGTTCTACTCTATGACGGGTGTAAAGAACGTGCTTGAATATATCACGTCGGAGGGTAAAGTAGCAAGCGGTATAACGGCGTTGGAGTATTTACAAAAGAATACGGGCGTATTCAACCAAAACGGAATGATAAGTCAAGAAGAAGTAGAAGAAATGAAAAGGCGTGCAATGGCAAACCAAGGGAATATCTGGCACGGGTTTATATCCTTTAATAAGCAAGACTCGGCAAAGATAGATACGCCTGAAAAGTGTATTCAATTAGTCAAGCAAACCTTTTCAACGTTCTTGCAAGAATCACACTTTAACCCTAAAAACATTGATTTGATGTGCGCTTTGCATTTGGATAGACCACATCACTTACATATCCATTTCGTATTTTGGGAAAAAGAGCCTAAGCTAAAAGGCAAGAACGGAGAATTACAATACCGTGCGAAAGGCAAAATATCCGAGCGCGCGATAGACAATATGTTTGTCCGTCTTGGATTGTTCGTAGACGAGAATAAAGAAGAAACACATATACGACGTGACGAGGCCATCAAGCAATTAAGGGGAATGACCGCCGCAAAAACCGCAATGAATACAACGGAGGCAATCAAAGCGGAAATTCTTTCGCTTGCCAAAGACCTACCGAAAACGGGGCGGATAAGCTATGGTAGCAAAGATATGGAGTCATTTAGGGGCAGGGTAGATAACATAGTCAAGATGCTGCTTGATTATGACGGGAAAGCGAGAGCGGCGAACGTTGCGTTTTATAAGGCGTTGGAAGAAAGGCGACGGGCGATAGCGAACATTTGTGGAAAAGAATACGGGTTGACGGACAAGAATATAAAACCCGAAAAGTTAGATAAGGACTTGCCGAAGTATCACCATAAAATCGACGATAAAAATATCAAAATCATTGAAGAAATAGAAGAAGATTATCGTCGTCGGCAAGGCAATCTTGTATTAAGACTTGCGAAGTTCATAAAGCCCGAATACTACGAGCGAAAGAAAGGCAAGAAGTATAAGACCAACGATAAGAAATTAAAGCGAAGTTTAGTGATTTCGGCGCGGAACGTAAAAAAACGGTTTGATGGATTTTTCCTTTCTTTTGGACGGGATATACGGGATTTATTCGAGAGAGATTTTTCCCACCGATTGCAGGAGATAGAAAAGGAAATCGAGCGCGAACGAGCAAAACAAAGCGGCGAAAGCCAAGGAACGAATAAGGAGGGCTTTGTAAAAGATTGAGAAAAGAAGCATTAAAACATAAAAAGAAGAAGTCCCGAAGTCTTGCGGTTTTGTTATGGTTTATCATCTTTGCGTTTGTCCAAGTACTGATCGCGTACGTATATGCGCTGTCGGGCGCTAACAATATAACGGAAATTCTTGGAAAAAGGAATTTTTGGTTATTGGGTGGCGTAGTAGACGGGCTAATAATCATTGCCTATTTGATGATGTACCGAATCGACGCGCAAAATATCGCGCTCAATGAAAACGATTTGGAAGATACGGAGTGGCTGACAACGAAAAAACTCAAAAAAATGAACGAGTTTACGGTATCGACGTGGAATGACGTAGAAGACCACGAGGACGGAATCGTAATCGGCGCGGAGAAGAAAGGCAAGGACGTGGAAATTATCACGACCAAGCAATTACACGCTCTTATAGTCGGTACAACGGGTAGCGGTAAAACAACGGGGTTTGTCGATCAGAACATTTCCGTACTTTCCAAGAGCCAAGGAAAACCGAGTATCGTGATTTCCGACCCGAAGAAAGAACTGTACGAAAAGCACGCGAACCAGCTTTTGAAAGAGGGCTATAAAATTTCCGTTCTTGACCTACGCGAACCGTATTCGTCGGCGCGGTGGAATCCTATGCACGTACTTATCCGTCGTATCCGTCTTGTCAAAGAATTGGAAAAAGTAGAGTCCAAAGACGGAAAGTATTTCGGCACAGGGGAAGTATTTTTATCCCACCGCGATTTACGTGCAAGAATACAGGAATTAAAGGACGAGATTTTTGAAAACGCTATGGACTTGGTTTATACACTTTGTCCGGTAGAAAATCACGAACAGCCGAATTGGGAAATGGGCGCGAGAAACTTAATCTTTGGGTTTGTGCTTGCGCTTTGCGAGGACTGTATCAAAGGTGTAATCGAAGAAAAACAATTATTGCTTTTCAATGTTTACCATAACATTACGAAATATTGTTCGGAAGACACGACGGCGCTCAAAGCGTATCTTATGGAAGGGCGCGACGAATTTTCAAAGGTGCGCGGACTTGTCAATACGGTACTCATCACGAGTGATAAAACGCTGACGAGTTATCTTTCGGAAGTGAATAGCTATATGCAACAGCTCGCGGACGACGGGATATTATCCCTAACGAGCGAGAACGATTTGGATATAGTGAATATGGACGAAAGCGCAAACGCGGTGTTTATTATCATACCCGACGAACGTTTTACGCGCCATCGATTCGTAACGTTGTTCATTACGCAAATGTATAAAGAACTTGTAGAAAAGGCGAATTTGAATTTACGCAGACACCAAACGGAAACGGCGGTGTTGAAACGGAATACGTATTTCGTCTTGGACGAGTTCGGTAATTTACCGAAGTTTGAAAATATGGAAGGAATGGTAACGGTAGCGCGTTCGCGTGGTATTCGGTTCTTGTTCGTATTACAAAGTTTTTCACAACTAAACGTAAAATACGGGCGTGACGTAGGCGACGTAATCAAGACAAACTGCAACGTAAAAATCTTCATCGGTACGGACGATGGTGATACGCGAAAGGAATTTTCCGAGCTTTGCGGACAAAAGAAAATCAAGAACTTTTCCGTGAACACGAGTATAGAACATTCGGCAAGCTCGTCAACGGGCGCGACAAATCAACCGCTAATCACGGTAGGTATGTTGGAACGGCTAAACGGTGACGAAAAAGGCGACGCGATAGTTTCGGTGCGTGGCTACGAGCCGATATGGACGAAGTTCACGCCGTCGTATAAACTTGCTCATATCTATTTCCCAGAAGGGAAAGCGGATTTATCCAAGCGCGAAGCGGTGTTATTTGAAAAGGCAGATTACGTATTTGATATATACAAAGAGCAATTAGAAAGCGAAGAAGAAAAGATACGCGATAAGGGTTTAGACGATCTCGAAGAAATGGAACAAGAGGACGAAAGGAAAGAGCAGGAGCGAGCAACGCATATAAGAGAACTACGTGCGAAGTGGGAAAGTATTGTAAATGATATAGAACAAAAACTTCGCAAATTAGTAATTTACCTTGACGGCAGGGATAGCCGAGTAGTGCTTGCGGCAAAGCTCGAAAACAAAGCGACTTTATTGTATACGCTAATGGACAATTATTCGCAATCAACGGCAGAGCGGATGATGGGGATGGCGGATTATATTTCGTCAAGATTGCTTTTGTTAGATAAAATTCAAAAGGAAGCAGACCAAGAAAAAGGAGGATAGAAATTGAAAAATAAAAAAGCTTGAGTAAGCGCAAGCATAAAGAAAAAGGTAAAGAAAACCGCCGACGGGTATCGGCGGAAAGGAGTTAATATTTATTAAGGAACTCTGTGGGGGTAAGTATTTCAGGGTGGTCGATTTCAGTATCCTTGAAATCGGCGTCGCCCGTGAGTAAAACGTCAACATTTTCAATGATAGCAGTGTAAAGGATTGGATAATCCTTAGGATCGCGGATATGGAACATATCAGCTTTTGGCTGTTCGGGCGTATAGGCGCACTCAAACGTGAGTGTTTCTAAAAACCTGTCAATATCCTTTAACCGATACGGCATTTTTTTTGCAACAACTCGTTTTAATTCGTCTATAACGTAAGACGGAATTACGATTTCGTGGAGAAATAAGCATTTTTCAAATGCTTTTACCGTTTGCCCGTTAGGGAAAAGGATAGCGGAAAACAGCACGTTGGTATCAATCAGAACGCGCTTAATTTAATCCTCCCGTGTAGAGCGTATTAATTCTAAAACGTCATCTTCGTTTTTAAGACCAAGCGCATCAGCTTCACCGCGGAAAGCGTCTTGTGCTGTTTTAAGAGCAAGGTAGGAAGAATTAACGACGTAAATTCTACCATCGTCGCCGCTAACGAAAGCGACTTTGCTACCTTCGGTAAGGTTGAGCAATTTTCTAAATTCAATAGGAATTGTAACCTGTCCTTTGGAAGAGATTTTAGTAACTTCAATCATAAGAGTACCTCCTTAAAGTAAAGAAAGTTTTACTTCCTTTACCTATATTATACTCCATAAAAACAAAAAAGTCAATACCTAATAAGAAAAAAAGGAGAAAAAATTTTGGTAAAAGTAAAAAACAAACGACTAATGCTGATTGGTGCATCGGCGCTGATGGCAATGACAATGCCGTTGATGGTAGGAAATACTTCTGCAAACGCAGACGGCTGTGAACACGACTACCAAACGGCACAAGTAGAAGCAACCTGCACGGAAATGGGTTATACGCTATACGCTTGCACGGTTTGTGGGGATAGTTATCAAGATAATTACACCCAAGCTATCGGGCATAAATATACAGACGTAATCGTAGACCCTACGTGTACGCATAAAGGTTATACGGCGCATTTTTGTGAAAACTGTGGATACGAATACATGGATACTTACGTGGAAGCGTTAGGGCATAGCTACGACGACGTTATCGTAGACCCGAACTGCGTGGAGCAAGGCTACACGACGCATACGTGTACGATTTGTAATTATTTCTACGTGGACAACGTAGTACAAGCCAACGGACACGATTTTGAAGAAGAAATCAAGGAAATGAATTGCGTGGAGGGTGGTTATACGACGTACACTTGCAAAATTTGCGAGTATACGTATGAAGACAACGTAGTAGAAGCGAAAGGACATAATCATCAAGAAAGCGTAGTAAAACCGACGTGCGTATCGTACGGGTTTACGGTACATTTATGCGCGGATTGTGGGGACAGGTACGTAACGAATTATGAAAAGCCCGTTGGACATAGCTTTGAAGATACCATGTATGAAGCGACGGCGGAAAATATCGGCTATACCAAGCATCAATGCAAGGTGTGCGATTACAGCTATCTTTCCGATTTCGTAACGAGTGGCGACAATGGATACACGCAACTTCCCGACGAGCCGACGGAAGAAGAACCGAGCGAACCCGTTCAACCCGAACCGCCCGTAGAGCCTGAACAACCCGACGAGCCGAGCGAACCTACCGAGCCTGAAACGCCCGAAGACGGAAACAACGGCGAAGAAACGGAAAAGCACGAGTACATATTCACCCCGTCGTTTGACGAAGAAAGCAAACTTTTGACGATTGCATACGCTTGCGAGTGTGGAGAAGTGTATTCGGGGAACTTGCAGTTGTTTATTACGGATAGTGCGGAAAACACGACGGTAGAGGTGGTAAACGGCAACGCAAGTATTGATTTTACGGAAAGAAAAGACGATTACACGATTATTGCAATCGACGAAACGGGAACGGTCGTCGGCGTGTTCGGGGTTGAGAATAAGGAAAACGTGGAAACGGTACTTCCTGAACAACCTGACGAGCCGAGTGATACGGACAAGCCTGAACAACCGCAAGATCCGCAAGAACCGAGCGAACCTAACGAGCCTACAAAGCCTGAAACGGACGATAAGGAAAACGAAGAAAAGCAAGAGAAAAGTGCTTTGATTCCCGTACTTTTGACTGTGCTTGTGGTGCTTGGTGTCAGCGGTGTAGTAACCTTTATTCTCATTAAGAGAAACAAAAAAAATAAAAAAAATAAAACGAAGAAAGGAGTTAAATAATTATGGCAAATTTATTTTTAGCAACGACCTTGAACGATAGTTTGCAAGGTATCGTAACGAAACTTAACGAACTTATGAACAGCTTTTGGATTTACATCGTCCTTGCAATGGCGGCGGTAGTCGTAGTGTGGGGCGCGTACATCGGTATTAAAGTAGCAATCGCGCATAGAAACGAAGATAAGATTAACGCGAGAGATATGGTCAAGAACCTCATTATCGGGATTGTCATCATGTTTGTTATCGCAGTCGGCGCACCCCTTCTTATCGAAGGTTTGTCGGCGTGGGTTGGTACGAGTTCTGCGGCGGCAGTCGTACCGACGGTATAAAAGGCAAAAAGAAAACCTGCCCTTTGATCGTAAAGGGCAGGAAAGATTTAAGCAAACAAATCGTTTATAGTAACTAACGTAATGTTGTGTTTTGATGCTTCGTCTTTAACGGCTTGGGTAAAGCCACTTTTCGAGAAAAGATAATAATACTTTTCAGAAACGTTTTTAAACAATGCACTTGCGTCAAGGAGATCATTCAATTCGGGTAAGTCGAATAATTCGTTTCTAAATTTACATTCGCAGAAAATGCCTTTATTCCCATCAATACCGATTATATCAATATCGTCTTGTTTCTTTTTAGCGGGGTTGTTTCCCCACCATTTGCCGAAACCGTCAGGAATAAACGGCAGTTTGCCGTTTCGAGCTTGATTTATTAGATATTCACGGCAAATATCTTCAAAGACAAGCCCCATATAATCGGAAAGAGAAGAGGCAATGTTTTCGGCAAGTTTACGTTCGCCGAGAAGATTGATTTTGTTTTCGTTAGGGAAGACAAAACGGTACCAAAACTTGAAGTAGTTATCCTTGATAAGATAAATGCTTTTCTTCGATGCGTCTTTTTCACCGTAAGGCACGGATTTTATAATAATACGAAGTTCTTTTAAGGTGTCGATATATTTAGAAACCTTTGTTGTCTCTTCATATACCTTACCTGAAATTTCACCGATTTTGGTTGCACCGTTTGAAACGGACAAAAGAATAGAATTATAGAAGAGCGGTTCTCGTAATTCCATTCTAAGTAGGTTCATTGGTTCTTTCCGCATAACGGACATAGGCGACAATAACCCTTTTTCAATGTTTTCTGCAATGGAATATTTATCGGAAAAACTTAAAAGATAAAGTGGAATACCGCCTAAAATACCATAAGTAATCACTCTGTCGATATTAGACATTTTCGGATAGAAGTCCTTGGTTATCGTGTAATCAAAAGGAAGTAACTCGTATTCGTGCGTTGCTCGTCCGTGGAGTGGGGAAGAAGAACCCATTACGTCGTTCACCATAAAAGAAACACTGCTACCGCATAAAATAAGCAGCAGATTAGACATATTTTTCCATTTGTGGTCAATGACAGTCTGTAAAGCACTTTTAATGGACGGATCTTCCTTTGCGATATACGGAAACTCGTCAATAATGACAACAATTTTCTGATTGGAAGTATCCCTTTCAATTAGGTCGGTAAGAAATTCAAAAATCGGTTTCCATTCCTTGAACTGCGGAACAAAAGGGCAATGAAAGTATTCGCAAACGCTTTTTACAAAATCGCTTTGATTTAGCGGATTGTTTTGCTCTTGTCCTGTGAAAAAAATACAATTATGTTTTTCGGAAAAAGTTGTAAGCAAAGTAGATTTGCCTACACGCCTACGTCCATAAAGGTTTAGAAACTCAAAGTTAGTGGAATTATACAGTTCTTCCAACAAAGCCATTTCTTTTTGGCGACCAATCATATATACACCATCCTTAATTTATAATTATGATTATTATAATCGTAAGTATATTATAAACGATATTATTAAAAAAATCAAGAAAAATAAGAAGAAAAAGGAGAAATTTTTTATGAATAATTTATTTTTAGCAACTACGTTAGATGGTAGCCTTGCTCAAATCGTGGAAAAACTGAACGTACTTATGGACAGTTTTTGGAAGTATATCGTCCTTGCGCTTGCGGCGGTAATCGTAGTGTGGGGTGCATACATCGGTATCAAGATTGCGATTGCGCATAAGAACGAAGAAAAGATTAACGCAAGAGATACGGACAATATATATTCGCTTGTTTTTACGTGCCGAATACGGTTTATGATGCTTCGTTTGAATATGGTGTGTTAGTGTTTCCAAAACGATTTTCAGAAAAATATGGAATTACAGGGAACTACATAGAAGAATATACGGCAATAGGCATGGGCGATGCGCTTTCAATAATTTTAGTTCCGAAACCCGGTTCGTCAAACGACGGTAAGCTTATAAGATGTCGTATTACTGACATTCCTGAAAATGGTGAAGATATTGAGCTTTCCTTTATATTATTTGTGAGAGATGGTAAAGGGAATATCGTTTATGATATGCCGCGTTACGCTGCGTATTCAGACCCGCTTATCGGCGATTATACAAGTAATGAGCTTCTAGACATGATAGACGAGCGCGTGACAACTGAAAATAGTTTTAGGGCAATTATAACAAAAATCAATGAGCTTGTAGATAGTATTTGGAGTTATATTGTGATAGGTTTTGCCGCTGTTGTGGTTGTGTGGGGTGCTTATATAGGTGTCCGAGTTAGTGTTGCAAAGAGAAATGAAGAACAAATCAATGCAAAAGGCATGGTAAAAAATTTAATTATAGGTATCGTCGTAATGTTTGTTATAGCAGTCGGCGCACCGCTTTTAATAAACGGCTTGTCGAATTGGAAAACGTGGTAGGAGGCAGGGGAAAATGTTAATATTTTTTCAAGAGCTTGTAATGCTTTTATTCCTATGGTTATTGCGAGTGATTGACGGGATAATGGAAATCTTTTCGGCAATCGCAGGGGTGACGGACGTAACATTGAACGGTGAAAAGGTCAATATAATCGAATATCTTGTGGGTGGTTCGACGGTAGGCACAATATTTTGGTGCGTGTTCATTTTAGCGGTGGGCTTAACTTGTATTTTCGGGATAGTTGCGCTTGTTAAAAATATGATAGCAAACACCCGAACGGTATCTTCGATTATGGGAAAGGTTTCGTTATCGTTGCTTGGAACAATGGCGATGCTTACCGTGGTTGTTTTGGGGATTTTGATTTGTAATTCTATTTTAACGCTCGTGGCGGAGATTTTCCAAATCGGGAATACGACAAAACTTTCTAATGCCTTATTTAACGCTTGCGCTGGTAAATGGATAAATGGTTATTCAATGGCAGAAGTGGACATCACGAGTTGTAGCGTAAGAGAGATTATGGGCGATTACAATGCGAGTTCAGTCCTTTTAGGCATATGGCCTTCGGATTGGAACGAGAATGGTATGATTGATCCCGAACAGTTTTTGTACTTGCCTGCAATGATTTCATCGATTGCGTTATTGATTGCAATGGTAGTTGCAATTATCAATCTTGCTAAACGCGTCTACGAAATAGTGTTATTGTATATCGTAATGCCCGTATCAATGGCAACGTTGCCCTTGGATGACGGTGCAAGGTTTAAGGTGTGGCGAGAAACGTTTGTAACGAAGATGATACTTGCCTATGGAACGGTGTTCTCGGTTAATATTTTCATTTTAATATTACCGATTATCACAAAAATGCACGTGGACGGTGTGGGCAGTTTCGGAAATTCCATGTTCTTAATCTTTATGATTATCGGTGGGGCAATGGTAATCCCCGCAGGACAAACGTTGTTTGCGAGATTATTCGGACAAGCGGACGATATGCACGCGGGCGGTAGCTTTTTGCATAGCGCGTTTTACGGGGGAAGAATTGCAAGCGCATTGACGTTCGGTGCGGCGTTCAAGCTCATCAAAGGCGGTATCGGCGCAGGCAGAAGTATATCGAATAGGCGTAAAAAGGGAGATGAAGAAAAAAGTGACGGAGAAAGCTCGGAAGACGATTCGGATAAATATACGGATGAAAAGAGCGGAGATTCGTCGGAAGGAGATGGTAAATGAGAATAATACCTAAAAAAATTAAAGTAAAGAATACGGTGTGGAAGTGTTATTCAATGCCCGATATTCTTGTCGCGTTGGTTGTATTCGCCATTATATTTATATCGGTAACGGCGGGGAATTGGGGCTTTGCAATCTTTATGGGCTTGGTTTCCGTAATTTTGTTTATGCCGACGTCAGACGGTATTTTCTATTCGTGTATTTTGGAAAATTTGAAGTTCCTTTTTTCCAAGAAGAAGTACACGAAAGACGCGGTAAAAGAAAAAGAGCGTATCGACACGCTTATCGGGTTAAAGGATATAAAAGAGAACGGCTTGCTTGAATATGCGAACGGATACTACGGGCGCGTGATAAAGGTTGGGCAAAAGAATTTTGGAATAGAAGATATCGTACAGCAAAACGTGGATATTAACTATTTCGCGAACGCTTTCAAATTTTTGGACGGTACGCAAAGTGCAGACATTATCAAAATAGACCGCCCTGTAAATCTTGATGATTTTTCTTATGCAGTCTTTGGACGGCTAACGGAGGTAAAAGACGGCTTGGAGGATGAAGGAATCAAAAAAATCAAGATAAATCTCTTACAAGAGAGAATAGACCAAATCGACAGGCTCAACAATATCCGTAAGCAATACATATCCGATTATTATATCGTGGTGTACGGAAAGGACGAAATTGACCTTGAAAACAATGCGGTAAACGTGGCGACGGAAATCAATAAATGCGGTATTGAAACAAAGATTTTATCGCGCAGAGAAACGGCGGTGTTCTTAAAGTACAGTTATTCCCGTAATTTTGACGAACGGGAAGTAAACACGGTAAATGATAATGCGCTTTTGGATTGGGTAAAGCCGAAAGAAGTCGAGTTTAAGTCTAACCGTTACATGATAGACGGAACGGAAGCGGCGGTATTGACGATTGCGGATTATCCTTTACGAGTGAAAAACGCGTGGGGTGCAGACCTTTTCAATATCCCGAATACGAAAGTCGTAATGCACGTAAAGCCTGTAGATAGATATAAGGCGATAAAACGCATAGACAGGGTAATCGGGGAAATGGAAACGAAACAAATTCTTTCCGAAAAGGCAAGCGAAGCGAATAGCGCGGAAACGCATAGAGCAACGATGCACGCACTCTTAGATAGTTTGCAAACGGAGAACGAATCGCTTTTGGACGTAACCTTAACGGTGACGGCGTATAACTACTTGGAAGATACGAATTACAAGAAAAAGGTACGTCGTTCAATGCTCACGGGTAATTTCAAACCGTCTATGCTATATGGTTTGCAAGTGGAAGGGTTCAAGAGTGCGAACATTTCACCCGTATCTACGCTTGGAACGTATGAGCGCGGAATTAACAGCTCGTCGCTTGCGGCGGTATTCCCGTTTGTGAGAACGTTTGTAATGGATAAAGGCGGTTATATGCTTGGTGAAAATAAGAACAACCGTTATCCGTTCATTTTCAATCTTTGGAAACGTGGGAATTTGTATCAAAACTCTAACGGGTTCGTTATCGGGAAGTCGGGTTCAGGGAAATCGTATTTCTTAAAAAACCTTATCCTTAACGAATGGGCGAATAATACGCGAATAATCGTATTAGACCCCGAAGCGGAGTATTTGAATTTAACGCGTGCGTTATCGGGAAATATTATTGACGTCGGGAACGCGAAAGAAGGGCGTATCAATCCGTTTCATATTTATAAAGTATTGACGGAAGACGGTTTCGCGGCAGACCCTATCGTTACGTTTAATACGCATTTGAAAATGTTAGAATCGTTTTTCAAGATAGCATTTGAGGGCGTGGCGGCGGATATTCTCGAACTTATCAATAACTTGGCGGTAGAAACGTATGAACGGAAAGGCATTACGGAAACAACGGACTGTACGAACTTTACGCCC
>SVHY01000027.1 GCA_015055545.1 Clostridiales bacterium
GGGCGAACAAGGTCCACAGGGCGAACAAGGTCCACAGGGCGAACAAGGTCCACAGGGCGAACAAGGTCCACAGGGCGAACAAGGTCCACAAGGCGAACAAGGTCCACAAGGCGAACAAGGACCACAAGGTGAACAAGGACCTCAAGGTGAACAAGGTCCACAGGGTGAACAAGGTCCACAGGGTGAACAAGGTCCACAGGGTGCGCAAGGTATACAGGGTGAGCAAGGCGTAGGTATTGAAAGTGTTACCTATGATAACGACGGAAACTTAGTGATTACCTACACGGACGGCAGTACGGAAACGGTGGAAATATCCAAAATACATAGCTATGGCGAATGGATAAATTTCACAACGGACGATGTGCCTTGTGAAGAGCGTTTGTTCTATCAAGTATGCGAAGATTGCAACCACGTAGAATGGAAAAAGGGTACGTATGACGACCACGATTGGGAAACGGTGACCACGCCGCCGACCTGTCAAGAACAGGGCTACGATACGAAAACGTGCTCGATTTGCGGAAAAGTGGAAATAGAAAATTATACGGCAATTGGCGACCACGATTGGGAAGAAGAATACCGTTTTGATAATTCGTTCCATTGGATAAAATGTGAAAATTGTACGAAAACGAAAGATAACGCCGAACACGATATAGACGAATCGGGTTATTGCACGGTGTGCGAACAGCCCCTTGCGCCTACGGAAGGGATTTTGTACGACGTATCGGCAGACGGCACGTATGCGGAAGTAATCGGCTACGAAGGCACGGCAACGAAAATCGTTATCACCGACACCTATCAAAATAAACCCGTAAAAAATATTTACGATAGCGCGTTTCAAAATGCAAATATTGTTTCAGTTATTATCCCCGATTCGGTAACGACGATTGGATATAGTGCGTTCTATAACTGCGACAGTTTGACCAGCGTATATTATACGGGCGATATAGAAGATTGGTGCGCGATTGATTTTTCTTATGGCGGACCTTTATCAAACGGTGCGGATTTCTATATCAATAATGAAAAGGTTGTCGATTTGGTTATCCCCAACGGGGTAGAAACCATAGGTTATGCGTTTTGTGGCGCAAATTTTGAAAGCGTAACGATACCCGATTCCGTAACGACGATTGGATATAGTGCGTTCAGTAGTTGCTACGGTTTGAAAAGCGTAACGATACCTGATTCGGTAACGACGATTGGGGATGAGGCGTTTAGTAGTTGCTACGGTTTGACAAGCGTAACGATACCTGATTCGGTAACGACGATTGGAAGTAGTGCGTTCTATAATTGCCCTGATGCGTTGTTTACCGTATACGAAAACGTAAAATATTTAAGGAGCGAAGAAAATCCCTATTATGCATTGATAGAAACGGTCACGGATACGTACAGCAGTTATACCGTTCATGCGCAAACGAAAATAATTGCAGATAATGCGTTCTCTAATTGCACCCGTTTGACAAGTATAACGATACCCGATTCGGTAACGACGATTGGATATAGTGCGTTCAGTAGTTGCTACGGTTTGAAAAACGTAACGATAGGTGATTCGGTAACGACGATTGAAAATGGGGCGTTCTCATCTTGCTCCAGTTTGACAAGCGTGACGATACCCGATTCGGTAACGACGATTGGAATTAGTGCGTTCTATGGTTGCCATAGTTTGACCAGCGTAACGATAGGGAATTCGGTAACGACGATTGGAGAGAGTGCGTTCGCTTATTGCGATAGTTTGACGAGCGTAACGATACCCGATTCGGTAACGACGATTGGATATTGGGCGTTCTATGATTGCGACAGTTTGACGAGCGTGACGATAGGCGATTCGGTAACGACGATTGAATATCTGGCGTTCGCTTCTTGCGACAGTTTGACAAGCGTAGTATTTGAAGATACTTCTACTTGGTATATAACGGACGATTACGAAGATTGGCAAAACAAGGTAAACGGCGTTCAAAAGGACGTAAGCGACGCGGAAGATGCGGCGGATTTTTTGAAATATGATTTTTATTATTATTATTGGTATAAATTATAAAAGAAAAAAGCGAGCGGTTGCTCGCTTTTTTCATGAATTGGTTTTATGGTCGTCATCTACGCGCCATAGCGCGTGTACCGCCAAGGGCGGTAAGGGCGCAACCTACGGTTGCTTATTTGGGGATAGGTTCTGCCTTGCGGCAGCGCTTGCCAGCGGGGCGTAAAGGCTCTGCCTTTACAATCCGCCAGAAACCAAGTTTCTGGACTTCTAACTATAAAATATTCCACAACGCGCCGTAGGCGCACGCCCCGTAGGGGCTTATACTTTCGAGTTTTGGTATTTACGGTAGTTCGCGGGGGAAAGGTTTTCCTTTTGCTTGAATATCAGTCCGAAATAGTTCGCCGACGAGAAACCGCAGATTTCCGATATCTCGTTTACGCTCTTTTTCGTGTTCAAAAGTAGTTCTTTCGCTTTCGTTAAACGTACGTTTAATAAAAAGTCAATCGGCGAACAGCTCGCGTATTTTTTGAAATTGTATATGAGCGTAGCTTTGGATACGAAAAAGTTTTCCGCTAAGCTTTCCAAGGTCTGTTTTTCCGCGTAATGCACCGTCAAATAATCAATCACCTTTAACACGAGCGGTGGAACTACGTGCTTTTCGGGCGCGGGCATAGGCGCGTGCGTGTCTTGCATTTTATGCAATAAAAACAGGAAATACGAAAACAGGGTATGGATAATCTTATCGCCGTATTTTTGGCGTTTGTCCGTGGCGATCAGTTCGTTCATGAGCCGTAAAATTTCTTCGTTTTGCCCTTCGTTAGGTTTGATATGTATCAGCGCTTTTTTATCCAAAATTTCCTTTTCAAACGCGTCTAAGTAGTTCGTGGAAACGTTGATATTATACCGCTCGAACGCGCCGCCTTCCGTTTTATGAATGACGTGGGGCGGAATTACGACGATGTTCGGGGCTTGGATTTGTTGCAAGGAATTAGACAGGAAAAAGGCGCGGCTGCCCTTGCGCAGATAATAGATTTCATAATGCGAGTGGGAGTGGAATTCGTGCATCCACCAGTCCCCGTCGCGTACTGATTTTTCCGTTTCGATAAAACCCATAAAAATTTCTCACTTTTTTAAAATATATATGTAATATAACCGTATTTTATCACTTTTTGTGTTGAAAGTCAAGTAATATTGTGGTATAGTATAAGGGAAGTTTCGGAAAAATGAAAAAAAGGAAAATCCGAACGGAAAAAAGAATTTTTATAAGAGGTAAAGGGTATGGTTAAGATTTTACAGTATGGTGAAGGCAACTTTTTGCGGACGTTCGTGGACGCGTATTTTGATACGCTCACAAAAGAAGGCGTAGGCGAATACAAGGTGAGTATCGTAAAACCGATTACGTTCGGCACGTTGGAACGGTTCGTAAAACAGAACAATAAATATCATATCGTTTTGCGTGGTGTAGAAGGCGGTAAGGACGTGGAAAACGTATACGCTATCGACAGCTTGGCGCAAGTTATCGATCCGTTTGCTGACCCTGACAGCTATTACGCGCTTGCAAAGGATGCGGATTTGAAAATCATCGTTTCCAACACGACGGAAGCGGGTATTTGCTTTAACGACGCGGATAAATTGGACGGGTTTGACGGTATCACCTATCCTGCAAAACTTACCAAGTTCTTGTTAGAAAGATTTAACGCGGGTTTGGACGGGGTATATCTTATGCCCGTCGAGCTTATCGACAACAACGCGGACGAGCTGAAAAAGTGCGTAGATAAATATATCGAGCTTTGGAATTTGCCTGCGGCGTTCAAGAAATGGAACGACGAAAAGAACTTCTACTGCAATACGCTCGTAGATAGAATCGTTTCGGGTTATCCCCGCGACGAAGAAACGAAAGCGCATTTAACGAAGCTTATCGGCGAAGCGGACGATTTGGTGTCCGTTGGCGAGCCGTTCGGGCTTTGGGCTGTGGAAAACAAGGGCAACATCGGCGAATATATCAAAGAAGGCGTGCACAATATCGAAGTCGTACTCACGAACGATATCGGGTACTATAAAAAGAGAAAGGTACGCGTATTGAACGGTAGCCACACGAACTTAGTACCTACGGGGCTTATGCTCGGTGCGGAAACGGTATACGATTGCATGAAAGATGCGAAACTTTCCGCGTTCGTGGAAGAAACGCTCAAAGAAGAAATCAATCCGTTCGTGTCCGACGATTTGGCGGCGACGACGGTGTTTGCGGAAAGCATTAAGAGCCGGTTCTTGAACCCGTATTTGAATCACCAACTCACCAGCATTGCGCTCAACTCCATTTCCAAATGGCGCGCAAGAGTATTGCCCAGCTTTAAAGATTATTACAATGCAAACGGTAAGCTGCCCGCGCATTTGACGATTGGGTTCTCCTATCTTATGGCGTTGTATTCCAGCGTGTTTGAACGCGACGGCAAGTATTTCGTACAGCTTGCAAACCGTGAAATTTCCTTGCAGGACGATCTGCCGTACTTACAATACTTCGCGGCGAAAAATCCCGTTTGTAAGTTCATGGCGGACGAAAACGTTTGGGGTGAAGACCTGACCAAGTACGCAGGTTTTGTAGACGCGGTGCTTGCGAACGTTGAAAAAATTAAACAGGGCGTTTGCTTAATCTAACGGATTTATATTATCAACCCGAAGAGGATTAGAACATGAAAGACAACGTAATTATCAACGAAAAAGACAACGTCGGTATTTCGCTTGCGGGCAATGATACCATTCCCGCAGGGCATAAATACGCTTTGCGTGATATTCCCCAAGGCGATTACGTTTTGAAGTACGGCGAAATCATTGGCAGAGCTACGCGCGATATCAAGCAGGGCGAATGGGTACATACCCATAACGTAAAATCGCACTTGGACGAAAACGTAGCTTATACTTATTCGTACAGCGCGCAAGAACTTGAAAAAACCAGCGGTACGTTTATGGGTTATAAACGCGCGCAGGGCAATGCGGGGATTCGTAACGAAATTTACATTATCCCCACCGTCGGTTGCGTAAACGACGTGTGCTTGCGTTTGCAAAAAGCCGCGCAGTCGCTTGTTGAAGGCAGTATTGACGGCATTTTCGCGCTCACGCACCAGTTCGGTTGCAGTCAGCTTGGTCAGGACAACGAAAATATCAAAAAACTGCTTGCCGCAGTAGCGCTCAACCCCAACGCAAGTTTCGTATTGTTCGTGGGGCTTGGTTGTGAAAACAACTCGCTCGACGGCGTGAAAGAATATTTAGCACCGTTTAAGCGTGATAATATCGCGTATTTTAACTGCCAAGAAGTGGAAGACGAATTCGCATACGGCATGGAAATTTTGAAAGGTTTTGCGGAAAAGGCAAAAACGCTCAAACGCGAAGAAGTTTCTCTTTCCGAGCTTTGTATCGGTTTGAAATGCGGCGGCAGCGACGGGTATTCGGGTTTGACGGCTAACCCGCTCGTTGGACGTATTTCGGATAAAATCGTTTCGGCTGGCGGTAGTGCCGTTTTGACGGAAGTACCCGAAATGTTCGGCGCGGAACAAATCCTTATGAATCAATGCGAGAACGAAAGAATCTTTGAAAAATACAAGAAGATGATTGAAAATTTCAAGGCGTATTACACGACGCAGGGTTTCCCCGTGTACGAGAACCCCAGCCCCGGTAATAAAAAGGGCGGTATTACGACCTTGGAAGAAAAATCACTCGGCTGTATCAAGAAAGCGGGTACGAGCAAAATCGTAGATGTGCTTGACTACGGCGAACGCGTGCAAAAGAAAGGCTTGTCCGCTCTCAACGCACCCGGCAACGACTTGATCGCGGCAACGGCTTTGGCGGCGGCAGGCTGTCAAATCGTTTTGTTTACGACGGGTAGGGGTACGCCCTTCTCGACGTTTACGCCCACGATGAAAATCGGTACGAATAATAAAATTTCTGCGTTTAAGAGTAACTGGATAGACTTCAACGCTTATTCCATGGACGAAGATGGATTGTTCGATTTGCTCATCAAAGCAGCAAACGGCGAATATATCTGTAAGAGCGAAGACGTTCGGGAAATCGCGTTCTATAAAACGGGCGTTACCTTATAACGTCGCTAAATATAATAATATGCTTTGAGCATAACGGAGTGTAAATGAACGTAATCGTAGGGCAATCGGGCGGACCGACTTCCGTAATAAATGCAAGTCTTGCCGGTGTATATCAAGCGGCGTTAAAAGCAGGCGCAAAGATCGTATACGGCATGAAAAACGGTATTAAAGGTCTTTTAGAAGGACGATTGATATCGTTGAACGGTATTTTGGACAGCGATTTAAAGATTGAATTATTAAAGCGCACGCCGTCTTCTTTCTTAGGTAGCTGTCGGTATAAACTGAAAGAAATAGAAAACGATACGGAAGAATACGAGAAGATTTTTACGTTATTGAAACAATACGATATCGGTTGCTTTTTCTATATCGGTGGCAACGATAGTATGGATACGATCGGGAAATTATCCGCATACGGCAAAAAGATTGGTTCTTCCGTACGATTTGTAGGCGTTCCCAAAACCATTGATAACGATTTAATGGTAACCGACCATACGCCAGGTTATGGAAGTGCGGCTAAATTCGTGGCGACGGTAATGAAAGAAATTATTTGCGATGCGACGGTATACGGAACGAACTACGTTACGATTGTGGAAGTCATGGGGAGAAACGCAGGTTGGCTTACAGCGGCGAGTGCGTTGGCAAAAGGCGAAGATTGTGTCGGCGTAGATATGATTTGTCTGCCTGAAATTCCGTTTACGGTAGAGGGCTTTATTGAAAAAGTTGCGAATATCCAAAAACGCAAGAAAAGTGTTGTGATTGCTGTTTCCGAAGGCGTTAAACTGCCGGACGGGCGGTATGTGTGCGAACTTTCGGATACCGTGCAAGACGTGGACTCGTTTGGGCATAAGAAACTGACGGGTACGGCGCAATTTTTGGCAAACGAATGTGCGAAAAAATTAAAGACGAAAACGCGTGCTATTGAACTTTCCACGTTGCAACGTTGTTGTGGACATTTGACAAGCCGAACGGATATAACGGAAGCGTATCAAGTAGGCGGTGCGGCGGTGTTAGCGGCAATGGAAGGGAAAAGCGGCGTTGCGATAACGTTGGTACGAATTTCTGATAAACCGTATCAATATACGACGGGAACAGTAGAGATTGAGAAAATTGCGAACTTGGAAAAGAAAATTCCCGTCGCATGGATTAACGATACGCATACGGATATGCTTGCACCGTTTTTCGATTATGCAAGACCGCTTATTCAAGCGGAGTTAACTCCTTTCTACGTAGACGGATTACCATATCATATTTCATTAAAAGAGTAATTTATTAAAGAGTAATTTAACCGTGAAAGGTTAAAGACGGATTATTCGATTTGCTCGTCAAAGTGGCAAACGGCGAATATATCTGTAAGAGCGAAGACGTTCGGGAACTCACATTCTATAAAACGGGCGTTACGCTGTAAAAAACATTGCTGAAAACGGACGGTCAAACGTTCGTGGAAGGTTGTATCGGGCGGTTTTTGTTTGTTGTTTGTTTCCTCCATATTTTTATGCCGCCCGAAAAACAACAATAAACGGCTTCGTCCTATTATTACGACATAGCCGAAGAAAAAATATATACATTTGAGGTGTTATTATGAGTTATATTAAAGACAATTTCTTGTTGACCAACAAAACGGCAGAAAAGCTGTATTTCGATTACGCGAAAGACATGCCTATCTTCGATTACCATTGCCATTTGCCTGAAAAGCAGCTTTTGGAAAACAAACCGTTCAACGATTTGTTTGAAATTTGGCTTGCGGGCGACCATTATAAATGGCGTTTAATGCGCAATTTCGGTATTGACGAAGAAATGATTACGGGCAAAGCGACGAACAAGGAAAAATTCCTTGCGTACTGCAAAACGCTCGGTACGGCGTTTGGTAACCCGCTCTATCATTGGTCGCAAGTGGAACTGAAAGAATTTTTCAACTGTGAAATTGAAATCAACGAAGAAAACGCGGAACTCATTTGGGATTGGTGCAACGAATATATTCGTATTAACAACGTTACGCCCCAAAGCCTTATCGAAAAATCTAACGTTACGCATATCTTCACCACCAACGAAGTGTTCGACGATTTGACGACGTTTGAAAAAATCGCGCAAAAGGATTATAAATTCAAGGTTATTCCTGCTTTCCGTGCGGACAAGATTATGAATATCGAAGCGGAAAAATACAACGATTTCGTTTCGTTGCTTGGTGAAGTTAACGATTTAACGGCGCTCGAAACGAAACTGGAAGAACGCTTGCAAGCGTTTATCAAAGTGGGTACGACGGCAAGCGATATCGCCGTGCAACGCGTATGCCCCGTTTCTGAAAAAGCACAAGCGGAAGAAGTGTTTAAAAAGCGTCGCGCGGGCGAAAGCGTTACGGTAGCGGAAGCGGAAATTTTCAAGGGCTATCTCACCTATTTCCTGTTCAAGTTGTACGCAAAATACGATATCGCAACCGAATTGCACGTAGGCGCTATGCGTAACAACAACACCGTTATGCTGAACAAGCTCGGCTTGGATACGGGGTACGATAGTATCGCGGAAGACAACAGCATTGCGAATATGTCCCGCTTGTTCGACAAACTGAACATGGAAAACGCGTTGCCCAAGACGATCGTGTTCAACTTGAACCCTAAAATGAACTCGGAAATCGTTACGCTTATCGGCAGTTTTCAAGGCTCGGGCGTGAAAGGGAAATTGCAATACGGTCCTGCTTGGTGGTTCTTGGATAACAAAGTGGGTATGGAAAAACACTTGGAAGACTTGACGGCAACCGGTCATATCGGCGCGTTCGTAGGTATGCTTACCGACAGCCGTTCGCTCCTGTCCTATCCCCGTCATCACTATTTCCGTCGTATTTTGTGTAACTATTTCGGCACGATGATGGAAAAGGGCGAAATGACGAACAATATCGCGTTCGTCGGTGAAGTAGTCAAGGATATCTGCTACAACAACGCAATCGCGTATTTAAAAATGAACTAATAAACGACAGCCGTTCGGAAATTCCGTGCGGCTGTTATTTTTTAATATTGCAAAATGAAACTTTTATGTTAATATTTGATTTTACGGATTTCTTGAAAAAAGCGTTAAGGTGTGGTATAATAAAGAAAACTAAAATTGAGGTGAAATATGAACAAGGGCAGGGTGACCATTCCTACGGACGAGAATTACGTGGAGGGCACGAAAGAAATAGCAAAGCTTTGGGGAGCGGACGCCGTTCGCGATTGCGACGGCACGAAACTTCCAAAAAACGCGCTAGAAATAGCGGAAAAAGTGTACAATACCTATTTCGTTGTGCGCGGCGATAACGCTTGGGCGGATAAACATACGGACGAACTGCAAAGCGTACTGCTTATGACAGGGTATTGCTTGGCGACGGAAGAAACGCTCACGATTGATTTATTGAAAGGATATTCCCGCGACCAGCTTGGTGTGAACGAAGAAAATCCCAATAAATATTGGCAGGTATTCGATCGAACGACTGGCGAAGAAATCTTTACGTGGGAGTATGTAGGGGCGGGGCATGTACGCATTGAAAACGCAAAACCTTATCATGAATACACCGTCAACTTCTTTGCAAAGAACCTTTGGGATTCTACGCAAATGTATAACTACATAACCAACAACTGGAACATCGAAAAACACAAGGTAATGGATACTCGCTTTTCGGCTACGTTCGAGCATATCAAGGATAATATGCGCAAATGGTGCGACGAGAATAAGAACGTTAACGTCGTTCGATATACCACGTTCTTGTATCATTTCTTTCTTGTGTTCAACGAAATCAACAAGGAAAAGCACGTGGACTGGTTCGGCTATCCCATGACGGCAAGCCCGAAAGCGTTCGATGCGTTTGAAAAAGAATACGGATATATGCTAAAAACGGAAGATATCGTCGCGCAGGGCACGTATCAAAACAATTTCGTAAACCCGACGGAAACGTTCCGCGATTATATGGAATTTACGGAAAAATACGTGACGAAAACGGTACGTGAGCTTGTGGATATTATCCACGCCGAGGGGAAAGAAGCCATGATGTTCCTTGGCGATAGCTGGATTGGTACGGAGCCGTACGGCGATTATTTTAAGGATATGCAATTAGATGCGGTGGTGGGTAGCGTTGGCGGCGGTGTCACGGTGCGAATGTTGTCCGAAATTCCGCACGTGAAATACCACGAAGGTAGATTTTTGCCCTATTTCTTCCCTGATACGTTCTTTGAGGGAAATGAAGATAACGCGGTGGCAGAGCTCAACCGAAACTGGGTGACGGCACGTAGGGCCATGATGCGTAAGCCGCTGGAAAGAATGGGCTTTGGCGGATATTTGTCGCTAGCGGCAAAATTCCCGAAATTTATCGAACGGGCAGGGCAGGTGTGCGACGAATTCCGTTCTATCTGCGATGCATCGGATGGTGGGAAACCGTATTCTGGGTTAACCGTAGCCGTGCTCAACGCTTGGGGAAAAAAGCGTAGCTGGATGTGCCATATGGTCGCACACGAGCTGTGGTATCAACAGGTGTATTCTTATCAAGGCGTGTACGAAGCTTTGTCGGGGTTGGGCGTAGCCGTGCGCTTTATCTCCTTTGACGATATCAAACAAAAGGGTATTGATAAGGATATCGACGTTATCTTAAACGTGGGCGATGCGGGCACGGCGTTTTCAGGCGGGGAATATTGGAACGACGAGCAAATCGTAACTGCCGTTCGGAAATGGGTGGCGGCAGGACATGGCTTTATCGGCGTAGGCGAACCGACGGCGTATCAAAAGGGCTGTAAGTTCTTCCAACTTTCCGACGTGCTTGGCGTGGATAAGGAAAAGGGTTTCACGCTTTCGGAAGATAAGTACAATATCGAAAGAAAGGCGCATTTCATTACGGCGGACGTGCAGGGAGAAATAGACTTTGGCGAGGGCATGAAAAACGTGTATGCTTTGAATAAAGCGCAAGTGCTTGATATCTCCGTTTCTAATCGGTTCGTGCGGAAAGTGAACGTCGGCGAAGTCAATCTCGCCGTAAACGAATACGGCAACGGCCGCGGCGTGTATATAGCAGGACTTCCTTACAGTCCGCAAAACGCGAGGATATTACTTAGGGCTATGCTCTGGTCGGCGCATAAAGAAACGGAGCTTACCAAGGCGTATTCTTCTAACGTCCATACCGATTGTTCTTATTACCCTGAAAGCAAGCGCTATGCCGTTATCAATAACGCCGATTATGCTGTGAAAACGACGTTTTACGATATTGACGGCAATGCAAAAGACTTGTCGCTTAAAGCCGGCGAAATCGTTTGGCTTTAAAAAGAAAAAGCGTTTAAAAACGCTTGACGGAAGAACGATTGGGGTGTATAATAATAACTACCATAAAGAGTGTACGAGGGACAAGCCCGTTGACTACACAGCAACCTACCGCTTGGCAAGGTGCTAAAGCTTGGAAGATGGGTGAATACGCGCGCAAGAACTCATCTTTTCGATGGGTTCTTTTTTGCTCTTTGTGGAAAAAATAAAAGGAGTAAAAATTATGCAGTATTTAGTAAAAGTTGGTTATAACCAAAATCGAGAAAGAAAAATTAAGTGGCTTCAATCGAAGGGATATACGGGAAGCTTACCCAAGGATTATCCGTATGGGGTAATATTCGTAGAAGGGGGACACTTTTTCGGCGGCAACGTCACTTGTTTTGCGGCAAGTGTAGCATGCGGGAAAAAGCCCCTTTCTTGGGAAGAGTGGAAAAGGCGTATAAGCGAATAAAAATTTTTAAGTAAAACGATTGAAAAAATTCCTAAAAAAAGGTATAATATTGCAAAGGAGTATTTCAATATGAAAATCGTAATCGTGGGCGGAGTTGCAGGCGGAGCAACTGCGGCGGCAAGAATAAGAAGATTAGACGAACACGCGGAAATTATTATTTTCGAGCGTTCAGGCTTTATTTCCTACGCAAACTGTGGTTTGCCGTATTATATTAGCGGCGTTATTGCCGATAAGGCAGATTTAACCTTGCAAACGCCCGAAAGCTTTTATCGCCGTTTCAAAATCGTTGCCAAAGTCAATCACGAAGTAACCGATATCGATACGCAAAACAAAACCGTTTCCGTAACCGATTTAAAAGAGGGAACGAGTTTTACGGAAAACTACGATAAGCTGATTTTATCGCCTGGCGCAAAGCCGATTTTGCCCGATTTTTACGCCGAAAACGAAAGAGTATTCACACTCCGTAACGTAGAAGATACGCTCAAGCTCCGCGCGTTTGTAGCGCAAAAACAACCGAAAACCGCCGTTATTATAGGCGGTGGGTTTATCGGTTTGGAAACGGCGGAAAACCTTGCTCAGCTTGGAATCCAAACGACGGTCATTCAGCGGGGTAATCATCTTTTGCCGACGGTTGACTGCGATATGGCGTCCTTTATCCACGCAAATTTTCGCTATCACGGCGTACGAATTTTACTCAACGCCAACACGGAAAAATGGACGGTAAACGGCGAGCAAATATCGATAGAACTTGCGGACGGAAATAAACTCAACGCGGACATGGTAGTACTCTCCGTCGGCGTTACGCCCGAAAACACCCTTGCGAAAAAAGCAGGATTAGCGCTTGGCGTAAGGGGCGCAATCAAGGTCAATGCGAATATGCAAACTTCGCTACCCGATATCTATGCGGTGGGGGATGCGGTGCAGGTAAAACATTTTATCACCGAGCAAGACGCGGTGATTTCCTTGGCAGGTCCTGCTAACAAGCAAGGTCGTATTGCCGCCGATAATATTTGCGGATTGCATAGCGAATATAAAGGCTCGCAAGGCTCGTCCGTGCTGAAGCTGTTCGATATGACGGTGGCAACGACGGGTATTAACGAACAGCAAGCCAAAGCAAGCGGTATAGAATACGAAAAAGTGATTTTAACGCAAAATTCGCACGCTGGGTATTATCCGAACGCAACGGCAATGACGGTGAAACTCCTTTTTGAAAAGGGTACTTATAAGATTTTGGGCGCGCAAATCGTCGGTTACGACGGCGTGGATAAACGCATCGACGTGATTGCAACCGCTATTCGGGCAGGCATGAAAGCGGACGAATTAAAGGATTTAGACCTTGCGTACGCTCCGCCGTATTCGTCGGCAAAAGACCCCGTCAATATGGCGGGATTCGTTGCGGATAATATCAAAAACGGTGTCGTAAAACAGTTTTATTATGAGCAAATTCCTGCGTTAAGAGAAAGAAAGGACGTGATTTTGCTTGATACGCGCACGCCGTTTGAATATATGCGTGGGAGCGCGGACGGATTTATCAATATTCCGCTGGACGATTTAAGAGAGCGTTTGGACGAGCTGGATAAAAATAAGAAAATCTACGTAATGTGCCAAAGCGGACTCCGCAGTTATTTAGCAACCCGAATTTTAGCTCAAAACGGCTTTGACGCGTACAATTTTGCAGGCGGATTTAGATTGTACGGCAGTATCAAAAACGAAGAAATGTTATCCAAACAATGCTATTCCTGCGGCATGGAGAAGTAAATTATAGCAAGTACGAAAGAATACTTAGACTTTGTTGTAGGTCAAATAAATGGTATGGATATCACCTATAAAAAGATGATGGGTGAATACCTACTATATGCAAACGGCGTTCTGTTTGGTGGAATTTATGACGATAGATTGCTTATAAAGCCTACCGAAAAAGAGCGAAAATTGTTGCCGAACGCAGAGTTTTCTATTCCATACGACGGCGCAAAACCTATGATTTTTTGCAATTTTGTGGACGATAGCGAACAATTAACGGAAATTATAAAAAAACTAACCGAATGACGAAAAGCAATTCGTATATAAAAACGAACAGAGAATTAAAGAAAATCTGTTCGCTTTTATTTTTTAATGGAATTTTAAGGTTATATTTTACAGTTAAAAATTTATTTAAAACATATTGACAAGATTAAAAAAATCAAGTATAATGATTAACCAGTTATAAATTAGTAAGTGTCTCTAAGGTGTCGTTTAAAAGGGAACGACACTTTTTTATTGAAGGTTTTTTTGCGTTGATATTTTTCGGTATTCCGTAGGCGTGATTCCTTCGTGTTTTTTAAATTGTCGGAAAAAGTGGGGAGAATCGTAAAATCCGCATTCATAGGCGATAAAAACGATTGCTTTATCGGTAGTGCGCAATAATTTTTTGCTTTGTTTAATGCGCAATTTGGTTAAATATTCCATAGGTGAAATTTTCATGATATCCAAAAAATAGCGTTGGAAGGTAGCCGCTGAAATGGATAATTCCTGCGCGATGGTTTCAATCGTAATTTTTTGAGCTAAATTTTTTTTCATAAACTCTATAGCGAATACAATCATTGGCGCGTAAGAATTTTTTGCTTGGATATTCTTTTTGGGTAACGTGGTAGCACGATAATAGATGCAAAATTTACAAATGATTTGAAAAGAAAAAGCCGCTTGCAGATTATAATGATAGACGTTTTCTTCGGAGTATTGCATTAAACGATTGATATCGTCCAAAATATCGTCGAATTGTTCTTTGGATAAATGTAAAAAGGCGTTTTTCAGTTGCAAGCCTCTTAAAGAAGGCTCTACGCTAAATAAGGAGACGTATCCCTCCATAGCCTTTAAGACGTTCTTATACGTTGAAAAAAACTCTGGCCCGAGCAATATGTGGAATATTTCTAAATTGGCAATTTCAAAATAACCATGTTCGAGATTGGGCGGCAAAATAAATACGTCGCCGATTTCAATATTAAGCTTTTCATTATTTATATAATGTATACCCTCTCCGCCGACAATGATATTGATTTCATAAAATTCGTGGCTGTGCATACGCAAAGGAAACGTCCAACCACGGTTGGAGGCGTGGAAATAACAACGTACGCTACGGTTATTTTCGTTGGTGAAATATTCCTTTGAATAAAAGTGTGGTGTTTCGTGCGTTGATAAAGAATCGGGAATAATGGTTGGCATAAGCGTTCTCCGTATAAACGATAGTATCATTATTTTAACAGTTTTTTTGATAGTTGTCAATAGATATCAAAGATTTTGAGAAAATTTTACAATCTTTTTGATTGGATTATACAATCCGTTACTGTTTTTTTATGGTATAATATTGGAAAATGATATAATACCTAAATATTATTTTTAGGCAAAATAGAAGGATTAGTGATTGTATATGGAACAACAGAAAATTTCGTTTTTGGAAGGCGGAAAAATTAGATTGGAGGGATTGCCTGATTTTTACGTACGGTTCGTAGAGAATTTTCATTTGCAAGACCGTTCGCTTTGGTCAAAATTTGTAAAGGTATTCAAATTGAAAGCGGATACGTGGGATAACGGTTGGCGCGGAGAGTTTTGGGGAAAGATGATGCGCGGCGCGTGTTTGTGTTATCAATATACCCAAAACGAAAAACTGTATGAGGTTTTGAAAGAAACCGTAGAGGATTTACTAACGGTGCAGGAAGAAAACGGACGGTTTTCGGCTTACGATTTGGACGGCGAATTTCAAGGCTGGGATCTTTGGGCGAGAAAATACGTGGCGACAGGTTTGTTCCACTTTATGGATATATGCGAAGATAAAATATTAAAAGCGCGTATTATAAGCGCTGTGCGTAAACATTTTGATTACATAATTCAAAAAATCGGGAACAAGCAAGACCAAAAGGAAATTACGGAAACAAGCAACGCTTGGGGTGCGATTAATTCGTGTACCATTTTAGAACCTATGCTTGAAGCGTATAAACGGACGGGTGATAAAAGATATTTTGATTTTGCGGAATACATTCTTTCTACCGGTGGTTCAGCTAATGGCGATATGCTACAAGTTGCGGCAGAAAATAATATTGTGCCTTGCGCGTATCCCGTTCAAAAAGCGTACGAAGTCATGTCCTTTTTTGAAGGGGTTCTTGCCTACTATGAATTAACGAAAAACGAATATTATTTTAGGGCGGTAGAAAATTTTGTCGAGGCGGTTCAAAAAACGGAAATTACCGTAATCGGTTGCGCGGGTATGTTTGGCGAATGTTTCAATTACGCCGTGAAAAAACAAACGGAAGAAGTGGAAGAGCCTACGCAGGAAACGTGCGTAACGGTTACTTGGATGCGGCTTTTAACAAAGCTATATTCCGTTACGGGAAATATAAAATATGTTGACAGTATAGAAATCTCCGCTTTAAATGCGCTTTATGGTAGTATTAACGTTTATAAAAAGGCGAATTATTCCAAAAGCGAGGGTAAAATTTGCGGTACGTTGCCTTTTGACAGTTACAGTCCGTTATTTGACGGCTATCGAAATCGAGGCGTTGGTGGATTAAAACAGTTGGAAGACGGCAGTTATTACGGGTGTTGTGCGTGTATTGGCGCGGCGGCGGTTGCGCTCGTACCGTTGACGGCGGTTATGAAAAGCGAAGAGGGATACTTAATAAACGAATATTTTAGCGGAAAGATAGAATGTGAAGAAAGATTTTCGATTGGAATTTCAGGAAGTTATCCTGCCAACGGCGAGATTGCGGTTACGATTGAAAATACAGACGGTAATGAACGTGCGCTTATTTTTAGAAAACCCAAATGGTGCGAAAAATTCACGATATCTACGCGCGAAGAAAACATTGAGGGCAAAGACGATAAGTGTATCATAAGAAAACGTTGGCAAAAAGGCGAAATGATTATCGTGAATATGCAATATTCGTTAAGACCTGAAAAATGCAACGGTTACACCGCTTTCTTATACGGACCGTTGGTGTTGGCGCGGGATAGCAAAAAAGATAATTGCACGTCAAAGCTTTCTGCGGTTGACTTTGATTTAGAAGCGAATGGGTTCAACGTTCGTAGGTTGTCCCCCGAAAATTTTGAAACGGTTCGCTTTGAATTAGCCGCGGGCGATAAAAAAATCATATTGAGCGATTATGCATCGTGCGGTAAACATTGGGAGTCAAAAAATCAGATATCCGTTTGGTTAAAACATTGAAATCATTCAAAAGGAGTTACGATGAAAAAAAGGAAAACATTGGTGGGTATATGTTTAGCTCTTGGCGTTATGGCTTTTTGCGGGGGGATCAGTAGTTTCTCCGATCCAAAAGTTTCAGCCGCGGGTGAATTATCGGTTGTTTCGTACGAGGATACGTACGTCCTTGGGGATACGTTATCGATACAGGACGCCAAAATATCTTATAAAGGAACGGAATATACGGCGCAGGGGATTTTGCATTTTCCCAGCGGAAAAGCCTTCAATAAAGAATCGGTTATATTAACGGAAAGCGGAAACTATACCTTGGAATATAGGGCGCAAGCCGAAGGCGTAGTTCTTTCGGAAAGTTTGGATATTACCGTGTTAGATAAACCGTACACTTTTGTGGGCAACGGTGAGGCTGTATACGGAGTGAATGAATATGTAGGCGAAGAGATTAACGGGATAAACGTATCGATGGCGCGTGGAACTACGTTCCGTTATAATTCTGTAATAGACGTTAGCGATAATACGGCGTCAGACGTGTTGCTGCGATTATATTGTACGCCGAAACAACAAGGCGTTCGAGAGGTGGAACGGTTCATCGTTCGATTAACGGATATCTATGACACGGCAAATTACGTCGATTTTATTTATCGCGCGGGTGATGCCTCAGGCGAATCGGATTCTTATACGTACATAACGGCAAACGCTAACGGACAATTGCCCTCGGGCGTAGAGAAATTAAATAAAGAAACCAGCTATTCGATTACGTACGAAAACGAATATTACCGTTTATTCCAAAACGATAAGTACGGTTTTAACGGAATGGCGACCTTTAACGGTTTGCTTCCGAAATATCTTCCAGGCGGGGTGTTTAAAAACAACGCGCAGGAATTGAAAATTGATTATGAAAGCAAGAAGATATACGCGCAGCGCGCGTCCGTAGGGTCGAGCAATTTTGTAATAGATTTAGACGCAGAGGAGTTCTTCGGTAAAAACACTTGGAAGGGTTTTACAACGGGCGAGGTGATTTTGAGCATATCTGCCGTTGGAAACAGCGCGGAATTTAATTACTTTATTAGAAAAATTGATGACCACGACTTATCCGTTGATTGTGTAAAAAATGCGAAAGAGCCGTGGATATCTATAAACTATTTAGGATATGAGGAAGATAATTTGTCCAAAGCGGTTGTGAACCGTGCGTATCCTTTGTTCCCCGCCGTCGCACAAGATGATTTTGATAACGAGATTGATTGTAAGACAAGCGTCTATTTTAATTACGATAATTCTTCTCGTTCACAGTTGAACGTTACGAACGGAGCTTTTGTTCCTAAGCGTGCGGGAATCTATACCATCGTTTATACGGCAACCGACTCTTTTGGTAATAAGGCGGAGAAATTAATCGAAGTAGAGGCGATAGAAAGAGAAAATATTTCTTATTCTTTCGGGGAAAAAGAAACGTTGTTTGAGGTCGGGACGCCGATTAAGGTAGCAAGCATTGAAATTGAGAACCCGTTTGTAGGGGCGAAAATAACCAAACAGGCGAGATTAGTTGATACGAATACCGTTTATGCGATTTCCGAGAAGACGGGTACGTTTTTGCCTATGTATGCGGGTGAATATCAAATAGAGTATATTTACGAGGATTACGTTCAAACGGAAGTGCTTTCTTATGCGGTCAACGTAACGGCAAGCTCGAAACCGAAAATTTTCGGTTCGCCGATAATACCTAAATTCTTTATCAAAGATTGTACCTACGTATTACCGGAATACCACGGATATGATTTTACAAATGGCACGAAAGAACTTTCCGCTGATATTTATGTAAAAGAAGGGGTAAATGCGGAAAGAAAGTTGGAAGGGAATACTTATACGGCAAATGGGGCAAACGAAACGGTTGAATTGACCTATCGCGTAACGAATACGGGCGGAAAAGACGAGCTTTGTTTTGAAATTCCCGTTGTAGATACGGGTTACGGAAAGGCTGGGAAATTAAATTTGTCCAAATATCTCTATTCTAAACAATTTGAATCGCAAATGAGCGAAACGGATATTACGTACACGACGAACGCGCAATCGGCAATCGACGGAACTTCGACTTTGGAGTTGATAAACGCCGCGTACATAAACGTTTTTGAAATATCCTTTGGGTTGATAGAAACTAAAAATGCTTTTGGTAGCGTTAAAATAGTCTTGACAGATGAAAGCAATCAAGATAATCAAGTTGAAATTGTTTATTCTCAAAATGGTGCAGGCTCGCTTGTTTGTGTGTCGTATAACGGTGAAACTGTGGAAGATACATGTACAAGCGCGTTTGACGGAACAATGCCGTTTGGCGTAAGCGTGCAAAATGAAAAGCTCGTATTCGTTGGCAGTGAATTGTCCTTGCTGATATCCGATGTGTTTGCGAACTTTGGCAGTAAAAAGTTTTACGTGACAATATCGTTGGAAGAAGTGACGGGGGCAGCCGCGATATCATTCACGCGCTTGATGAATCAAACGATGAAAAATTCCCGCAACGACGGGGTTAGTCCAATCTTGATATATACGCCGTTTAAAGAAGAGTATTTGCTTGGTGATACGTTTGTAATCGATCGCTTTGATTATTACGATTTCGTTGACCCTTGTCCGACGTTTAGTTATACGGTGCGAGATGCAAACGGTAATTTCGTTACTTCTATTGAAAACGTATTGATGGACGGGAAACAAAATAATTACCGTTATGCTTATACGTTGTCGGGCGCTGCTTACGCTACGTATTCCATTTCGGGTACGTTAACGGATTACGCGGAAAATATACAAAGATTTCCGTATACGTTGACGGTAAAAGATACGACGCCTCCAACGTTGAGTTTGGATTCGGGCACTGCGACGTATGACGTTGGCGATACCGTCAAGATAGCGGGTTATACGGTAAGCGATACGCATTGCGAAACACAGGTCTTTATAACTTTCATCGATCCAACAGGGCATATACAAGCGTTGACGGAGAATGAATTTACCGCAAGCAAGAAAGGTGTTTATACGATCATGTATCGAGCCGTGGATACCGAAGGGAACGTAACGTTTGCGGAATATCAAATAAGAGTGAAATAAAAAGGTAAAAGTATGAAATGGATTAAAAAGAGCATGGCAATATTGTTGATGGCGTCTGTTTTGACGGGCGTTTTCGGGTGTAAGTCCGATTCTGAGGAATCAACGGAAGAAATACCTGAAACCGACTCTACAAAACAAGAGAACGTACTTCCTACCGACGAATATTTGCTTTTGCAAGGTCAAAGCAACTATAAAATCGTACATCCGAAGAATGCGCACGAGAAGGAACTTTTTGCAGCGAGTGAATTACGCGATTTGTTTAGGGAGGCTACGAACGTACAGCTTTCGATTGTGTCGGACGAAGAAGTTGTAGAAACGGATAAATATATTTCCATTGGAAAAACGAAATTTGTTCAAGACAAGGATTTTTTACCGTCGGCAAAGGAATACGGTACGTCGGGATACGTAATCAATACGGAGGGTAGCAACGTATTTATCGTGGGCGGCGGTACGACGGGGACGATATACGGCACGTATAAATTCTTGGATTATATTCTCGGTTATGATTATTTCTATCCTGAGATATATGCCCTTGAAAAGGGAACGACGAATATTCCGTTAATGGATTACGACGTTTCGATTATTCCCGATTTGGAATACAATTCCATGCGTTACGGCACGAACGCCACCTATACGCAACATTACAAATACAGTATGCAACGTTTGCCGACGACGGCAATCAACGGAGAAACGGGACATTCGGCGGTCAGGGGTTGGTTTCCGAAAAGCGTGTATTTAAACGAGAATGATATGGCGAATTATCATCCTAACTGGTATATGCTCCCCGGCGCAGACGACACGGATAGAGTATTTGACGGTACGAACGTAAGTCAGCTTTGCTTTACCGCCCGCGGAAACGAAACGGAATATGCAGCCATGGTAGAAACTGCCGCGAAGACGATGCAAACGAAGATGATGGAAGATAGCGAGGCGTTTATGTTCGATTTCTCCATGACGGACGATTGGAATTGGTGCAATTGTGATGCGTGCCGATCCGTACAAGAGAAATACGGCAAAGAATCTGCGCTCGTCATCCATTTTTTAAACGATATGACGGAAACGGTAGAAACGTGGATGGGAACGGAGGAAGGAAAACCCTACGAGAGAGAATTTTACGTAAATTTCTACGCGTATTTCATGCTTGTAGACGCGCCCGTGAAAAATAATAACGGCGAATTATCGGTCGTAGACGACAGCGTAAAGTGTAATAAGCACGTCATTCCGCAACTTGCCGACATTGAAATGGATTATACGCAAAGTATTCACGACGAGATAAACGCGGACAGTAAACAAAGATATGAAGAATGGAGTTACGTATCCGAAAGAATGAGCGGATACATATATAGCGCAAGATATAACGATTATCTTTCTCCGCTGGATACGTTTAACGATATGCAGGCGTTGTATCAGTTCAGCGAAGAGATGGGTTTAATGTATATCTATAATCTTGGTACGGGCGGCGCAGATCAAGAAAAAGGTTTCCCGACGGGTTGGTGCGCGTTGCGTATTTATCTTGCCGCTAAACTGGGAATAGATACGTCCATGGATATGAACGCGGCTATTGATAAGTTCTTTAAGGGCGTTTATCTGGATGCCGCAGAACCTATGCGAAAGATTTTCAACGAATGGCGATTTACGGAAGAATACAATTCGAAAACGTATCCTGAATACGTTGGGAAGAATTCTTATTATCGTGACGTAAAACAAGAAAAATACTATTCACAGTCGTTATTAGAGCGTTGGAAAGGATATTTTGACGAAGCGCTTGAAGCGATTGAATATTTAAAAACAAGCGATCCCGCGCGATATGCAAGAACGCGTGATATGATTGTCGGAGAAAGGGTATACGTCAATTATTACTATTACAGTATTTATAAATTGTATTTGCCCACCGAAAAACTTTCGGCAGTCAAAAAGGAATTGGCGGACGATATCGAACATCTTGGAATTACGATTATGGTAGAAAGCCCGCAAAAGACCGTTGAAGGCTTGTTGGCAGAATTAAGGGGGTAATGATAGATGAGTAAAATTTGGCGAAAACTGACAATCGGCGTTTTGGCGGTTTGTATCATGCTTTTTGGCGTTTTCTTTTCGGCTTGCTCGAAAGATGAAGAGGAAGATGATAATAGCGAAAACGAAATAACGGAAACAACGACGGTTACGATAAATTATCATTTTGCCGAATTGTCGTTATTCGATACGTTTCAACTTAAAATAGAGGAAAATGAAAGCGTAGAGTGGTCCAGCGAAAACGCATCGATTGCGTCGGTGGATGCAAGCGGGCTGGTTACTGCAAACGGATACGGCGAAACGAAAATAATTGCAAAGTCTGGGGATATTTCAGATAGCTGTACCATTTCGGTATTGAATGAAGGTTTAGTACCAGCGATTGAAACAAACGTAGACAATAATCAATTGTCTATGATTTTGGCGGATCAATTTCTCTTGAATTGCGTCGTTTCCTATAATGAAAGTTCATACGACGACGGTACGTTTACGTTTACTTCTTCCGACGAATCGGTAGTAAGCGTAGACGCTAATACGGGGAAACTCATTGCAAACGCGTACGGGCAAGCCTCTGTCTGTATTAAGGCGACCTGGCGGGGCTTTGAAGAAGTATATTTGACGGAATATGTTTCTGTAATGGTAGTGCCAAACATATCGATGAACTTATCCTCTACCAAAACCGAGCTGGATACGGTCAGCGGAGAGATGGACGGGATTACGTACGATAATCAAGCAAAGATAGATTTTTCGATCAGCTTGGAGGGCGTAGACTCAACCGATAGCGTAGAATACGTTTGGGAATATTCCAAAGACGGTATCGTAAGTGTAGACCGCGATGGAAATTTGGTTGCGCAAAGAAAAGGGGAAGTAGACGTGGTTTTATCTTGTACGGTCGGGAATGAAGTCTACCGTTCATTGCCTATACACTTCGTTGTAAACAACCCTGAAAAAATAATGACGGAAGTGTTGGCGTATGCGTTAAACAGCAACCAAGCCCTTACGATCGACGGCTTGGACGGTATGCCTACGGAAATACGTATAGGGGATATTGATTTTACAGCGAACGCAACGTTTAGCGAAGGAAACGTGGTTCTTCATTCTATCGATCACGCTTTCGCCTATGGCGAAACGACGTTGTACGTTGATACGTCTATATATTCCTATCAATATGCGATATATTTTGCCTCGCACGTCATTGCCGATAAAGACGATTTCTTGTCGTATATGAACGGTTGGTCGGGCGCTGCAAGCGCGGAAACGAACGGCACTTCGGACGATTACGTGGTATTAGCGCAGGATATTGCGTTTGACGGGGCGAATCTTGCGTTAAAGACGGGTAGCGATTTCTTCATGGGGCATTTTAACGGACTTGGGCATACGGTTAGCGATATCACGTTAAGTGCGTCGCAAACGGCATCAGGGAGTTGGACGATTGCGGGCTTGTTTGGAAGAATCGGCGTTGGGGCAACGGTTGAAAATCTTGCCGTTACGGGTATTACCACCTCGGATCATAATACGTATTTCTTGGCGCAGTACGTGCAAGGGACGTTGCAAAATATTTATTTGAGAGGAACGAATACGGCGGCAACGGCAAAGAGTGTGACGCAAGTTGCTTGGAACAGTACGCTTGGCGGGTTGCCTACTATTAAAAATTGTATCGTAAACGTGACGTATACGCAAGCGACGGATGCAGTTGCGTTTAACAACGCCGACGGAACGGGCGCGGCGAAAAATCTTGAAAATTGTTACGTTATCGGTAATGCGGCTCGGGTTAGCCCTTGGTCAGACGAAACGAGAACGGTATACGCAGACGGATATACGTTTTTAAACGAAAACAAATCCGAACTTGCCAAGTGGAACGGGTATTGGTCTTTGAAAGGTGATGCGTTCTACTTTGGCGATAGCGTTGTCGCGCTGGTAGGCACTCGAAACGATACGCTGTATACGGCAACGGAGATAGACCTTCTTTCGTTGACAGGCGGCGAGGAAATTGTTTCGCTTACCGTGAACGGCGTGAAAACGACTGTTCCTGCAAACGGTGCGTTGGACGTGACGAATTTTAGTTACGGAGTGTTGAACGAACTGCAATTCATTACCGCGACCGGTAAAGTAATCACGCAACCGTTCATAACGGCATCCCACGTAATTTCTACGGCTACGGGATTTATGGATTATATGAACGGTTGGTCGGGCGGTGCAAGCGCAACGACGAACGGAACGTCGGACGATTACGTCGTTTTAACGGCGAATATTGACCTTGACGGGCAAAACGTAGCGTTGAAGACAAGCGCCGATTATTTTGCCGGTACGTTCAACGGACTTGGGCATACCGTTACGGATATGAAATATACGCCGAAATCGGTGAACGGGAGCTGGACGATTGCAGGTATCTTTGGTAGGGTGAGTACGTCGGGTGTGATTGAAAACGTAGCGTTTACGGGCATTACGTCGAGCGACGGCGCGAATTCGTATATTATTTCCGATTATATGTGCGGAGTTGTAAAGAACGTATACGTACAAGCGGCGGTAAATAATTTGAAAAACGTTATCCGCTTGGCTTGGGGCAGTAACGGCTGGGGTACGGTATCGAACTGTATCATGAATATTCAGTATGCTGGAACGACCTCTAATGCAACGTTTAACGATGCGGACGGACAAGGTGCGGCAAATGCAACGGCGGTAAAGAATACGTATGCAATCGGTAATGCGGCTGCGTTCAGTCCTTGGTCGGACGAAACGAGAACGGTGTACGAAAACGTAAGCGCGTTGCTTACGACGGAAAAAACGTACATCACGGCGGAAAACGGGTGGAGCGAATATTGGACGTTCGACGAAAGCGGTAATCTGTATTTTGCTACGACGAAAGTGGCGTAAAGTGGCGTAAGGAATAACGCAGATGATAACATTTGCAAAAAATAAAATAATTAAGGAGAAAGGATTATGAAATTGAAAAAAGTAACAATAGGGCTAGCTGCATTATTGGTAGCGGGAAGTTTTGCAGGTTGCGTAGAATACGCACCGGAAGAAAAAACGACGATATCGTATTTGTATATTGATACGTATTCGGGTGGTTTAGGTGAAGAATTCTTGAAAGAATTGGAGAAAGAATTTGAATCGCGCTATGCGGAAACGAGTTTTGCGGACGGAAAAACGGGTGTTGATATTGTCACAGGTTATACGCCCGACATGTTAGGGGCAACGTTGAACTCGAAAATAAAGACCTCGACGCACGATATTTTCATTTCAGAAGGTTTGTATTACGCAGATTTCATGGCGGACGAAACGCTGTATGATTTGACGGAGATAGTAAAAGCGGAGAACGGTGCGATTGAGAATAAATTATACGACGACCAAAAAACGGCTTTAACGGCTTTTGACGACAAGTATTATGCATTGCCTACGTTTGCAGGGTTTACGGGCTTGACTTTTGACGCGAATTTGTTTGCGGAAAATAAACTGTTCTTTGCGGAAACGGGCGGTAATAAGCCAGCTACCACGTCTTCCTATACGGGAAAAGCTTATACCGGTCGTGGGTTTATTGAAGCAAAAGCGGATCAAAAATCGGTTGGACCTGACGGAAAACCCAACACGTTAGACGACGGTTTGCCCTCGTCGTATGAAGAATTTTTCTATCTTCTCGATTATATGGTAGATGAAAAATCCATCACGCCGTTGGTATTTACGGGGAACAGTATTCACTATTCAAACTATTTATTCCAAGCGTTGCTTTCGGCAAATTCCACAAAGACGGAACTTTTGTCGCATTTCACCTTTGATTCGGGCGAAGAAAAGATGAAGATAGTAGAGAGTTTTACAAACGGCGTTCCCAACGTTAAAGAAGTGGCGATTGACAGTAATACGAACGGTTATGAGGTAAAACAGCAATATAACGTATATCAAGCGTTAAAATTCCTTGAAAAGCTGTATACGACAAAAAACAGTAGCGGTGGTATGAAGTATTTCTACGGCGACTTGGCTGCGCTTTCCAATACGTCGGCGCAAATGACGTACGAAGAAAGCTATCTTGACGCGAGTATTCAAGACATTGCGATGTTGATAGAAGGGAACTATTGGTATAACGAGGCAATGCCCGAATTGAAAGAATCTGCGCAAAGACTTCCCGATACGGCAACGAATAGAGAATTTTCGTTTATGCCGCTTCCAGCGAAAGAAGAGGGGACTGTAAACGAAAATGAGGGAACGTCGCCTGCCTTGGCGGACGCGCTGGATTATTATTTCGTTGTAAACAATCGTATTAAGGGTAATACGGAAAAAGAAAAATTAACGAAAGAATTCCTTCAATTCTTCTATTCCGACTGGGGCTTACAAAAGATTACGGAAACGAACGGCGTACCTATGGCGTTGAAGTATGAAATGGATAGTGCGGTTTTAGCGAACATGGACAACTATCCGCAAAGCGTTTGGGCGATATATAAACAAGCAAAGGACGCGAACAATTACGTTACGCCGATGTCTAATAATCCTATATATCTGAACAATACGAAGAAGTTTGCCATCAAGAGTACGGGTTATTTCTCACAATCGGTTGTAAACGGTATAACGAGAATGACGCCTTGGGAAGGGTTTACGGCAAAAAGTAACGTAGCGACGGCACAATCGTATTTTGAAGGGATGAAAATTACTGCAAGTACTTGGGCTGATTATCTCGGTTAAAGGGGGCATTTATGTTAAAACGGAAGAAACGGTTTGATAAAAAATTGTTGGCGTATTGTGCGTTTTTGGCGTTACCGCTTTTACAATATGCAATATTTTATATCTACGTAAATTTTAATGCTTTCTTCTTGGCGTTTTCCGAATACGATACGGTTACTGGACAAAGCTCGTTAGTAGGTCTTAAAAACTTTACGACGGTGTGGAATAATTTCTTCAATTCAGCGGCTTCCTATCATTTCGGATTAAGACTGAAAAACGCGCTCGTGAATTATGCGTGTTCGGTTTTGGTAGGAATAGGCGGTTCAATTTTGTTTTCGTACTATATCTACAAAAAACAATGGGGAGGCGGATTATTCAAAGTAATTTTATTTATACCAAGTATCATTCCGGGCATAGCGCTTGCTACGATTTACCGCTTACTTGTAAACGGTGGATTTCGTACGATACTCAATGAGATTACGGGCGAATCGGTAATGTTTTTGATGGGCGCTGGCGCGACGGATTCGACGTATACGTACGTTCTTATTTTCGGTTTGTTTTTCGGCTTTGCAACGCAGGTATTGATGTATTTAGGCGCTATGAATAAAATAAACCCCTCGATTACGGAGGCTGCAAAATTAGACGGCGCTTCGTTTATGCGAGAGCTTTGGTCGATTACGATTCCTTGTATATACGGAACGATCGTTACGTTTTTGGTCGTCGGTTTGACGGGTATATTTACGGCGGATATGGGCTTGTATAGTTTCTTTGGAGAAAACGCTCCCGCCGAATCGCAAACGTTGGGGTATTACCTTTTGCGTGAAACGAGAGTTGCGGGAACGAACCGCGCGGAATTCCCCGAGATTTCGGCAATCGGCATGATGTTCACGATAGTGGTTGCACCCATTTCAATCGGATTGAAACGGTTCTTGGATAAAAAAGATCCAATGAATTAAGGAGGTGAAGAAGATGTTAAAAACGAAAAAAAGCAACGGCGACTTAATCATTCGAGCTTTAATAGCCGCAATTCTCGTAGCGTACACTTTAATTTTTCTTTTCCTCATGTACTGGGCGATAACGACGTCGTTTAAAACGGAAAAAGAGCTTACGCTTCGAGGAAATTATTTCGGGCTTCCCGAAGAATGGCAATGGGAGAATTTGAAAACGGCAGCCTCGTTCTTTGCAATGAAAGACGTAATTAGAAACGGGCGAACCATTATGGAAATACCGTTTGGAACGCAGGTACTTTATACGGTGTTGTATGCAGGCGGTTGTGCGCTGGTACATACGCTTGCGCCTATACTCGTGGCGTATGCGACATCAAGATTTACCTATCGTTTTAATCGAGCGTTGGAGATTATCGTTTTGATTACAATGATTGTTCCGATTGTAGGTACGCAATCGTCAATGGTTTCTTTGCTTGTAGATTTTAACATTTACGATTCGTATTTAGGCTTGTACGCACAAAAGTTTTTCTTCGTGGATATGTACTATTTCGTGTTTGTATCCGTGTTTAAAGGCGTTTCGCATTCGTATTACGAGGCTGCGGAAATTGACGGGGCAAACGAATGGACGATTTTTGCAAAAGTAGCCTTTCCGCTTATCTTATCGTCTGCGGGTCTTGTGTTTTTGTTGCATTTTATCCGTCTATGGAACGATTATACGACGTTGTTGATATACGCGCCGTCGCATCCCACGATCGCGTTCGGTTTGTATCAAATGATGGCAGGTAGCTCGTCTGGATCAACCGCCAAAGGACAAACGCCGGTTTTACTTTCGGGTTGTATCATGATTATGATTCCCGTTATGATTTTGTTCATCATTTTCCGCAATAAGCTGATGGGGAATTTGACGATCGGTGGCGTAAAAGAATAAATTAAAAAATAATAAATAAGGAGGTCTTATTTTAATGAAACAACAGTACAACTCACCGATTTTATCGGTAATGGTGTCTAATAATATAGACATCATCACAGCATCTATCGTGGACGATTCCGCGAAGTTCAGCCTTGATTGGGTGACTTTTGAGGAGTAAAGGAGGGGAAAGAATATGAAAAAGCAAGTTAAAAAGAATTTGATTGTAGCATTATCTCTCGCCTTTGTCGCATCGTTTGGCGTAGCGGGTCTTGTAAAAACGGACGTAAACGCGGGCGCAGTAGAAGAAGTGGCGGTTGCGGGCAACTTCCAAATGGACGACGGCGCGGCAATCCGTATTAAGAGCGACACCCCCTCGGGTATCCGTTGGAGCGTAACCGTTTCGGAAAGTTATTATAACTACGTGACGAGCCTTGGCACAGTACAATGGGGTATGGTAGTGGATAACAAAGCCATAACCGCAAAAGGCGCAAGTGCAACGCAAGTGGATATTCCTTTGGAAAAACAACCGTTGCCTAGCTTTAACGCAAACGACGGCAAAGAAGAAACGTGGACGTATTACGCAAGTATTACCTACGATCAATTAGTTTCGGATATGGAAGAGAAGGGCTATTCGGAACAACAAATTGCGACCGCACTTACGAAGGCGTACGAAACGGTGCTGTACGCTCGCGCGTATAACGTCGTAAACGACGTACCGACGTTGGCGGTAGACGCGGACACGGGTAGATCGATTAAAGGCGTGGCTATGCACTGCTTGCTTGAAGAAACAAGCGACGTGACGACGGGCAACAAAGACCTGTTCGAAACATACGCAGGCGGTTCGTATGCCGTAGAAACAACGGAAACGCTTGGGAATGAAAACGCGTATAGCTTAACGGAAAAGACGGGGACGGTCACGAGCGTAGACGAATTATCGGCTGGCGACTATGCCGTTTACGTAGGCGCAAAAAAGATTACGGACATACAACTTGAAACGGACGGGAAGATTTCCGCTACGGTTGCAGGTCTTGGCGCGACGAAATACGCGGCTGGTAAAACATACAACGTGCGCTTTATCAACGCGGATAACGAAGTATATCAAGTGCCTTTCCTTGCGGCAACGCATACGATAGCAACCGCGCAAGAATATATCGATTACATGAACGGTTGGTCGGGCGCTGCAAGCGCGGAAACGAACGGCACTTCGGACGATTACGTAGTTTTAACGGCGGATATTAATTTGAATGCGACGACGTTCCAAAAAAATCAAAGCGACTGGTTCTCTGGTACGTTCAACGGTTTGGGACATACGTTGAGCAACGCAAAGGTTGACCTTATACAAGTCGGACCGAGTAGTTGGAATGGTAGCGGTTTATTTGGGTACATTGAAACAAACGGTATCGTAGAAAACGTGGCGTTGACGGATATTACTTGTATAAATCAATACGTATGGCTGATTTCGGGCTACGTAAAGGGTACGGTTAGAAACGTGTACGTACAAGGTTCGCATTCCGTTGCTTCAGGGAACGGCGTACTGAGAGCGTACAATGCTTCGTCGATTGAAAACGTGGTAGTAAACGTGACGAGCGATAAGGCGACGTATGCTTACAGCGACCAAACTGCGGGTAAAAACGCGATTGTCAATTCCTACGCATTCGGTAAGGCTGCTTCGTTTAGTAATATTTCGGGTGAAACGAGAACAGTGTATGCAAACGGCTATACGTTTGTCAACGAAAACAAAACAGAACTTGCTACGTGGGGTGGATACTGGTCGTTGAAAGGCGACACGTTCTATTTTGGCGATACGGTGATTGCGATGGGTGGCAGCGTGAACGATACGTTATATACGGCGGCAACTACGCTTGACCTTACTACATTGACGGGCGGCGCGGAAATCGTTTCGTTTAGCGTAAACGGTGCGGCAACCGCTGTTCCTGCAAACGGTTTGTATGATTTAACAAGCTTTACTTATGGCGAAGTGAACGAATTGAACATCGTTGCGGCAAACGGTACGGCAATCACGCAACCGATTATGACGGCTTCTCACGTAATTTCGACACCTACGGAATTTATGAATTATATGACAGGCTGGTCGGGCGGTTCGAGCGCAACGACGAACGGAACGAAAGACGATTACGTCGTTTTAACGGCGGATATCGACCTTGACGGGCAAAACGTAGCGTTGAAGACAAGCGCCGATTATTTTGCCGGTACGTTCAACGGACTTGGGCATACCGTTACGGATATGAAATATACGCCGAAATCGGTGAACGGGAGCTGGACGA
>SVHY01000028.1 GCA_015055545.1 Clostridiales bacterium
TATTTTGGAAATTTTCAACGCGTATCATTTGCCTATGCACATTTCCGAAATTACCATTCCGAGCTATTGGGGCGGAAACGAAGTGAACGAGGAAATACAAGCTACGATTACCGAAGCGTTATACAAAACTTGGTTTGCAACCGAACATATGAAGAGTATCGTTTGGTGGAATTTGGTAGACGGCTACGCGGCGTATGCACCGATTGGTAGGGGCGAGGGCGAAAACTATTACGGCGGCGGTTTATTGCACTTTGATATGAGCGAAAAACCTGCCTATAAAGTGTTGGATAGGCTCATCAATGAAGAATGGAAAACGTCTTTTGAGAAATGTGTTGATACGCAAGAGCTGTCTTTCCGCGGTTTTTATGGGGAGTACGAGATTACCGTGGACGGAAAAACGTATACGGTGAATTTAGATGAAAACGGCAAGGAAGTAACGTTATGAAAAGTGTTTTAATCACAGGCTCGACGCAAGGAATTGGCAAAGCTTTGGCGATTGCTTTTGTAAAAGCAGGCTACCAGGTATGCGTTCATTGCTCCAAGGATTTGGAAAAGGCGGAGCGTGTACGCGCGGAAATCGGCGCACACCAAGCCGTCGTTTGCGATTTGTCGAATATGGACGAAGTGAACGAATTATACCAAAAAACAGGCGCGGTGGATTGCCTTATTCTCAACGCGAGCGTGCAATATAAAGAGTTTTGGCAGGATATAACGGATGAAACGTTTGATAAGCAGTTTACCATTAACGTTAAAAGCACGTTCAAGCTTATGCAAGCGTATTATCCTGCGATGCAGGAAAAAGGGTTTGGGCGAATCGTAACGATTGGCAGCGTCAATCAATATCGTAATCACTCCGAGCTTTCCGTGTATTCGGCAACGAAATGCGCCGTTATGAAATTTGTGGAGATTATTGCAAAGCAAGTTGCGCCCTTTGGCGTTACGGTGAACAACGTTTCCCCCGGTGCGATTGCTACGCCGAGAAATGAAAGCGTGTACAACGACGAAGAAAAGCGTAAAGCGGTGGAAAAGTGTATTCCTATGGGCAGATTTGGAACACCCGAGGATTGCGTGGGCGCGGTGTTAATGCTTTGTAGCGAGCAAGGCAACTATATAACAGGTACGGATATTATTATCGATGGAGGAATGAGATTATGAAGATAACGTATGAAAGATATAAAAATTTGAATTATGTGATTTCTTATCCGAATGATTATAAAGAAGGCAAAGAATATCCCGTAATTTTCCATACGCACGGAGCGGGTAGCCGTGGTACTGATTTAAAACTGCTTAATATCGATGTGCCTATCCGTAATAATCCGTCGGCAGAAGATTTTATTATTGTTGCTCCGCAATGCTACGCGGATACGTGGTTTGAAATTTTTGAACAGCTCATTGCGTTTTGCGAATATATCTATAAGCAACCATTTACGGATAAAACAAAGTTTTATTCGTCAGGGATAAGTATGGGTGGATATGCGGCATATCAGCTTATGATGAGCCGTCCGCAGTTGTTTACGGCAGGGATTGTTTGTTGCGGTGGTGGTATATATTGGAATGCAGGGCGTTTGAAAGACATACCGTTGCGAGTTTTTCACGGTGTGCAAGACAAAGTGGTGCTTCCTTGTGAAAGCGAAAATATGACAAAATATATCAATGCAAACGGCGGTTGCGCGATTTTAACTTTGTATGCCGAATGTGCGCATAATTGCTGGGATAAAGTTTATACAAATAAAGAAAATTTTGAATGGTTGTTAAATCATATTAAGGAGAAAAATTATGAACTTTAACGTAAGAGAAGAAATTATTGCTTTAACGCCGCAGTGGAAAGGGGAAAGACTTCCCGACGGCAGACCGAAAGTAGATGAAAAATACTTAAAAGCCTTAAAAACGTTGACGCTTGAAGAAGTATGGAAACCTATTTTCGTAAAGGGCTACGAAAGCCAATTCGAGGGTAGATTACATACGCTCCACGACGACGGTAGAAAGCTTATCGGGCGCGCAGTTACGGCAACCTATTGCCCGTTCCGTCCCGATTTAGACGAAGTCGTCAAAGACGTTGGTAGAAGCGAAAATCGAAAAGGCACGTACAATCAATGGGTGATCGATAACCTTATGGAATACGACGTACCCGTAATCGATATGTACGACAAGATTTATAAGGGCACGTTTTTGGGCGGAAATCTTACCACGGCGCTCAAAAATAAAACGAAAAACGAGAACGGAGGCGCGGTTATTTGGGGCGGCGTTCGCGATACCGAGCAAATGAAAAAAATTGCCGATACGCAAGTTTATTTCCGTGGTATCGACCCCACGCCTATTCGCCAATTTATTATGACGGGGTATAATACGCCGACGAGAATCGGCAACGCGATTTGTATGCCGGGCGACGTGGTGTTCGGCGCAGGTGGCGGCGTGTTGTTTATTCCTGCACATTTGGTGGAAGAAGTAGTAGGCGGTGCTGCAAAAACGCAGGTCAAAGACTTGTTCGGCTTTGAAATGATTTCGCTCAATAAATTTACGTCCGCGCAAATTGATAAAAACACTTGGACAAAGGATATGCTTGATTTGCTTATGGACTTTATCGAAAAAGACGATAGAGCGGCGCAATATCGTGGGCTTGACTGGTCGCAAGAATACGATTTGGCGATTAACGGCGATCCGAACGATACGCAATCTGCATTATGATATACGTATTATCTTGTGAAACCGTAGAAAACGGCGGTGGAATTTACGGCTATGATTTAACGGAAAAAGGCGAGCTTATTCAACTCGCCTATTTCCCTTGCGATAGACCTATGTATGCGGTGAAATGTAAAAAAGGCTTGTGTGTGCTTCTTCGTCAACCGTTTGAAAAGAAAAATTTTAGCGGATATTTTTACGTCGATGAAAACTTGCAAACGGCAACCGAAATAAAGAGTACGCAGGGTGTAGTGGCATGCCATTTATGTGTAGACAACGCAGATGTTTACATTGTAAATTATTTAAGCGGAAATATTGTAAAAAACGGCGAAATCATTTTGCAAAGAACGGGCAAGAGTATGCACCCGACGCGCCAAACCGAACCGCACACGCATTTTGTGGATAAAACACCCGACGGGTATTTAGCGGTTTGCGATTTGGGTACGGATACGCTTGCAATATACGACAAAGATTTACAGCTTATATCCGAAGAAAAAGTTCCAAGCGGTTATGGAATTCGGCATTTGGTTTTCTCAAAAGACGGCAAGTATATTTATGCGGTAAATGAGCTTGTACCGTCGATAAGTGTCTTTGAATATGCAAACGGTAAAGCAAAGCCCGTCAACACCGTAGAAATGGAATGTAAAAACGAAAAAGCCAACGGCGCGGCAATACGGCTTTCTGCGGACGGGAAATATCTATACGTTTCCTTGCGAGAAGAGAACGTGATATGCGTATTTGAGGTAAACGGAGAAGAATTAACGCTTGTGCAAAAGACGGATTGCGGCGGCGATAGCCCGAGAGATTTTAACCTTTTCAACGACTATTTGATTAGTTGCAATGAAAAGAGCGGAAACGTGGCGGTTTACGATTTGAAAAACGGAAAATTTACAGACGATATTAAAATGGACGGCGCGCTTTGTTGTGCTATATAAAAGAGGCAATATGAAAAAAAATTTATTTTATCGGCGAAGAAAAGTTTTTATTCGGCATAAAGGAGTTGCAGGCGCAACTACAATTTTCGCTTGCAAACGACGGGGATAAAATCGTATGCGAGAAAAAGGGTGAGGGGATACGTATTTCCTTTTCGCAGGGACAGGCAAACGTCGCTTACGAGCGCGATTGCGATTTTTTTGAGCCTTTTCGCTTGCTTTGCAGTACGTAGGGCAAGCGCGGGAAGATATTTTCGTTAAATGCGATTTTAAACGCTTTGGTAGTATGTAAAACTGTTCCACGCGCGTTATGAGCGTGGACGGTGTGAAGAAATTTATCCGTCAAAGCGCGCTCATGGGGTATAACTATTTACAGCTGTACACGGAAATCACTTTTGAAGTGCCCGAAGAACCGTACTTTGGGTATATGAAAGGTCGGTATACGAAAGAAGAGCTGAAAGAAATCGTGGCGTACGGCAAGCGTTTTGAAGTGGAGCTTGTGCCGTGTACGCAAACGCTTGGACACATGGCGGAACTGTTTAAATGGAAACAGTATTACGAAGTAAAAGATATTGAACGGGTTTTGCTCGTCGATTACGAACGGACGTACCGATTGATTGAAAATATGCTCAAAACCCTTGCGGAATGTTTCGACACCGACCGTATCAATTTAGGTATGGACGAAGCGTATTTTATCGGGCTTGGCAGATATTTATGGTTTATCGACAACAAAGAGCAGGATAGATCGTTGCTTTTTATCAAGCATTTAAAGCGCGTGCTTTTGCTCGCCGAGAAATACGGCTTTACCAAGCCGTCTATTTGGTACGACAACGTGTTCCATATCGAGTTTAAAGGCTACAGCATACCGCCTGTGTGGTTGCAAAGCGAATTTTCCGAAGAAATCCGCGCGGCGTTCCCGCAAGTGCAAATGATTTTTTGGAATTACGTGCCCTATTCCGTGTTCAATTTTACCCGCGCGGTAAATATGATTAAACAGTTGAGTTCGTCCGTTGGTTCGGATTTGAATGGACGCGCTCCACCACAAACAAAATCGCCCCCTTACCGCTCTTCCCATAGGGATTTTTTGCGGTAGGTGCTGTCTTTGAAGAGTCAGGCGTGGCGTGATGCCACGCCTTTTCTCGTTCTATTTAGTTTTCTTCTCTTAAATGTGCATCGAAGTCAGGTAAATCTATGGCTTCGACAAAGTTATATATAATTTCTATTGTGTGAACATAACGTCCGTCAACCTTTACTTTTTCGTGTATAATTACTTTATCCACGAAAGCACGTAAGATTTCAGGTGTTATCTCGTCAAAATCACTATATTTTTTAACGATAGCCATAAACCTATTTATGTTGTCATATTGTGTTTTGGCTTTTTCTATTTCTGCCTTTAGGTAATTGAGCCTGTCGGTCAACGACTTTTGCTCGGCTTCATAGTTATCGCTCATTCTCATATAGCGTTCTTCGGAGATTTTTCCTGCAACCTTATCTTCATAAAGGTTTTGGATAATTTTATCAAGTGCTTTTATGCGCTTTTCTGCTTGCTCTTTACCATCAATATACGATGCTAACTCACGTTTGCTTTTGGCTTTCGCTCGTTCCTTTAGAATACACATAAACTCTTCCTTGTTTTCAGTCGCAAACTTAATGGTATATTGTATGTCGTTTTTAATTAGAGCCATAGCGGCGTGCGCCGTTATTTGGTGTGACGTACAATATTTTTTCTTTTTCTTGCGATAGGTAGAACAGTTAAAGTATTCTTTTTGATTCATCGTAGTACAACGGCAAAGATACATTTTCTCTCCACAGTCGGCACAATAGAGCATTCCTGATAGGATATTCATTTCTCCCATTTCAGTAGGTCTCCTTCGTCCATCTCGGATTCTTTGGACAGTATCAAAAGTTTCTTGGTCAATTATTGCTTCTTGCGTATTTTCAAAGATTACCCATTTATCTTTTGGATTTTCGTATTTCTTCTTCGATTTATACGACTTTTTGTAGAACCTGAAATTAACCGTATGTCCTAAATACTCCATATTTTCAAGTATTCCTGCTACCGTTTTTGCGTTCCAAATATCCGAATCTTCTCTTAATTTCAAAGAAGTAGGTAGCTTGTACTTGTGAAAGTGAACTACGGGTGTATCAATTCCACGTTCGGTTAAAATTCTTGCGATTTGTGTAGGTCCATAACCTTTAAGACAAAGGGCAAATATCTCTTTAACGATAAAAGCACCGATGTGTTCTACAACCCATCTTTCTTTATTTTCAGGGTCTTTCATATAGCCCAAAGGTGGAAGATAGGATATGTGTTTACCTGAATTGCCTTTGGCTTTCACAACGGCTTTAATCTTACGGCTACAATCTTTTGCGTACATTTCGTTTAGGATGTTCTTAAACGGGATAATATCGTCGTCGGGGTTAGTTTCCGTATCCATTTGGTCGAAGATTGCTATAAACCTTACGTCCGCATCGGGGAAATAATACTTGGTGTAATATCCCACGAGAATATGGTCACGCCCAAATCTTGACATATCTTTTACGATTACGGTAGATATTTCGCCGTTTTCTACGTCGTTAAGCAAACGCTTAAATGCAGGGCGTTCAAAATTACTACCGCTAAAACCGTCGTCTATGTAAAAACGAGTATTCCTAAATTTATTTTCTTTCGCATAGTCCGAAAGCAATAATTTTTGGTTTTTGATACTGTTGCTATCGCCCTCAAGGTCGTCATCAGAACTTAAACGACAATAAAGGGCTGTGTACTGCTGTTCTAAATGTTTTATTTTTCTATTCGATTGCAAATTCATTGTTTTTTACCTCCCGAATTGCAACCTTCAAGCGATTCTGTTGTTATTGATAAATCGTCCGTCAAACTTTCCGCTTGACTTTCAATCAATCTCTTGGTTATATCAAACGCCGAAGTCTTGGCGTTTGGGTTTTGACGAGAAATTATGTAATAGGTAGTTTTCCCGATTTTTACTTCACGAGTTCTTACACAATTCCAATTCTCGTCACGTTCGTAAAAGATTCTTCCATTTACGATTTCTTCTTGGTTTCTAATTTTCTTTTCTATATTATTTTCCTCCTTGTGAAAGGTCGGGGCTTTCATAATTTATTTTCCCGACAATTACAAGAAGAAAGAAGGGTTATTTTTTATTCTCGGACTCAAAGAAGTCATCATAGTCGTCCATAATCTTGGCAAGACCTAAATCATTTTCAGCGGCTTCATCCATTAACGCTTTATATCCTGCTTCGATTAATTGAACTTTGGTAAAACCGTATTGAGTTAAAAACTCATTTATTTCTTCGGCTTTACTTCTTGGCATACTCGTTCCAAAGAACATACTTTTTGCCTTTCTTTCTTCTTTGTGCTTGTCCTCATATCTCTTATCTTTTACATATCTTTTACTTTCCATAATAATTCTCCTTAATCCTGTGAAGTGATTGCAGTAACAAGTATTCCAACACAGCTCATAATAAAATGACCTACAATCAACACTCCCGCAAGAGCAAATCTCATGGTCACGCCTAATACCTTCATAAATTTCGCCATAACTTCACATCTCCTCACTTAAAATATAATGTCGTATTGATACGACTTGTTATAATTATTATACTCTTTGAGAAAGGCTTTGTCAATAGCTTTTGATAGGTAAAAGTAAAAAAATTTTGGACGGCACGTAGTAATTACCGATATTTTAATCGGCTTTACTGTTATTATTAAATTTTTTCTTATATTCAGTTTTAGTGGCGTTTTCACGCTCGATTTCTTCTTCGATTTGCCTTAAACGGCTTTTCCCTAAATTGGCGATAGGCTCGCCTTTGGGAATAAACGCTCCAACGATAGACGGCGCACGATGAAATGCTCGCGTAAACGCTTCAGGTTCTCGTTCTCTAAAAAGAGTGTAGGCACGGCTCATCTTATTGAACTTATCCTTGTCTTTTGAGAGTTCTTGAACTTCCTTGTATAGCAAGCCGTTATCTTTTTGTTGACGGTCAACTACTTCTTCTAAACGTTTAACTTCGGCAGTCAATGCTACGATTTGATTTCTTAACCCGTTCTTGCTTTTAGAAAACTTACCTTGCTTGGCATCTTCTAACGCTTGAGTGTAATTGGCTTCGGCGTTACGTTCCTCAACGATTTTATCTCTTTCGGCTTTAGCAGTGGAGATTTCTTTCATTGTGTCGGTAAAATGCTCATCTGCTTTTTGAACGGCTTTCTCCATTGTTTCTAATTCCGCTTGAACACGCTTTCCTGCGCTTGAAAGAATTTCAGTTGATTTATCCCACGCTTCATCCACGATACATTTAGCCTTAAACTCGGCGGTGGAGAGATGAGAAGCTGTGTTTCCTTCTTTACCACGCATTAAGCCCCAACGCTTTCCGACTTTCTCGTGAAATTCCGTTTGCAGTTTAGATAACTCGTTGCGATTAAGTAAGTCTTTGGCGCAAAGCCGTCCGTCTTTGATAGGGATAAGGTTTAGGTGCATATGTGGAGTGGTTTCGTCATTGTGGACAACGGCAGAGATTATGTTCTTTCTTCCGTAACGGTCTATAAAGAAATTAGTGCAGTCACGGAAAAAGGCGTTTTGCTCATCTTCGTCTAAACCTTTGAAAAATTCTCTATCCGAGCCGACCACGAACGAAGCCATTAGCACGGCATCTTTTCTCGGTGCTTTGGGTAAGTTTACCTCGCTTATTCTTGCGTTGATAAAATCCGTGTAAGAACTGCTCCTAAACAAAAGGCGGTAATTATCTTTCGTTCTTGAACTGTCTATACAAGTATTTGAGCCGACGTAGTTTTCGTCACGCTCGTTTTCATTTTCTATGGGGCAAATATCCGTTTTGTGATACTTCTCCATATGGCATACTAAATACGATATTTTGGTTTCCTCCTTTTAATTTTTTTGCTCGAAAAATAGCCTCGCAGAGCACACTACTTTCAAGGAAAGTATAGTGTGCTATACTTTACAAGCCTTCTATAAAGTTTTGCTTGCCGTTTGCTTTTGCTCACGGCGGGTGGTAATGATGATAATTTTTCATTTTTATATCCTCCTAAATTTAATAAAGCCCTACAATAGGTAGGCAGCGAAAACGCCCAAAACTTAACCTTTTGATAAAAATTTTTTTCTTACAAAAGGGCGCAAAAAAGTCGCTGATAAAAAATACCACCGACCTAAAGGGACAAAAAATCCGTACGAATCAAAACACGCTAAAAACGTTTCTACTCCGCACGGATTAAATATCCGAATATGAAGTTGTAAGAGTGTAGTACCTAAAAATTTGTACCACAAAATAGACCATCAACGCTATCCGACTTTCAGCGCTGAAACGCTTTCTCGAACAACTCCGGACGATTTGCCGTATTGTCGTAAAAAATTGTACGACAATAAAACCCTTAAAAGCCGTTTTGTTTCACTTTATATAAAAACGACTTCGGGTGAACGGGAGAACTTCTCCCACAAACGCACTAATTGTACGTTTACAAAGCCTGCCGATGCTTGTAAGCTTAACAAGGGGATATTTCCCCTTAATTATATATACCCACACAAAGCATATTCTAAACATATGTTCGTGTTTGTAATTCTATTTTACCACAATTAATCTATAAAAGTCAATAGGCAAATGTCCACGTTCTTGGACATCTGCCTACTTTTTAATAGTATTGCTTTGTATCTCAATTTTTAGGGATGACATCTAAATATACATACCATCAAAGTTTATCGCGGATTAACCAATATGCGACTAAAAAATCAAACGAACTCTAAATAATAATGTTCGCCCTGAATAACCATAGCCGTCAGTTTATTGCCTTCGGCGCACGCAGTATCAATGCAAATGACACCCGCTTGCGGTAACGATAACCATTGACGATAATTTAACCGTATTCCTTTTCCGCCTGTACCGTCAAACCAAGTAGGTTCTTTAAGGTGAATATGCCCTGTAACCGTCAATTTTCCACCATAAAGATTTCGGCGCGTTAGCTTATGATCCATAAGCAACGTATATTCGTCCTGTTCAGCAAGTTTTTCGTTTTTTACAGCGGCATGTACGCATTGAAAACCAACCGTTTCATAATAAGGAACGCAATGTTTTTTGAACCACTCGACGGTTTCTTGCATATTTTCGCCGTACCGACGGAAAGAACGCAACGTTGCGCCTTTTCCAACGATGCGCCAAAGAATTCTGTCCTTGATTTTTTTTGAATTATCAAGAATCATTTTTTCGTGGCTACCTTTTAAGACGACCATTCTATCTTTCATTGTTTCCTTCAGCGTAATTGCCGTTTGAAACACTTTGTAGGAGTCTTTACCTCTATCCATTAAATCGCCGAGAAGAATGAGTTTATCGTGTTCAACGTCGAAATTTACTTTATGGAGTAGTTGAATCCATTCGTCAAAGCAACCGTGAATATCGCCTATAATAATCGTTCGCATAAAAATCAAGCCATATATTCGCCGTTATAGCTAACGAGCGTTGCGTATTCCACACCATCCATAGCATTCAAATCGTTTACAAACTGCGTTGTCGAATCCGCAAGCCGGATTTCAAGTGTAAGCTCAATACCGCTTGCGTTGACCGTTTTAGATTTGACGTTAAAGCGTTTTACTGCGTTGCTGATATATTCGTTTACCTTTTGCTCAACGTCATCATTTGCGCATTGAACAACTAAAATATAAGGTGTTTCAAGCGTTTTATGATTACTGTAAACGAGCAGAATGACACCCAAAATAATAGAACCGAACACAGCCAAGGGAATCATTCCCGCGCCAAGCATAATACCGACGACGATACTCCAAAAAAGAAAGGCAATATCAAGCGGCTCTTTGATTGCGGTACGGAAACGCACGATAGACAATGCACCGACCATACCAAGAGAAAGCACGACGTTGGAAGTAACGGTCATAATAGCAAGATCTGTGATGATCGCAAGCGCCAAAAGAGTGATCCCAAAACTACGTGAATACATAACGCCGCGGTAGGTTTTACGGTAGATCTCAAAGATGAAAAGCCCGATGGCAAACGCCAAGGCAAGGGAAATTACGGTATCCAAAAAGGAAAAGTTGGATACTTGTTCTAAAAAACTGCTTTTGAAAATATCGTTAAAAGTCATAATATGTATCTCCTTAATAATTTGTCAAGCGACAGCTTGTGTATTTGGAATAAGACGAAGTCCGTCTATCCGAAAGATGTACGAGGTCTCTAATTATCGACGGACAAAAAGCGTCGTATTTTACTTCCATAATGATCGGTTTGCGGATATCCGCAGGAATCGTAGTTACGGGATTGAACATATGCGTTACGGAAAGTCCCGTTCTTATATCGTAATCGAGGGTTACTCTAACGTTTCCCGGCTTATATACGAAAGCGCGGCGTGTGTAATCGACGATTACACGCGGACGGAGTAGCTCGCTTCGCATTTTTGCATATAGCTCTCTGCACAGCGGTTTTTCGCTATCCTTCAACCATTCGATTTCGCCGTCGATAATGCGTTGGCATTGTTCCTTTGTAATACGCGCGCTTTTCTTTCCGCAAAGCGTATTGTATTTGCTTTTCTTTTCAAGCACGATATAATCGGTATTTCCATTATAATAACGAATACGAAATTTCTCACGGACTTGTACGCCGTTTATGCGCTCGGTAAGGGCTTTATCGTAACAGTTGTCAAAATAAAGACTTCGGATATGGTAGGGTTCGTTTCCGTAGTTTGGATCGGGCTTTGCGATTACACTCAAACGCCGTATGACTGCTTCTCTGTCGGCAGGGGTAATCAAATGCTTCCATTCATGGCGTAGCTTCGTATTCTTTGGAGTTTCAAACAACATTTTTCTCACCGCCTTTCTTTTTCTTTTTTCTTGGCGCAGCCCGTCGTTTATTTCCGTATGTAAAGGCAAAGATGAGCGCAATTCCCAAAGCTACGGGTGCAACGAGTAAGGCTGAAACGTCTTTTATAAAATTCAAAACGAGCTGTTTTATCTCCGAACGCAAAGCCTCGCCGTCTTGCACTCTTCCGGACTCTTCAAGGCGTTGAACAAGTCCACCGTCGGAGGAAGGGAAAATAAGGTCCTTGATCGTTTCAAAGGGTAAAATAGCAATCGTTGCCATTGTGTTTATTCTTGGAACTAAGGACGCTACCAAATCTTCAAAGTAAACGCCTTCGGGGAAAAGTAAGTCGGATAAGCTACCCGAATCAGGACTGACGAATTCGGAACAGTCAATTAGTGTTTGAGGCGCGACTTGTTGCGCTTGGGTTGTTTTAGATATTGCACCCGAAAGCTGACCACGAATACTTTGACCTCGATATTTACAAAAATCAAGGTTGGATTTTACCGCCGCATCAAAACGGTCTCGGCTTACTCCGTCGGCAGGCTCTTTATCCACGTAAGGAAGCAAAAGCTCGATAGTCTCTGCCACCTTTTTTTCCACATAGCCGTTTTCAATATAGGAAGTGAGCAATTCGTCAAGATATCCGTAATAGATTTGCTTGTACGTCTCATTAGAGAGCAATGCGTGTAAAACAGGTCTATTTTCTATCGCTACGTTTATCACAGGCTCGTCAATCGGAAGATTTAGAAGCTCCGTCCACGTAGCGCTGCCGCTTGCTGCACCCATACACCCCAAGGAATGATCGTAATCCCACGGTAACATCGACAGTTTACCGTCTTTTTCATATAAGCCGTAATTGTGTCCTGCGTACGAAGTGTAGGTGTCGTCGTTTAATACAAAGGCATTGACCGCAAAATATCGCAAAAGTATATCGGTATCAAGCGCAGTTTCAAGCGAGCCGTCTTCTATTTGTTTAAGGGAATTTATTAGCCGTTTCTTGTCCGATTTTCCTACTTTGAATACTGCGTTATCCCAAATATCCGTATAGTAGGACAGCGCTTGCCCCTGATATTTAAGGGATACCGTAACGTCGGAAACACCCAAGAAATCCGCAGCGTCAACGCCGTTTTCTCCTGATAGTGCGGATAAATTCAGGGTGCAATCCTTTTCTTCACCCGTCAGCATACCTGCGATATTCATGTGTTCGGGCTTATAAAGATTTCCGTAGTCGTATCCGAAATTACGAACGCAAAAGGATTCGTCCATATATTCAACGGAAGTATAAAGCCCAAGATATTCGTCGTTTAGATATAATGCCGTAAAGCTGCAAAGCGGTGCAGGTATTCCCATAGAACGCATCATATCGTAACAAAGATAATCACGCATAAAGCTGGAATCGCAAATGTTGTTATTGAGCGAAAGTTTATCTAATCCGTAATATCTTTGACTTGTATCAAACGCGCCGAAATCCACAATCAGGCTGTATCTGTCCCATTCCCGAACGATACTTTGTAGCAAAGTTACGTTTCCCTTGGTACGGAGACCGACGTGATAAAAGGTCTCGCCGTCCACCGTAATTTTTGCGTCGTAGCACTCCTTATATAAGGCGCGAAGCTTCAAATCTTCCCATTCATTTTCGGGAAGCTCTATTTTTATTTCGTGAACGTAATCGGGGTTGAATATTTTTTCTTCATAGCTAAACGCAACGTTGTTCACAGGCGTATTAGCTTTATTTTCTTCGGAAGGTGAAGGAGTTTTCCAACAAGCCGCTATAATAAGTCCGATACTGTATAGAACGGCAAAACTCATAGCAATAATACTTATCCACGTTTGCTTTTTCACAAGTACCTCCTTGATAAAATTTTTTAATTACCGATTCATTATATTCTTTCTTTTCCAAAAACACAACGACTGATATTTGATTTAAGGACAATTTTGGACGGTTTGTATTAAATCGTCCAACTATTACATTATTCAACTTGACATAAATTTTCAAGTATAATATAATAGTACTATAATTAGACAAATATAAGATTGGTACAATTATGAAAAAGGAATATAGAAGCGTTATAAGGACAAAAAAAAGAATCAAGCAAGCCTTTTTGGAGTTGCTTGATGAGAAAAAGGAAATAGGATTGATATCCATAGCAGATCTTGCGGAAAGAGCTGACATTGCAAAAAGCACTTTTTATAATCATTACGAAGATATTTATTCCGTTGCCGAAGAATTTGAAAATGAACTTATACAAAATCTTTCTGACGTTTTAGAAAAAATCGAAGCAGAGCAAACGATACAATATGAAGTTTATTTAAGGAAAATCGTTGATTTCTTGAAGTCCAACGAAGAAATTTACCGAAAAGCCATCGGCTCATCTGCTGCCCGTTTTTTTATAGAAAAATTAAAATCAATACTTTCTAAAAAAATGTTTTATGAAAACGAAACGCTCCCTTTCTCCTTAAACACGGCGGAAAGATACGTGCAAATTCGTTTTCTTACCAACGCCTGCGTGGATACAATGGTAGATTATTTCAAAGGCACGCTTGATCCTTCACTTGAAGAAGTCGGGGAAATTATCTTAAATCTTTTGCAACGATTACAATAAGGGTGTTGGTATTGGAACAATTTTATATATCCGAGTAAGTATTGCTAAAAAATAATATCAATTTGAGAAAAATTTTCTATATAAATATTATTCAAAAGTTTCGTATATTTAAAAAAAGAACTTAGATTTTTACGTCTAAGTTCTTTTCCTTTTGACCGCTTGAAAGTGCAATTTCCTATAAATTTTTAATGTTTTAAAAAATCCCTAAGAGAAGAGCGCTTTGTGGGGCGTTTTTGTTTGTAGATGAAGTCCGTTATGGGGAGAGTTGAGGGTGGGAGCCGTTTTGCGGGAGCAAAACGCTTTGCCTTACGGGATAGGAACAAAGTGTGCTTGACGGCAAAGACCGACGTTGATAACGTCGGGGCGGGGCGCGCTGCTAAAAGCGCAACTCTCACCACCCAAAAGAACAAAATCCTATTTTTTAAGGTTTACTATTACTCGAAGAGTAAAAAAGATTTTGAAAATAATTATTGTAAAAAAATGTAATTTATACTATAAAATACTTGACAATAATTTTTTAATGTGATATTATGTATTTACAAAATTTATTGAAGGAGAAATTGTATGCAATTAGAAATGTCGGATATTTTAGCGATTTTTAACCGTATTCAAGCACTTGAAGATAAAGTTTCCATGTTAGAAACGCGTATAGTGGGGTTTGATGATCAAAAATTAAGGTCGAATCGTCCTGCTTTTCCTGTAAATGAAGTAGGGGAAAAATATAAAGGGCTTGCCGAATATTTATACGAAAAGTGGGATAAGAAAATAGTTTTGACGTATAAAGAAATAGAAAGTATATTAGGATTTACACTTCCTGAAACTGCAAGAAAATTTCCGCAATCATATTGGGCAAATACAGAAACACATTCATATGCCAAAGGAAGCTGGTTGGCAGTTGGCTATAAAGCTAAATGGATAGGCGAACAAAAAGTTGCTTTTGAAAGAAATTTATATTAGAGGGAAAAGTATGGGAGTTTTTAAGAAAGAACATCGAATTAGTAATATTATAAAAGATAAGTTAAAAGCTTGTGGCGGAAAAGCTTTGATGCCGACATTAAGAGGTTCGAACATAGCGTTTTGGCTTTCCGCAACTGATATGGGAGTTGAGATAGATAAGTTGCCTAATTATATATTGGAATGGGAACATTTTGATGAAATAATAAAGAAAGCAAACGCATTGGGTGGGAAAATGTATCGTGGTGATGCGTTGGCGCAAAGTGGCGGTAAACTAGGGGAAGATATTCCATATAATTGTATGGAAGGCTTTATTGCGAGCGAATTATTATTTACCGAAGATGGCGCGTCGATTACTCGTCGCTCTACTTACTATTCGGGGGTTCTTGCTTGGGCAGGAATTATTACCATACATAGAAGTCAAGGAAAGGGAAGCTTTATTACTGTGAATGCTAAATATCGCAACATGTAAGAGAATTAACATTGTCCGTGGATATTGATACCTATAAAAACTATGAGATAGGGGAAGAGATAACTATTTCCGTATATCAAGGCGCTTTTAACGAAGCCTATTACGTGTATGAAAATAAGAGATAAGAAGATATCTATTACAACGAACAAAATAAAAATCGCTCTTGTGAAGAGCGATTTTTTCGTTTTTTTTATGTTGAAATTTAGTATCCGATTTGGACGGCGAACATGAGCAAAAGAACGGTGAACGCGAATAAAAGGATTTGGAATTTCCACGTCCATTTTACCCATTTTCCGTAAGGTACGTTTGCCATGGAAAGACCGATGATGAGTACGGGGTTCGTGGGCAAAATTACGTCGGTGAACCCGTCTGCGATACAATACGTTAAAATGATAATCGTAGGCGAAAGTCCGAGCGACGTGGCTATCGGCAACACAATCGGCATAATGAGCATGATCTTCGCCGACGACGAGCCGATGAAAATTTGTAAAAACAGGATAAGGAAATAGATAAGAATAATGCACAGGAATTTGTTTTTGCCCTGCAAAGCGCGAATAACGCCGTGCATAATCGTATCCAAAATACCGCTTTCTTCCATAATCAGTTTGACAGACGACGCCAAAGCGATCATGACGATGGCGGGGAGCATAGCCGCCGCGCCTTTGCCCATGTGCTTGAATACGTCCGTTTTCTTTTCACAAACGCACAGCCCCGCAATGACACCGCCAAGCAAAAAGCTGACGGACAGAATGGGAATGGCAAGCCCTGAAATGGAACGGATACTTGCGATCAAAAAGAGTACGGTAAGCTGTACGATAAAAAAGCTGATGAAGATTTTAAAAACCCGTTCGTCGCGGGGTGTCGTTTCCCGCACGCTCAAATCAAGAGAAAGCAGTTTCTTTTGGTCGTTTTCGTAGGTCAAAGAGCGGGTGGGGTCTTTGGTAATTTTGCGGATATGGAGTAATAAAAACGCGCAAACGGCGGCGTAGACGATGATGAAAAAGACTACGCGCAGCCACGCGCCGTCGAACACGTGCGTACCCGCCAAATCTGCTACTAAGCCCACGGAAAAGGGGTTTGTGATTGCCGACGAAAAACCAAAGCACGCCGCCATCATGCACACGCCCAAGCCCGTCAACGAGTCAAAGCCCATAGAGAGCATAAACACGATAATGAGCGGGAGCAGGGTAACGAGTTCTTCAAACATACCGAAAAAGCTACCGAACATCATGAACACGAGCGTGATAATACAAACGACCGCTTTTTTCTTATGCGAGAACGTGCGTACCGTTTTGCCGATAATGATGCGCATACCGCCCGTTTTGTCCAAAAGATTGAAAACGCCGCTCATGACCAACAAAAAGACGCTGATCATAATCAAGGTTAAAGCGTCGTCGGACGCGAACACGCGCACGGGCGCGCTGAGAATTTTCCAAAAGGACATACCCTTGGTTGTGCCCTGCGTGTACGTGCCGTCTAAAAGCATACCCGATTCGTCGCGTAAATATCTGCCTTGCGGCACGATATACGTTAAAAATCCGCTGAATACGATGACGGATACAAGCAGGGAAACGACGACGAAAAAGGCGCGTTTATTAATATGCGAAAACGCCTCTTCCCGTTCTTTTTCTTTCAGTTCTTCATTGGAAGTTTGTATCATACACCACCCGTTTTTTCCTTTTCGTCCCGCGTTTTTAAAATACCGCTTGCTACGTACCATTCCACGCAGCTGCGTTTTTCTCCGGGAACAAAAAACCAAATTTCTTTGCCTTCGTAAATTTCAAAATCCTCGCCCGCGCCGAAAAGCAGACGGTAAATCTGCGACATAGGGAAAGTCTTTTCAATCGTTTTGCCGTCCTGCGTGCCGCGATAGATAAGTCCCGTTCTATCCAAGGTACATACGCCCTCGCCCGCTTTTCGGGTGAGCGATTTCCCGTCGGTAGAGCCGTGACGGAGTTCTACTTTGCTCGTAAGCGAATAGCCGTCGTTCTCGATTTCTTTCGCCGTTTCTTGCGTTTGCCACTCGTACCATTTCGCAAAATTTTCAAACGGCTTACCGTCTATAAAAGCGTAGCGGTTATTTAAGGTTGCCTGCATACCGCAACGTGAACAAGTGAGCGTGCATTTATCCGTCGTAAGCGAATATTTTGCGCCGCAATGGGGGCAAAGGTATAAAATATTTTCCAAGCCCTTGGCGAGCGTTTTGCGTTTGTACTTGATTTCGGGACGGGTTTCCAGCCATGCGAAATCGTCGTAGGCAAGCGCGTTGTCTATGCCCTGTTTTAACTGTTCAAGGGGAATGGTTTTTACTTCTTCCGCCGAGAACAAAGGGGAAAGAGTCGCCTCTACCACGCCGCCCTTGCGCACGCCGTCGCCCCATTTGGGGTTAGCGAAATATCCGCCGTCAAAACGGACGGTGTATACGGGCATGGCCATGCGTTGGATAAATTTATAAGTGGAATCCTGTATTCCTTCGTATTTTCCGACGGTGGAAAGGCGCGCTTCGGGCATCATGGCAAGCATATCACCCGCGTTGAGAACGCGCACGCAACTTTTTACGTTTTCAATATCGGTGGCGAACATGCTCTTTGGGATAGCGCCTAAATACCGCAAGAGTTTGCCCAGTTTTTTATGATAGAAATACAATCGCGCGGAAATGACGTGCGGACGGTACTTTCGTAAAATTTTACCGCAATAAGAAAAATCGATAAACGAGCCGTGGCTCAAAAGTACGATGGACGGGGAGGGTAATTTCCCCGCTTGGTTTTTTAAGCGGAACTTAACTTTCGTTTTATGGATAAAGCTCACGAAAAACAGGATAAACCACAGCGCAACAGGGTTGGGTTTATGCACGGCGTTTGCGCGCTTTTTCATGAACGCGTTCACCTTTTGAAAGACTTTCGTACGGTTTTTGAATAATACCACTAAAAGCGTAACGAGCACGGCGAATACCGCAAGGGATACGATCCAGCCCGATGCGATGGCAAGCTCGCCAAGACCTACGCCGATGAGAATGGACGGTATTGAGCCGAGCGTCGTCAATATAATATACTTCGGGTATTTGATATCCAGCGACGCGCTAAATAAGCAAATCATACCGTAAGGAATAGCGGGCAAGAAATATAAGATAAAGATAATAAGGGCGATTTTGTTGGATTTTCGCGCCGTATCAAAATCGAATTCTGCGTTCGTTTGGAAATATTCCGTAAGCTTATTTCCGTATATTCTATATAATATATAAATAAGCGTATTGCCCAAAACCACGCCTGAAAGGCAGATAAGGCTACCTTTTAACAATCCGAAACTAAGACCGCTGATAACCTGCACGGGTTCGGCGGGTAAAAAGGCGAATACGACTTGGAGCATGGATAAAATCCCAAGCGTGATATACCCTTTCCAACCGAATTTTGCAAGCAATTCGCGGACTTCTTCTTTCGTAATGCCGCGGGTGAATACCGCTTTTAAAATTTCGATTTCTCCGTCTGAAAAGAGGAAAAAGACCAAGCCGATAAGCAGCGCGACGAACGCAATTGCCGTATAAATTTTCAGTTTTTTCCTTTTCGTCAACGCCATAAAAATGAAACTCCTTGCATTTTTGCCGCATAGATTATAACATAAACGGACAAATATTTCAAGTTTTTGAACGTAAAATATGAAAAATACGTGAAACAGTCTTATATACGCATGGAAAAAAACGCAAAACGATTGACAAATAGGAAAGATTATGTTAAGATATATACGCTATGAGAAAGACCTTGAAATTGACGTCAAATATTATACAAACGGTTACCAAGCTCCGTTGGCGTAATTTTTTTATGCTCACGATAGCGGGTATTATCAACGCAATTGGCGTTACTATGTTTTTAGCCCCCGTACATTTGTACGACGGTGGGATTTCGGGTACTTCCATGTTGCTCGATCGGATTACGCCTGAATATTTGACGTTGTCTATCTTTCTTATCGTATTGAACGTACCGTTGTTTTTAATCGGTTTGAAACGGCAGGGGAGCGTGTTTACCGTTTACGCTATTTACGTAGTTTTGATTTACTCCGTCAGCGCGTGGATTATAAACGACGTGTTGCCCGTGGACGTGACGAGTCAATCCCCGTTCGCGGAGGGCGATTTGCTGCTTTGCGCTATCTTCGGCGGTTTGATTTCGGGGATTGGTAGCGGTTTAGCCATTCGCTTTGGCGGGGCAATGGACGGCATAGAAGTTATGGCGGTTATTTTTGCGAAGAAAATAGGCGTTAGCGTAGGTACGTTCGTTATGGCGTACAACGTATGCGTATACGTCATCGGCGGCATCGTTATGGGTAGCTGGATTTTGCCGCTCTATTCCATTATCGCTTACGCAATCGGTTCCAAGGCGGTGGACTATCTCGTGGAAGGGTTCGATCACTCGAAGTCGGCTATGATAATCACGACCCATCCCGACGAAATTTGTCAAGCGCTCACGAGCACGTTTTCCAGCGGTGCAACGAGAATGGAGGCGCGCGGCGGGTTTTCTAACGAAGAAAAGACGGTGGTGTATTTCGTAGTCAACCGTTTCCAAGTAGGGAAGATGAAAGATATCGTTTACGCGATAGACGAACACGCGTATATTTCCATTAGCGAAGTAGCCGACGTGTACAGTAAGAAGAAATAAGAATGAATATACAGCCCGTTTATCCGGAAGAATAACGGAAACTTAAAATCCAGCCAACTGCGTTTGGCTGGATTTTTTTGTGGAAAAATTCAAAAGTATCTTGATTTTATCGAAATAAATTCATTGACAATGTGCGTGCGTTGTGATACAATAAACAACGATATATTTGAATGTGTTTGGTGATGGAGTTTTATTATGTTCGAGTCTATTTTAAATCAAATGATATGTTTGTTTTTGCTCATTGTCGTGGGATTTATCGTGTCCAAATGGCGGTTTGTGCCCGAAAACACGTCGCAGGTGCTTTCTAAATTAGAAAATATCCTGTTCGTGCCCGCGCTCGTTATGGGTACGTTTATCGATAATTTCACTCTTTCGTCGCTTTCGTCTATGTGGAAAATATTCGTGCTGGGGTTTGCGGTTGTGTTCTTTTTCATCGCGCTTTCGCTCGTTGCCGCGCGGATATGTTATAAGGAAGATTACCTGCGGAAAATAGCCACCTACGGGCTTGCGTTTTCCAACTTCGGGTTTATGGGCAACGCGATTATGAGCGCGGTATTCCCCGAAATTTTCAGTCAGTACGTCGTGTTCACGTTGCCGTTTTGGTTCATGATTTACATATGGGGTGCGCCCGTGTTGCTTATATCGGGTAGCAATAACGGCGAAAAAGTTTCCATGAAACAGCGTTTGAAATCGTTTGCAAACCCTATGCTTATCGGTATGTTTATCGGTATGATAATCGGGCTTACGGGGTTGCCAATCCCCAAAGGTATCCGTTCGGCAATAGGCGATTTGGGTAAATGTATGTCCCCGATTGCGATGGTGCTGACGGGTATGGTTATTGGAAAAACGGACGTTTGGGAGCTTTTGAAACGTTGGCGGTTGTATTTGACGTCGGGCGTGAAACTGATCGTCTATCCCGCGATTATGCTCGGGATTTTAGCACTTTTGCCCGTCAACGGATTTTTCAGCGTTACGTTCTTGCGTTGCGCCGCTTGCGTAGCGTGTATGCCGATGGGCTTGAATACCATCGTTATTCCCGCGGCGTACGGAAAAGATACGACGGATGCAGCAGGGCTTGCGCTCGTTTCGCATTTGTTTGCCGTGGGTACGATACCCTTAACGTTCATGATTTTGCAAAATTTGATATTGTAACCGAATCGCTGCGGAAAAACCGCAGCGTTTTTCGTTCACGAAATTTTCACGGTGGAAAATTTAGGATTGTTGCATTAGAAAGTAAAAAAGCCTTGACAAAAAAGCGAAATAGTTATAAAATATATAGTGATATATTATAGAATAGGCGTAAAACGCCCTGACAGCAGGGTTTAGGCTGGGAGGCATACATGAAGAAAAGTGTAAAACGGATTTTGTGCAGCGTGTTGTCGTTGACGTTTTTATCTACTTTAACGCTTGAACGCGTTTTGAGTATGGGTGAATCCAAACGCAACGCAATTTCGTCTACGCAAACGACGGTTACGACGGGCAAAGACGGCTCGGCAAAGTTTGAAAACGTAACGGGGCAGTTCGATACGGCTGCGCTCCGTCAAACGTATTTCAACGACCAAGTGAAAAAGGTGGAAAACCCCACGTACGAAACGCGTACGGTGCTAGTTACTTTGTCTGAAAAGGGAATCGTAGAATCGGCAAACGGCGATACGGTGCAATCGTACTTAAATTCTTGGAACGGAAAGCAAACGCAAAACGCGATTCGCGACGAGCAGGACGCGTTCTTGCAAAAACTCAAAAAAGCGGGTATTTCCTATCAACTCGTTTACCGTTACGACGCGGTTATGAACGGCGTAGCGATTGAGATTAACACCAAGCACGTTTCGACCATTCAAAAAATGTCGGGTGTAAAGGGCGTGGAAATTTCGCGCACCTACGCCGTACCTGCGGCGGTGGAAACGACGGACGCGGCGGATATTACCAACGTAACGAGCGTTTACGATACGGGTATTTACGATACGGCGGTGTATACGGACGTAGCGGAAAACGACACGGACGGCGGCGCGGGCGACTTTGGCGAAGGCACGGTAGTGGCTATTTTGGATACGGGGCTTGACTATACGCACGAAGCATTCCAGCGTTTGCCCGATAACCCCGCTTGGAGCAAAGCGGACGTAGCCGAGCTTTTGGAAAAGAACCTGAAAGCGGAAGAAACGTCGGGGCAACTCAACGTCAACGATATTTACGTGAGCGCGAAAGTGCCGTTTGCGTACGATTACGCGGATAAGGACGCGGACGTATATCCGTCCTATTCCAACCACGGTACGCACGTTGCGGGTATTATCGGCGGGTATACGGACGTAGACACGGGGTATACGGATAAGGACGGCGCGCACGTAGCCAACGAATTCCGTGGCGTTGCGCCCGATTCCCAGCTCGTGATTTGTAAAGTGTTCACGGACGATTTGGATAGCAAAGACATTGGCGGCGCGGTGGCGGAAGACATTATCGCGGCTTTGAACGATTGCGTTACGCTCGGCGTAGACGTTATCAATATGTCGCTGGGTACGTCTTGCGGGTTTACGACCACGGACGACGGCGACGAAGAAGGTACGGCGCTCAACAACGTATACCAAGCTATTCAAACGGCGGGTATTAGCCTTGTTTGCGCGGCAAGTAACGATTACAGCTCGGGCTATGGCGGTGTGTTCGGTACGAACCTTATCTCCAACCCCGATTCCAGCACGGTCGGCTCGCCCTCTACGTTCTCGGCGGCGCTCTCCGTAGCGAGTATCAGCGGTCAAAAATCTCCGTACATGACGGGCGGCACGGCGGAAAAACCCGTGTACGCGTTCTATGAAGAATCGCGCGACGAAAACGGTAAGGCGTACGATTTCCTTGAACAAATGCTCGGCGACGCGGAAGAAAAGGAATTTGAATACGTCGTCGTACAAAATACGGGGCGTGCGGAAGACTATACCAAAGCCGATTTGTTCAAGAGCAGCAACGGCAATTCTCTCGGGCGTATCGCGCTTGTAAAACGTGGGGATTCTACCTTCCAAGAAAAGGTGGAAATCGCAACGAAGATGGGCGCGAAAGCCATTATCGTCTACAATAACGTTGCGGGTATTATCCGTATGAACCTTGGCGAAATCGATAATCCTATCCCCGCGGTTTCTATTAATATGGACGCGGGTATGGCGTTGTTCGATGCGGCGGGCGGTATTAATAAAGTCGGTAAAATTACCATTAGCAAGAATACGAAAGCAGGTCCGTTTATGAGCGAGTTTTCGTCTTGGGGACCTACGCACGATTTAAAAATTAAGCCCGAAATCACGGCGCACGGCGGCGAAATTACGTCCACCGTTCCCGGCGGTTACGGCGAACAGAGCGGTACGTCCATGGCGTCGCCCAACATGGCGGGGGTTATGGCGCTCGTTAGAAATTACATTAAAACGCAACCTGCGCTTTCCGCGCGTGCAACCAAGGACGGCGTGCTTGACCCCGTGCTTGTAAACCGTCTTGCCAACCAGCTCATGATGAGTACGGCTACGACGGCGGTGGATCAGGAAGGCTTGCCCTACTCGCCTAGAAAACAGGGCGCAGGCTTGGGTAGCTTGGACAACGTTATCACCAAGACGAGCGCGTATCTTTCCGTAGAAAACGCGGAAAACGATTATAGACCGAAAATTGAGCTTGGCGACGACCCTGCAAAGACGGGCGAATACACCATGAGCTTTACCGTGCATAACTTCGGCGATAGCGCGCTTAGCTTTACGGCGTCGGATTTGAAATTCACGGAAACGATCGCAAAAGACGGGCTTGCCGTTGCGGAAAAGGCGTACATGCTCGACGACTACGCGGGCGCGTTTAAGGTAAACGAACAGGATTTGGACGGCGAATTTACCGTTTCCGCAGGCGAGAGCGCAAAAGTTAGCGTTACGCTTACGTTGTCCGAAAACGAAAAACGGTATTTGGCGCAATTCCCTAACGGTATGTACGTGGAAGGGTTCTTAAAGCTTACGCCGACGGCGGCTTGCAAGGACGTACAATGCGAGCTTACCGTGCCTTTCCTTGCGTTCTATGGCGACTGGGAAGTTTCGGATATGCTCGATTATACGGCGTACGAAGTGGCGGCGGAACAGGCGGACGCGTCTATCTTGGAAGAAGATAAAATCCAAGCCAGCGTTTTCCCCACGCAACCGTTCGCGACCTATTTCAACGAAACGTACGTTATCCCGATGGGCGGATACGTGTATCTCTACGACGAGGACGAATACGATATTTATACGCAGGAAGCGCACGCGGCGATTTCCCGCTATAACGAATATTATCCCGAAGACGAAAACCAAAACTATATGACGACGACGGAGCTGAAAGCGGTATACGCGGGCTTGTTGCGTAACGCGCGCGTCGTGGAATATAATTTGTATAACGTACAAACGGGCGAACTTTTGCGTTCCGATTCTATCAACCGTGTTGCAAAAGCGTACGCAGGCGGCGGTTCTGCCGTTCCCGCGAACGTGAAACTCGAAATTAAGCCCGAAGATTATAATATGCTTTCCAACGGTCAATACCGCATGGATTTGACGTTCTATATGAACGATCCCGACGCATATACGGTGTACGGCGACGATCCGACGACGAAGGATATCGTGGAAGACGCGAACAACGCGAAAGACACGTTCTCGTTCTCGTTCACCGTCGATTACGAAGCGCCGATTTTGGAAGACGTGCGCGTTCGGTATTACGATTATAAAGAAGGCACGAAAGAAAAGCAAAGAATTTATTTGGACGTAGACGTATACGATAACCACTACGCGCAAGCGATTATGCTTTGCTATCCCGTTATCAACGCACAAAACGAAACGATATTGCAGCTTGCCACCGAATACCCCGTGCCCGTTATGGACGCCGTGAGAAACGGAACGAACACCGTTTCCATCGAAATTACGGATATTTACGAAAAATACGGCGATCAGCTGTACGTGCAAGTGGACGACTACGCGCTCAACTCCTGTCTTTATAAGCTGGACGTTACGAAAGCGGTGGCGGGGAACTTGCCCGCAAACGGCGAATTTGCGCTTGCGGAAGGTGAAGAAAACATTACGCTCGGCTTGTACGAAACGCATAAAGTTTCGCTCGTTTACGAGGGGGACGCGAACCTTTCCAACTTTGGATGGACGTCGTCTAATCCCTTGGTTGCCGGCGTTAAGAACGGCGAAATCGTCGGTTTGAAAGCGGGTAAAGCAACGGTGCGTGTATCCGCATACGGCAGTACGCCCAAGAAGATAGAAGTTACGGTAACGGACGAAAAAACGGGTACGCTTCCCAACGTACCGTCGCTCTCGTTCGGCGTTATTAAAACGAGCGGGGAATACCTGCAAAAAGCGGAAGGCTTGGTACAGGTGAACGCCGGTGAAACGTTTACGATGGACGTGATTTTAGATCCTTGGTATCATCCGATGACCAACCTTTCTATCGTATACAAAACGGATAATCCGTCGGTGGCGACCGTAGACGAAACGGGTAGCGTTTCTACGCTCAAAAAGGGTACGGCGCAAATTTCCGCGGTCATTTACCGTAACGGCAAAGAAACGCTGTATTCGTGCAGTGTAACGTTGCGGGTAGTAGAAGAATTCGACGTTTCCAACTATACGCTTATCGATTATCACGGCGTTGGGTATAACGAAGGCGACCCTGCTTTGGGCACGGACGTTTTGGTGATTCCTACGGACATGAACATCATGTATATCGGCGAAGACGCGTTCAAGGATAACGACAATATCCGTCGTATCGTCATTCCCGCGTCCGTCACGCAAATCCAAGAAACGGCGTTTGAAAATTGTAGCGCGCTCGAAGAAGTGTATTTCGTATCCACGCAAAGCCGTGTAACGTACGAAAACGGCGTGAAACAGGAAAACGCGGATATCGACTGGGCGGATTTGTCCATGATCTATCAACGCGCGTTCTATAACTGTAAAAATCTCAAAAAGATCGACTTGTCTAACGTCAAGACGACGACGGTTGCCGATCAAGCGTTCGTCGGTTGTACGTCGCTTGCGGAAATCGTCGATATGCCCAGCATTGGTACGACGCACGATATGGCGTTCTACGGCTGTACTTCCCTTACAAAGCTCGATTTGACGGGCTTGCACATGAGCGGTAGCTACGTGTTTGCGGGTTGTACGGGCTTGACGGAAATTACTACGGGTCAGTTCACGGCAATCGGCGCGGGTATGTTCTACGGCTGTACGGGCTTGGAAGATACGGTGACAATACGCGCGGCGAAAGTGGGCGCGGAAGCGTTTAAGAACTGTAAAAATCTCGAAGGCGTGAAGTTTGAATCGCCCGCAGGCTTGGCACTTGAATTTGAAGTAGGTGCGTCCGCGTTTGAAAACTGCGGCGTAAACGGCTTTACCGTCGATTTCGGCGACGAAACGGTGCGCGTAATCGCCGCGTCCGCGTTCAAGAATACAAACCTGTCTTCGCTGGATATGAACATGGGCGGTTTGGAATCGCTCGGCGGCGGCGCGTTTAGCGGTACGGGCTTGCAAAATATTTATATCGACGATTCGTTCGATATCGAAAAATTACAAATTCTCGGCGTACCGTTCGACGGTATTACACTCAAAGTGGATACGGGTTCGACGAAATACCAAACGTCGGGTAACGTTATCTATACGGTAGACGGCGAAACGCTGCAAATCGTGTACGTCAACGACGGCGACGCGGCACTTGATTTAACGGCACTTCACGCGCTTGCTGGCACGACGACGGCGAAAATCGGCGCGTACGCGCTTGCGGGCAACGACACCGTACGTTCTGTCATCGGCGCGGAAACGGTTACGTATATCGGAAACGGCGCGTTTGAAAACGCGAAAGTGCAAGCTTTGAGCTTGCCCAACGTAACGCAGGTGGGGGATTCCGCATTCTATAATTCGGCAATCAGCGAATTTGCGTTCGGCGGCACGCTTACGGAAATTGGCGATTATGCGTTTGCATATTCGGCGTTGCGTAGCTTTACTTATCCGCTCGTAACCGCTTTGGAAGAAATCGGCGATTACGCGTTCGCAGGTTGCACAGCGCTTTCGACGATTACCTTGCCCGACGGCGTGAAAACGATGGGCGACGGTACTTTCTACGGCTGTACGGCGTTGAAGACGGTTACGTTGCCGTCCGTGGAAGAACTCGGTCGGGCTACGTTTAGAGATTGTACTTCGTTGCAAAAAGTGGATTTTGGCGATACCGCAACGACGACGGGGGCTTATACGTTTAGAAATACGCCCGTTGCAACGGTAACGTTGGGCGCGGCTACGCAAGTAGGCGATTACGCGTTTGACGGTTGTTCTAGATTGACGACGATTGCGTTATCGAATATGACGAAAATCGGGAACGGTGCGTTTAGAAACTGCGTTGCACTCCGCGACGTGGATTTGAGCGTAGCAACGGAAATCGGTCAATACGCGTTCTACGGTTGTAACGAATTGAGAACGGTAGATTTGGCTACGCTCGCAAACGTAGGCGATTGCGCGTTTGCAAACTGCGGAAAGCTTGCGATAGTCAATTTGGAAAAAGCGAAAACGCTCGGTACGCAGGCGTTCTTCGGTACGGCGATTACGGCGGCGAATTTGGAAAACGCAACCGTTATCGGCGACGGCGCGCTTTCCAATTGTCAAGCGTTGACGAGTATTACGATCGGTCAAGAGAACGAAAACGCCGCGTTTAAAGTGATTGACGGCGTGTTGTATCGGTATATGGATAAAGCGGCGGGCACGTACGCGCTCGTGTGCTATCCCGCGGGCATGAACGCGCCCGAAGTGGAACAGGCGGACGAAAGCGTGAAACGCGTTTATAAACTGCAAGAAGGTACGACGCTCGTGCAAGCGTACGCGTTCTACGGCTTGAAAACGGGCGCTATGGACGAAGTAGTGCTCCCGTATAGCGTGAAAGTTATCGGCGATTCCGCGTTCTATAAGAGCGGCGTGAAAACGTATACGTTTGAAAGTATGCAAGCGCCTACGCTCGAAAGCGTATACCGCGCGGACGTGGAAGATGCGATTAAGAACATGGCTACGGACGCAACCGTATCCTTGTACCGCGGTTATTATTATTCCAACTTTGAAACGTGCGTGTTTAATTACAGCAAGTACGGCACGCAAACGAGCGACTTGACGATGAACTACCCGTCCAACGCAAGCGGCTACGACAATTTCGTGTACGCTTTGTATTTCGGTTCGACGAACAAGACGGGCGTGGCTATGACGGATGCGACGCGCGCTTGTCAAAAACTGGTTGCAAGCTTTGAATACGACGCGGAAACGGTGAAATCGTGGCTGAATTTGCCTGTAAACGCGGAAAACAAAGCGATGGTAGAATCGTTCTCGGAAAAGGTAAAAACGGCGCGTATGGGCTATAACGACGTGTTGAAAGACGACGCGCAAACACGCCTCTTTGGTGCGGAGAACGCGGAAAAACTGCTCGCCGTGGAAAGTGCGCTCCGCGAAGTGAAAAAGCATTTCGGCGTGCAAACGTACGTTGTCAGCATGGAAGTTTCCAAAGCAAGTACGCATAAATCAACGTACGCAATCGGTAGTTCGTTCGATACGACGGGCTTGGTGCTCACCGTAGTCTACGACGACGGCTCGACAATGGACGTCGATGCGACTATGCTCACTTTGCTCGATACGCACGCGCTTACCGAGCTTGATAGCTACGTTCGCGTAGAGTTCACGGACGGCAATTCCACGCAAACGACGTATATCATGATTACCGTAGTGGAATCCTTGCCCGAAGAGGACGACGATATCGGCGGCGGTGCAAGCGGTCGCGGCGGCTCGAAGATCGGCTTGATTTTGGGTATCGTCGGCGGCACGTTGGTCGTGGCGGGCTTCATCTTGGCAGAAGTGCTGTTGCATAAAAAACGCAACAAAAAGGAAGAAAGCGAAACGAACGAAAAAACGGACGACAAGACGGAAGAAACAACGGAAGAAACGAAAGAAAACGACGAACAAAATACCCAAGCGGAATAAAAAATTAAAAAGGAAGGGAAACGGTTATGGAAAAGAAACAGGCAATGCAAGAAACGACGGCGGCTGAACCCGCCCTGCAACAAGAATGGGTAATCAACTGCGGCAAATGCGGCGCGGCGCTCAAAGTAAAAAACGGCGGCAACGCGTATATTTGCCCCGTTTGTAATTCCTTGCTCCGCGTGCAAACGGGTACGCGGATTGTAAAGGAAATTACCCCCAAAGAAAAGCAAGTGCATTTAACGCTTTCGGAAAAAGCGGTGAACAGCATTTCTACGTCCAAAACGGCGAAAAAGAAACAAAAAGCTTTGTCGCCGCGTAAGAAGAAGAAACTGCAAAAGAAAATGCAACGCGCGCTCGAACTCGTTCTTTCGTATAACGTACGCCTTACCGACTACGACGAAAGCGAAGTGGTGCAGCTCGACGCCGACGCAAGCGGTAAATTGTATACCAAATAAAATACGGTAAAACGAAAAAACCGCCCTTGGAAAGTCCATGCCAAGGGCGGTGATTTTTGTTTGTTATACCGCGTACCAATAATATTCCGCGTATGTGTCTTTTAAATAAATCGCGGCTTGCGTAGCATCGCTTACGTCTACTAAAGTGCCGTTTACTTTGTTTTGGAAGTCCTGCTCGCTCGTCGTCACAAACCAGTCCTTGCCGCTTGCAAAAGCAACGCTCGTAAGGCTTTCACAACCCGAAAACGTACCGTAGCCGATTTCTGAAACGGACAGGGAAACGTTTGCAGTCGTCAAATCTTTACAGTTGGTAAAGGCGAAACTGCCTATGCTTTGCAACGTGTTCAACGTCGTTATTTGTTCCAAGGATAAACAGTATTGAAACGCGTAATCGTGAAGCTCCGTCACGCTTTCAGGAACGGTCAAAGCCGTGAGCAGTTCCCCGTTGATATATAAATTTGCACCCTTGCAAGTGGGGCTTGAATTATGGTTGACGAATTTAATAGTGCACCAGCCTGCAATATCGCCCGTATAGCGCACCGTTTTTAAGCTGTTGCAACCGTAAAACGCGTACTGCCCAATGGATTGTACACCGCTACCTATCGTGATTTCGCTTAAATTTCCGCACTCGTAAAACAGGTTAAAACCAAGCGATTGTACGCTGTCGGGCACGACGAACGATTGTAAATTCCAACAGTTAAAGAACGTAGCGTTGGCAATCAACGTGACCGAATCGGGTACGGTAATATGCGTCAAATACGCAGATTGATAAAACGCCGAGCTGTCGAACATGACCACAGGCAAGCCGTTGTAGGTGGACGGGATATATAACCGCTCGTCCGTGCACGTGCCTGCACCCGATAAACGATAGGATTTG
>SVHY01000029.1 GCA_015055545.1 Clostridiales bacterium
AGCGTAATGGAATTGCCCGTAATACTTTTGTTTTTTACCATACCCCGCATATTCCCAAGGATTACAACCAACACTTATCATTAAAGTATAATAATATCCGTATTCGTCGATACGCCCTAAAATATATGCATGGTTGGTTGTTTCCGTCACACCTTGTGCCGACGTTAATTCCACCATATTTTCAAAGGTTAAATCAATCAAGAAAAATTGCGGGGTATAATCGTAAAACGCGTATACGATTTCCACGTCAAAATCCACCAAATCTCCAAGCGACGACGGTATGTATTCTTCGTTTTTCCACGCCCCGTTTTCCGTCAAAAGCGACAGCCTATTCAAATTTTCATGTTCTTTGTATTCACAACGCCACGTTGTATACGTGTCGTATTCCGTGTCCCTTTTGAACTCTTCTTTCAGATATTCATAATCCATCGCGGCGATTTGCTCCGCTTGCGACATTTCTCTCGTTTCAAAAAATACTTCACAAGAAATATACGTTTCATCTGGATGATCGTCTCTGCCTATCTCCAACATTACCCCGTCTGTTTCCACCGCGTATATATACGAGCCGAAATATTTTTTCGCATCGGCGTAACCCGCGTATTCCCAAGGATTGTCGCCGTTGCCTTCCACCACGATATAATATTCGTCGTCTACGATATACCCCAGCATAAACCCTTCGTCCGTTTCTATCTGTTTATGCGTAATAGACAGCGTTTCAAACGCATCTTGAAATTTCAAATCGATGAGAAAAAATTCGGGGTCGTTATCGCTAAACGCGTACACCGTTTCCACTTCGTACGCAGCAATGCGCGCTCCGTACATCCAAGTCCATTCCTGCGCCGCAACGATTTCCGATATCCGTTCGATATGTTCTTCTTCCGTATACGCCGATTGATAATCAGGGTATTCGGGGTAATCACTTGGGTCGTCATAAGGCGGTGATTCCCTTGCCCATATCGTTGCTAAAAATATATCCAACACACCCAATGTGCACCCCGAAAAGGAAAATAGACTGCATATAAAAAACGTAAGTACAATTAGTCTTTTTATTGTTTTCATATTCTAATAGTCCCCCAATGTATAATCACAATAAAAGCAGGTGTCCCCGTATTTATAAAGATGCTCAGCCTCTCCCATGGGCATAGCACACAATGGACAATCTATTTTATGCGTTAAAGCATTCGTTTTTTGATATCTTATTAGATGTGAACGTTTTTCACTATATCCGCAATCACAAAATGCAGTATGATAAATTTGATATTGCAAATCAGTTTTATTTAGTTGTTGATAACTACTGTACGTATGATTTTCCGTCGTTTTCGTTCGATTACAAGTCAAGCATTCAATAATATGCGCATCATTCGCTAACGATTCATCTGTATGCACATGCGAAGTTTGAAAAGACAACACAGAATTTACCCATGCTTGATTTGCCCATAAATTATTACTTGTTTCCGAATCCCAACCGAAATGCGCAACCAACCCGTCAACTTCTTCTCCATTGATTAAAAACGTTTGATATCCGTACGCTACAACTATATGCAAAGTAGAGTCGCCGTCATAATAAGCAAGTGATGCCAATACAGGTCTGTTTTGATTGATTTCCGCTCTTGTCGCATTCATAACGTGAGTTAAAGAATAATTCATTGTCACAGTGCTTGCAATTTCCGTACAATCACGCAAATAACGTTCTATTCCTACTTTTACAGTCGGCAATATCGCTCCTACGGTCGTATCGCCAAATTCAATCGGATTTATATAATGTTTCATCATATTATAAAATGAATTTGATTGACTTTCATTGCTCGTCGTTCCTAGTCTCTTTTCGTGATACGGCTGCTCACGAACGTCTTCCCGTCCTTCCATTAAAAACGCACTGCCCGTTATCAATCGCCCGTCGTTCGCCCAATTATTATAAGACAATAATATTTGCGCCGCAACAGATCCACAAGCATTCTCCCCTTCTTCATCATTCGCGCCATAACACCCTTCCTTTAAATGCGTGAAATATTCATAATTCTCAATATATTTTCGTTGTGTAACGGTATATTGATCTGCGGGCACTTCATTCCCGTTCGGTAAAATAACCGAAATTGGTTGCACATGCGAATTTTTTAGCAGATTATACGACAACCGCTAATTTGCGCCTGTTCTACCTGTTTTTGTTGTTCCTGTTGTTTTTCTTCTTTTTCCTTTTCTTTCTTTTCCTTTCTATCCTTTTTTATCTTCTTGATTTTCTCTTTTACCTTTTTCGCCTTTTCTTTTGCCTTTTGTTTGTCTACCTTTTCCCCGCTCCCTATATGCTTATATTCGTCATTTTCTTCCACATAATAATTCGCTGGTCCTGCATAATAACTTGCGTTGGTATTTTTTATCGGCATTTCTCCCGTTTCGCTGTATTCCACAAGCTCCATTTCTGAACGTTCAAACACGGCGTAACCGCTTGCGTTATGACGACCGACGATAATATAATCTTCTTCCCCGTCCAAGCCTTTTATATAATCCGCGTAATAATAGGGCTGTTCTTGTTCTTCTTCTACTTGCACGAAAATGCTTTTGGCAAGCTCTTTCGCGCGTTCCAAATCTTCGTCCACTTCCTCCGTAGAACCAAGAAACACGGTAGAACTTACCGTCAATATCCCGCACATTGCCGTTGCTAAAATCCGTTTGGTTTTGTTTTTCATAATAAAAACCTCCTTTTTTGGTATTAATTCCAAAATCCGTTATACGTACACATTATAACATACGGATATCTTACAGTCAATAGTGAAAATAACCATATTGGTTTAATTTTTAACTTAATTAAATAAACAAAAACGCCGCAGAAGTGAAAACACTTCCGCGGCGCGTATCTTTTTATTCCGTTTTTATCAGTCCATCAAAAGTGCCGCCGCACCTAAAAGACCTGCCCTGTTGCCAAGCTGCGCAACCAAGATTTTTACCTGCGGTCCGCGCGCGCCAGCAAAGATATCTCTATCCAAAATCGCTTGCAAGGGCTTAATCAGTCTGTCGCCCTCGGCGCATACGCCGCCGCCGAGTAGTACCGCTTCAGGACGGAAGATATTCGCAAAGTTCACGATACCCGCGCCCAGCATTTTGATATAGTTATCCACGACAGATTTCGCGCTTTTGTCCGTTTCGCAATAATCGAACGCCGTTTTTCCGTCTACGTTATCAAGCGTTCCCACTGCCCACATAGCGCTGTTTTTGTCCTGCTGCATAGCGCGTTTTGTATCGCGGATAAGCGCGCTTGCTGATGCGTACGCCTCCAAGCAACCCTTATTCCCGCAAGAGCAGGGTTCACCGTCTACTTGTACAATCGAATGACCGAGTTCCGCGCCCGCAGAGCCGTTGCCCTCAAACAGTTTGCCGTCGATTACGACGCCGCCGCCAACGCCCGTACCAAGTGTCAACAACACGGTATTTTTGTATTCCTTGCCACAACCGAATTTTGTTTCCCCAAGCGCGGCAACGTTGGCATCGTTAGCAATTTTGACGGGTAAATCGATTTGCGCTTGCACCTTTTCTACGATATGGAAATGTTCCCAATCGAAGTTATTCGAGAACGTAACGATACCCGTTTTACTGTCGATCATACCGGGCACGCCCATACCGATACCCACTACGTCCGATTCGGACATATTCACGTCGGCGAGCAATTTTTTGCACAGCGAAACGATGTTCGCTGCAACCCTGTCCCCACCGTATTCGCGCTCGGTGGGAATTTTGTCGGAAACGAGAATGTTTCCTTCGTCGTCTACGATACCGCCTTTAATAAACGTACCGCCCAAATCAATACCGATATAATATTTGCGTACTTGTGTCATAATGATTTCCATATCTCCTTTGATAATAAATTCTCCAAAATTTGCAGGCACGAAAAAGCTATCGCCCGCGCTTGCCGTTTTTCCGTCTATTTCGCCGCTACCTTTCACGCAGTTCAAACAGCAAAAGGATTTTTCGTCCGTTTTCAAAACGCTTGTCCCGTTTACGGATATTTTCGTAACGGTGAAATACTTACTAGCGCCAATCACTTCGCCCGCCACCGTTTGTACGGATAATTTCTTGTTTTCAAACGCCGAAAGCGCCGTAACTTTGAGTGCTTTTTCCACGTGCAGTTCTCTCTCGTTACCGTTCTTATCCTTGCGCCCGTAATCATATACGCGATAGGTCAAATTACTGTTTTGTTGAATTTCACAAATCAAGCACCCCTTGCCGATTGCGTGAATCGTACCCGACGGGATAAAATAACACTCGCCCGCTTGCACCTGATAAAAATTCAAAAGCTCTGTCAAACGTTTTTCAGCAATCGCGCGTTCGTATTCGGCTTTGGTTACGGGCTGTTTAAAGCCCAAATAAATCCCCGCGCCCTCGTCCGCTTCGACTATGTACCACATTTCCGTTTTCCCAAACGAGTTTTCGTTCTTTAACGCGTAATCGTCGGACGGGTGTACTTGCACGGATAAATTATCCTGCGCGTCGATAAATTTGATAAGCGTAGGAAAGAACGGAAAACCTTGCACGTTCTCGCCCAAATCCGCTTGGGTAGCCGTTTGCGAAAGCGTTTCGCCATTTTCAAGCCGCGTTTCGCCCGCTTTATGGAACGAGAGTTCCCAGCTTTCCGCGCACGGCGTTTTATCCGTGATTTTTCCGTATTTTTCTTTGAGTTTCGTTCCGCCCCAAACGTTGTCCATACACGCGGGGAAAAGTTTTTCTATTTTCATATTCTTCCTGTCCTTACAGCGGCAATGAACCGCGTTTTTTAATAAATTCGATAAAGATTTTCGCCGTCACGCCCGCGTCGTCGAACGCGCGGTGGTGATTGAACGTAAAACCGTAATAATCCGCAACCGAATTGAGTTTGTAGTTGGGCAACATACCGCGCAACAGTTCTTGCGCAAGCGTGAGCGTATCAAACGCCATATTGTCGAACATATACCCGTTTTTCTCGCCGTAGTATTGAATAAAACGGTAATCGAAATTGACGTTATGTCCAACGAGATACGCCCCGTCCACGAATTTATAAAAATCGGCTATCGCTTGCTCGATTGTCGGCGCGCCCACGAGCATATCGTCGGTAATACCCGTCAAATCGATAATTTCCTTGGATAAACGGTCTTCGCAAGCGACGAACGTAGAGAATTTTTCCACGATCTCCCCGCCTAAAATTTTCACCGCGCCTATTTCGATAATTTTATCCATTCTGCCCATAGCCGGATTATTATTCAGCCCCGTCGTTTCCAAGTCGAACACGACGAACAGATTATCTTTGAGCACCGCGGGTTTATCGAGATTGTCAAAAAGCCCCGCCTGCGTATAATCGATATACGGTTCGGGAAACACCGTGTGATAAAACTTGGGCACGGGTTTGCCCTTGCGTTGCTCGGGCACGAAATCTTGGGGCTGCGCGCCGTAATTGATTTTCGAGGCTTTAAACGAGCGGCTGCCGTTGTATTCTTCGTTCTCGCCGATGACGACGATCGTATCCCCCGCTTTCAGTTCTCGAATTTTATCCACCGTCGCTTTCTTGGGGAAGTACGTCGTTCTAATCGCGCCCGTACCGTCGGTAAGTGAAATGGAAAAGCGGGATTTCTGCACGTCCTCGCCCGTCTTTTCGTTGTGTTTTACGTACTGCTTTTCTTCTATATACGTCAACCGCCCGCAAACGGCAAACGTACCCTCCAAGCTTTGACAATCCGCCATATACACCGCGCGCTTGGGAATTTCGTCCGCTCCGTCGATTTTCTCAAACCCGCAAACGGGGAACGTGCGCGTTTCATTGACGATCTCGTCTTCCGTTTCGGGAATTTCCTCCAAAATGGACGCGTCGGGTTCTTCCTTTTCCACAATCCGCACGTTGCCGTAAAACGTACCGCAAAACCCGCTTTGCAAATACGCGCTCGTATCGTCTAAAATCTTTCCCGACGAGAACATAGGCTGTTCTCCCGAGGCGATATCTACGTAAAAATGCGCACCGCTTGTAAGCATTTCCACTTGGATATTCTTCTCTTCCAAAAACGCCGCCGCGGCAGGATATTTCGCGCTGATATATTCGTATATCTTGCGTTTTAAAATCCCCGCGTCGGGTACGCGTTTAACGATTTTCACCCGCGCTGTAAACTCGTTTGGTAAAAACGCTTGAGAGATATGCTCGACCTCCGCTTCTTCCATCGCCGAGTATTTCTTATCCGTAACGAGAAAGAACTCCGCGCTCTTATCCCGTTTGGTCACGGTAATCCCGCATAAAATCGCGTTTTTTAAGCCGTCCAACGCACGGATTTTTTGTAAATATTCCTGTGTCCTACTCATCTAACAACACCCGTATTTCTTTGAAAAATTCTTCTTCCGCTTGGCTCGCGTCCACCTTTTTATACGGTTCACCCTTTTTAAAGAGCAAACAACTCCCGTTGCCGCCCGCAATCCCAAGGTCCGCGTCCTTCGCTTCACCCGGACCGTTCACCACGCACCCCATCACCGCAATTTTTAACCGTTTTTTATACGGTTTTACGAACGCCGTAACCTTTTCCGCAAGTCGCATACTCTCCCACGCGCACCGTCCGCAGGTCGGGCAAGAAACCACTTCCACAAACGCCGTATCCAGCCCGCACGCCCGCAAAATGAGCTTCGCCGCGTCCACCTCCTTAACGGGGTCGTCCGTAAGCGAAACGCGAATCGTATCGCCGATACCGTTAAGCAGCAAACTGCCTATCCCGACGGCGCTTTTCACAATCCCCGCTTCCGTCGTGCCTGCCTCGGTTACACCCAAATGCAAGGGATAATCCGTCTTTTGCGCAAGCAACGTATACGCGCGCTTGGTGAGCGCAACGTCGGACGCCTTGACGGAAATGACGATATCCCGCACGCCGAACTTTTCCAAAACGGATACGTTATAGAGCGCGCTTTCCACGAGCGAATATTCGTTTTTGCCGTATTTTTGCAAAAACTCCTTTTCGATACTGCCCGTATTCGAGCCCACGCGCACGGGAATATTATGCGCCTTCACGCAATCGGCAACGAACTTAATTTCCTTTTCCCCGCCGATATTCCCCGGATTAATTCGCACCTTATTCGCCCCGTTTTCGATTGCCGTAACGGCGAGCTTGGGCGAAAAATGAATATCCGCGACCAACGGCACGTGAATTTTGGAAACGACGTCTTTAACGGCGCACGCGTCGTTTTCGTCCGCGATCGCCACGCGCACGATCTCACAGCCCGCGTTTTCCAACGCGTGGATTTGTGCCGTCGTTTTTTCCACGTCCGCGGTTTTCGTCGTCGTCATGGATTGAATTTTCACACTCGTGCCGCCACCGACTTCCACACCGCCGACAAGCACCTTTTTTGTCATTTTCATAAAATGCACCCACGATTGCATTGTACGTTAAGCATTATGCATTGATTTATTTTTTCTTCTCTTCTTTCATCATTTGTTTGAGTTCGGACATAAACGACGACAAATCCTTAAACGAACGGTAAACGGACGCATAACGCACGTACGCAACTTCGTCCACCTTTTTCAAGCGTTCCATAACCATTTCCCCAATGGTCTTTGTCGTAATTTCGCTTTCCATGCTATTGTAGATTTGCTTGGAAATATCGGCAACCACTTCGTCGATAACCGCCATGGGCACAGGCCGTTTTTCGCAAGACTTGATAATACCGTTTCGCACCTTTTCCGCGTTATACGCCTGCCTCGTGCCGTTATTTTTCACCACCAAAACGGGAATAACTTCAATCGTTTCGTAAGTAGTAAACCGCCGCCCGCAACCCGTACATTCTCTACGGCGGCGTATCGTTCTGTCGTCGTCGGCAGAGCGCGAATCGATTACCTTGCTATCCGTGCAATCACAATACAAACACTTCATAACTTTCTCCTTTCAACGCATACATGGTATGCCCCTATCTCTTCTTTCCCTTACGCGCACGAATACGCACGACTTCCTGTTCGTATCCGTTTCCGCTCGGCGTATAATACACTTTATCCTTAATCGCGTCGGGCAAATACTGCTGTTCTACGTACCCGCCGTAATTATGCGGATATTTATATTTAGCGCTTTGCGCTTTGTCTTCCTTGCTCCCGAACGAATTGTCGCGCAAATACGGCGGCACATTATCGTCGCGCACTTCCCGCGCGTCCGCTTGCGCCGCGTGCATGGCGCTTACCACCGAATTACTCTTTTCCGCCTCGCAAACGTACACGATCGCTTCAGAGAGCGGAATCATCGCTTCGGGATACCCGATTTTCTCCAACGCGTACATCGCCGATGTAGCAATTTGCAACGCGCGCGGATCTGCCATACCAACGTCCTCCGCCGAATGTACGACCAGTCGACGAGCAACGAGCATAGGGTCGCAACCGCCTTCGATCAAGCGCATCGCGTAATACAACGCCGCGTTCGCGTCGCTACCGCGCAGCGATTTACAAAACGCCGACAGGAAATCGTAATACGCGTCCTCGTTGTAAGAAAGCGCCTTTCTTTGAATGGACTGTTCCGCATCCGCAAGCGTGATATGCACCTGTCCGTTTTCGTCCGTGCCACTCGTCATCGCGGCAAGCTCCAAGGCGTTATAGGCAGAGCGCAAATCCCCTGCCGCCATACGCGCGATATGCTTTATCGCCTCGTCGTCCGCCACGACGTTTTGTTTACCCAACCCCTTGTGGCGATTTTTAATAGCGCTTTGCAACGCGCCGATAATATCCTCGTCCGTCAAGTGCCGAAATTCAAACACACGGCAACGGGACACGATAGCGGGCGTCATCGCCGCGTACGGATTCTCCGTCGTCGAACCGATAAAAATAATCGTACCCTGTTCGATAGCAGGCAACAACGAATCGCTTTGCGTTTTATTAAAACGATGACATTCGTCCAGCAGCAAATAGGTGCGCTTGTTATACAGTTTCAAATTCTCCCGCGCCGTTTCCACGGCTTTTTTCACGTCCGCAACGCCTGCGTTGACGGCGTTGAGTTTGATAAATTCCCCGTTCGTGCCCAGCGCGATAATATTCGCAAGCGTCGTTTTTCCGCAGCCCGGCGGGCCGTAAAAAATGCAACTACCCAAACGATCGGTGGCAATCGCGCGCCGCAAAAGCGAGCCTTCCGCAACGATATGCTTTTGCCCTATAAACTCACCGAGCGAATTTGCGCGCATACGCTCCGCGAGCGGTTTCGCCGTTTCTTCGTTGTTGTTGAAATCGAATAAATCCATTTTTTATCCTTTTTATTGCAGCGCGGCTTTAATCTCGTCCGCGTATTTTTTGCCAAGCTCATATCCCTTTTCGCACATAAAATCCAGCTTTTTCAAGGAATATTGACTAAGATTCCCAAGCTCGGGTTCTAACCAAAAATCAATCAAATCCCGATACGCTTCCCGCTGCGTTTTCGTACGGTGATTGTCCATAATATCAATCGTTTCAAACAACGTACCAACGGTATTTGGAAATCTCTTTTTACATTCACGCCAACCCAAAGCGTCCACGCAAACCACCACGTCCGCGCCCATTTTCTTAACGAGCCGAAATGGCACGCGTTCCAAAACCCCGCCGTCAACAAGCCGCATTTTACCTTTCGTAATCGGTCTAAATATCGCAGGAATGGTCGCCGAGGCAACCGCAGCGTCTGCCACTTTCCCGTCCGAAAACTCGACCAGCGTTTGTGTAATCATATCCACCGCGGTACAAGCAAAAGGCGTTTTCAAATTTGAAAATTCAATATCGCCCAAATACTTCAAAAACAGCTCGTGCATTTTTCGCGTATCGAACAATCCGCCGCGTTTCCCCGTCGGCGCGAGTAAATCGCGCATACGCAAATTACACAAAATCTCCTTCATCGTCTGCACGGGCATACCTGCGGCATACACCGAACCAACGACTGCGCCCATGGAACAGCCCGTAATAAAGTCGGGTTTTATCCCCGCTTCTTCCATCGCTTGTAAAAATCCGATATGCGCCACACCGCGGCTACCGCCTGCACCTAGCGCAAAACCAAGTTTCTTTTTCATAACTTTCCCCCTTTTTATATGTACCGTAAAATAAGAGAAAAGTATAATCATAAATGAATTGAAAAACCAAGCTTTTCGTGAAATGCGCTTTTCAAGCGCGTGAATTGAACGCTACGCGTTCGTGAATTGACGGCTTTGCCGTCATTATTGTAATATTTCCACAATGCAAAACTTTGTTTTGCAATTTACGCGCCGTCAGGCGCAATTCATGAAATTTATTTCAATTCACGCAAACGCAGTTTGCAATTCATTGAATATGCGTATACGCGCCCAAGAGTTTCCATTCCAGCGTATCTTTTTGGATAGCGGCAAACGTTTCTTGCACCTGTTCGCTACCCAAATCACAATCCGCTTCGATAAAGAACCGATAATCGCCCACCTTATTTTTCACGGGACGGCTTTCGATTTTCGTCATGTTAATGCCGTATTTTGCAATGATTTGCAAAAGCTCTAACAAACTCCCCGGTCTATGCGGACAAACGGCGGAAAAGAACACGCGGTTGCCGTGCGCGGGCAATTTTTCTTTACCTTTTTTGATAAGCAAGAAATGCGTGAAGTTGTTCGGTTCGTCTGAAATACTCGTTTCGCCAAGCACGAACCCGCTACGCAAGTTTTCCGTATGCGCGCCTGCAATCGCCGCGCTCTTGCCCGTTTCGTCTTCCATCGCACGCGCTACGCCAAACGCCGTCGATTCCGTTTCCCTAAGCGACGCGAACGGCATTTCACGACTCAAAAATCCCGCGCATTGATCGAGGGCTTGTCTATGCGAATACACCCGTCCAATCTCCGAAAATTTCACGCCCTCTTTATACACCAAACGGTGGTCTACACGAACGACCAACTCTTTCACCGCATACAAATCTTCGGACGATTGCAGCAAATCGAGATTTTGCAAAACGCCGCCTTGTAAACTGTTTTCAATAGGCACGGCAGCCGCGTCCACGCGCCCGCTTTTTACCGCTTGAAAGACTTCGGGAAAATTGCGGAAGGGAATACATTCGTCCCAGCCCTGCCCCGTCGTTTCCGCGCTTTCTTCTACTTTCAAAAAGGAACGAGCCGCCAAATGCGAATAACTGCCCTCCGGTCCTAAAAACGCTATTTTCATATCCAAACTCTCCTTTACACCTGCTCCGCCAAATCACACAAAAGTCTTTCGGTATCTTCCCAACCAAGACACGGGTCGGTGATGGATTTCCCGAACACTTCGTCGTGTTTTTGCGAACCCTCGACCAAGAAACTTTCAATCATAAACCCTTTAACGAGCTTTTTAAAATCCTTATCAAACCGACGGTTTTGCATAACTTCTTCCGCGATACGGATTTGCTGACGGAACTGTTTCCCCGAATTAGAGTGGTTACAATCGATGACCACCGCAGGGTTTTGCAATTTCCCGCCCGCGTACATTTCCGCAACCTGCATCACCGTTTCGTAGTGGAAGTTGGGAATATCCGCACCCGAACCGTCCACACCGCCGCGCAAAATCGCGTGCGCGTACGGATTACCGTCCGAACTCACTTGATAATTTCTGTACTTGAACACCTGCGGGCTTTGCGCCGCGAAAATAGAGTTCATCATAGCAAGAATATTCCCGCTCATCGGGTTCTTCATACCCACGGGCGTATCAATACCGCTTGCCACTTGTCTATGCAATTGGTCTTCTACGCTTCGTGCACCCACCGCGTGATAGGAAAGCAGGTCCTCTACGTACGCCGTATTTTCAGGGTACAGCATTTCGTCCGCCGCCGTCAACCCCGATTCGTTCATCGCCGCAAGGTGCAACTGCCGAATACTCCGAATCCCGCGCACGATATCCGCCGTACCCTCGGGATCGGGCTGCAAGAACATACCCTTATAGCCAACGCCCTTGGTTCTGGGCTTGTTCGTATAAATTCTCGGCACGATCACAAGCTTGTCTTTTACTTTCTCGTTAAGCTTGCCAAGACGGGAAATATATTCGAGCGTCGGCGCGGGTTCGTGCGCCGAACACGGTCCTACGACGATGAGCATTTTCTCGCTCTTGCCCGCAATCACTTGTCGTACTTCTTCGTCGCGTTCTTTCTTAATCGCTTTGAGCGCCGCCGTCATGGGCGTTTCATGGATAAATTCCTCAGGTTCTGGAATAAAATTTTGTTTCTCTAACATATTTAGCTCCTCTTCTCTCGTATCAATCTTTCTATATACGTTTTCACACCGACGCTTACGTATTCGTCGATTGGCGTGGAAAATTGCAAACTGCTCCGCACCATAGACGAACTTACGTGCAACAGCTCTTGTCTACAAGGCAGATACACCGCCGTGAAATTCTCGTCTAATTTCTTGCTTGCATATAAATTCGCGTTCTCGTAGTCTAAATCCACGCCGTTCCGAATCCCGCGCACGTACGCCGTCGCGTTCTCGCGTTTCATCAGCTCCACTGCTGTACCCGTAAATTCAACGACCTTCACGCGCGGTTCGTTATCGTAATCAATCGCAAGCATCTCTTTTCTCTGTTCCACGCTAAAAGCAGGTTGTTTGTTGGGATTGACCAACAGAGCAATCACCACTTCGTCGAACATTTTCAAGCAATCGTCCACCGTCGCTTTATGTCCCAAGGTAGGCGGGTCGAACGTACCTGCAAACACACATTTCGTTATCATACTTCTCTCCTGAAAAAGGTAAATATCGCCTTTCCGTACTTGCGCTCGTCGTATTTTTCCAAACCCGCAATCTCGCCCTCAAACGCGCGGTCGCGCTCGTAAACGATAACGCCGTCGTCGGAAAGTAACCCCTTTCGAGCGATTTTTTCGAGCGCCGTTTTTCCGTAATCAAACCGATAGGGCGGGTCTAAAAAGATAATATCAAACTTCCCCGTAACGTAGTCCAAGCAAACGGAATAATCGCGATTGGAAATTTGTACGCGTTCGCTGCTTATCAGTTTCAACGTAGTCAAATTCTTTTTGAGCAAGGCAACGCTGTCTTTTGCCGCGTCGTTAAAAACCACTTCTTTTGCGCCGCGCGAAAGACTTTCTATACCCAGCGCGCCGCTACCCGAAAATAAATCCAGCACGCGCGCAAGCGGCACTTTCCGAGCAAGGATATTAAACAACGCCTCGCGCGCACGATCGGACGTGGGGCGCACGTCGTCGCCCGCAAAATCCGCAAGTATTCTGCTTTTAAATTCACCGCCGATAATCCGCATAACGCCTTATTTCCGCTTTTTAGGTTTCGTCCCGGGCAAGCCGCCGTAATTGATTTTCTTTTCCTTCTTCGCTTCCGCTTGCGCCGCTCTGTCCGCCAGCTCTTGCGCCTTAATCGTCTTGTTTCTACGTCCGTACGCACCAACGATATACATCGCGCCCGTAACGGCAATGGGAATAAGCGCAAACAAACAAGTAACGAAATAATTAATCCCCGCACCGCCCGCGTTCATGTAATAGAAAGGCAAAATCGACCAACCCGAAAGCAGGAAACAGATAATCATAACTACTGCCAAGCCCTTGGAAATCGAGCCTTCGCCCGTGAGCAATATGCCGTCGATTGCCGCTTGGTTCGCGCCGAATATAATCCCCGTAAGGAGTGGGAAAAGTCCCATAAACGCGCCGACCGCAAACCCTTTCCACGTGCGGTATTCCTTCGCGTATTTATGCGACGAAATTTTCAATTCTCCGCCTGCCGTATACGCGGAATTACGTTTCATATTCCCCGAAACGAGCATTTCGTAAGCGTTGCCGCCCTGTGCGTAAGTAACGAGAGCATCGTACCCCATCGCCGCGAGAATACATACGAGCGTCCACGCAAGTTTTTTCCCGTCCCAAGTAACGACATCACCTTTCATCGTGATCATCATCAAGATCGTACCCGCGCAAAAATACATAAGCGACGCAGGGATAGACGCTTTAAACAGCTCCCAAATCTGTCTACCGATTTTTTTAAGTTTTTTCTTTACGTTTGCCATAATCTTTCTTCCTTCCGTTTTATATTTCTTTCACAAAAAGCACCTGCTTGTCCGTGATAATCATATCCATCTTCTGATCCGTTTCTTCGCTGGGTACTTCTTTTAATAGCTGCATGTCGAACACGAACGCTACGCGTTTACAATTCGGGTGCGCGGCAAGCCATTTATCGTAATACCCCCCGCCGTAGCCCAAGCGGTTGCCCTGCCCGTCCACGGCAAGCATGGGCAGGATAACGATATCCATTTCGCCGTTATATATCTCGCCCACGGGTTCGCGCACGCCGTATTTAGAAAGGCTAAAATCCTCCCCGTATCGCACGGCGTACATATCTTTACCGTCCACGCGCGGACAAAATACTTCTTGTCCAAGTTCTAATAATCTCTCAATCACTAAATCCGTACGCGCCTCGGACGAAAAGGACAAATACACGAACCATTTTTTTGTTTCGCCTTTTTGGATAAGCCCCGCGCGCTCAGAAAACAAATTTTCCAGCATCTGCGTTTCTTTCCCGTCGCGGTTTTCGTTTTCGCCCCGTTTTTCTTTCATGTACGCGCGCAAATTTTTCTTGCGCATGGCGATATCTTCTTCGCCCGTTACAAACCGTAATCTATTCGTAGTCATAAATCCTTTCCGCTCTTCTCGTCGCCGCGCACAACACTTCGTACGAGATAGTACCCGTCTTTTTCGCCGTTTCGTCCGCGTCGGTAAGCAACGCAATCTCAGTCCCGCGCCGACAATTCCCCGTCCGCAGCGTCACGTCCATACAAGCGTTGTTCACGTTGTCTTCTTCGCCCACAGCACCGTTTTGCGCCTTACGCAAGAACCCGTCCGCATAGCCAGCCCGCACTACGTACAAGCGTTTCGTTCGCTCGTTTACGTTCGCCCGCTCGCCGTATCCCGCGCCGCCGCGCGTATATTTCCGACTCGCCGCCACACTCGCATACACCGTCATGCCTTTTTTCAAAACGGGCGCGTTTCGTTTATTCGCCCCATCGGGCAAATACCCGTACAAACCAATACCAATCCGCACCATATCCAGCGCAAAGTTTTTTCCAAGGGTTGCCCCGTAGGTCGCGCTCAAATGCGCCGCCGCGTTAGGGAAATACTTTCTACAAACGCCAACCGCTTTCATAAAATCTTCGCGTTGTCTATTCGCCGTTGATAGCGTTTCCGCATAGATATGCGAATATACGCCGTCCACGTCCACCAACGGATTATTCAAAAACAGCTTACAACACTTCCCAAGCTCGGACAAACCCATACCGTAACGGTTCATACCCGTATTCACTTTTAAATGTACGCGCGCACGAGCGTTTTCCCGTTCGCAGGTATGCGCAACGAGCTTTGCCGTCCACAAATCGGGTACGCTTAGAACGAATCCGTCCTTTGCCGCCCGCAAGACCTGCTTCTCGTCAAGCGGGGGCGTGAAGATGAGAATATCTTTCCCGCACGCCGCCGTTTTAATCGAAACAGCCTCGTCTAAAATCGCTACCGCGAACGCATCCGCAACCCCTGACAACGCGCAAACCACTTCTTCCGCGCCGTGCCCGTACGCATCTGCTTTTACCACCGCGCAAAGCTTGGTTTTCGTTACCGTTTTCCAAGCCTTGGCGTTATTCCGTATACTGCCTAAATGAATTTCCGCTCTAACCTTTTTCACGTTTTATCGTATGCAAAACGCGATCAAAAACGTGCGGCTTCCGTTATTTTTCAAAAATAATTCTGTGGCAATGGTCGCACTCTATGCCCGCCGCCAAATTACTCTTTGCGGCAATCGGCGGTTCCATACTGCAAAACGGACATCTGCCCGCATACAGTTCGCCCACGACGGGGAAGAGTTTTTCCTTGCGTTTGGTTTGATACCGAGCAAGCATTTGCGCGTCCACCTTCTTTTCCGCGTCTGCAAGTTCCTTTTCGATTGCTTTGCGTTCGTCCTCGCGCGCCGCTTTCACCGCCTTATAGCTTTCCGCCGCTTCACCGTATTGTTTCTGCGCCGCGATAACCTGTTTTTTCAGCTTTTTATATTCCTCGTCCGTCGCCTTAATCGCCTCGACGAGCGTACCGAGGTCCGCCTTGATTTTGCGGAGCATTTCCACAACCGACTGCGCTTTCTTTTTATAGAACGCGATATCCGCACCGCCGCCGATGAGTTCTTCCAAGTTCTCAAAATCCGCAAGCGTAGCTTCAACCTGTTCGTACTTTTTCGCCAAAGCGTCCGTTTCCGCTTTAAGCGACGTTGCCTTCACTTCTAACGCGTCCAACTTTTCGGGCGCGACTTTCAAGAACTTTTGAAGTTTCACGTACTTTTTTCTCTCTTCGCTTTCCGCCAGCTCGTTTTCCAGCTTAAACAGCTTTCTGTCGATTTCCTGATAATGTAAAATAGCTTGTAACATATAAAACTCCTCCCGTCAAAGCATGATTTCGTCCACGTGATAAACACACGGCAACGATATGCTTGAACGGATTTTTTGATAATATTTTTCAAATCCGTAAGTTTCGGACGCATAATGCGTAAGCACGATTACGCCCAAACCTTTTTCTACTGCCAACTGCAAAATATGATGTTTAAAATCGGACGACACCACCACGTCCGCACCCTGCGCAATCGCAAACGCTATCGCGTCTTCGTCCGCGCCCGCGCCGCAAAAACTCGCCGCACGTTTCACTTCCTTTTTCTCGTCGCCGTATACGAGTACACGGCTCGTCGAAAAGGTCTTTTCCATGTTCTTCGCCAAATTTCCCAAAGTGATACTCGGCAAATCGTACGCCCGTCCGTACCCGCCTAACGAGAGCGTATGCATCACCGCGCAAACGGGTTGTTGTCCACCCGCACTTTCGCTCACGCCGACCGTCAAACACGCGTCCACACCGCCGTCCGCACAATCTAAATTCAAATGCATAGCGATAACGGATATCCCGTTTTTCAAACACAGGACGATCTTTTCACCCAAATAATCGCTCGCTTTAATATCCGCGATTTTTGAGTAAATAGCGGGATGATGCGTAACGAGCAAATTCGCGCCCGTTTGCAAAGCCTTGTCAATCGCCGTTTTCGTCAAATCCAACGAAAATAAAACGCCCTTAATTTCGTCGCCCGTATCGAGCAATATCCCGCTGTTATCGTACGCGCCGTATCGCGCGCAATATTCGTCCGAAAGCGATTTCGGCGCAACCGTATCGAGTATTCCGTACACTTCGTTCAATCGCATATGTCAAGCACTCCCTGCAAGCGTTTTTTTCGCTGTATCAGCTGCTTACGGCTTTCTTCCTGCATATTCGCCGCCGCCAAATACGTTTCCAAATTCGCGAGCTGTTTTTTTGTCCGTTCCACAAACGCCGCGGGTTTCGTTTGCAAATTCTCCCGTCCGAATTCGTATTCGTCGTCCGTATACGGCGCGGTCTGTTTTTCGCCCGCTCTTCCACCTACGATAACGTCGTAAAATTTTCCGTCGGCAAAGGTAAAATCCCTTTCGATATACCCGCCGTTTTCCAAGAGAAACTTACGCACCTTGTCGGCGTTGAGCATAGGTTGTAAAACGAACCGTTTGGGCATAAACCCCGTTTTGCTATCGGACAAAATCGCAATGATTTCCGCGCCGCCCATACCCGCAATCAACACTTCGTCGATATCGGACGGCACGCCGTAAAACCCGCCGCCGAGCACGGATTTTGCCTTTTCCGCCGCCACGAACGGCGCAAGCAGTGCTTCCGCTTTTGCTAAACTTCCCTTGCTGATATCGGAAAACACGGCGTATTCACACAGCCCGTTTTCGAGCATATATTCCGTGCAGAACCCGTGGTCGCACCCCACGTCCGCAAATGTCTTTACGGGCGCGAGTAAGCTACAAAGCGTATCAATACGCTTACCGTACCCCATTATTCCAGAAAGTCCTTCAAGCGTTTACTACGCGAGGGATGACGGAGTTTTCTAAGCGCTTTCGCTTCGATTTGACGGATACGTTCACGCGTAACGTTGAATTCTCTACCCACTTCTTCCAGCGTTCTGGGTTTTCCGTCGTCAATACCGTAACGGAGTCTAAGCACCTTTTCTTCGCGCGGCGTCAGAGTATCGAGCACGCCTAAAAGCTGTTCTTTGAGCATGGTAAACGCCACCGAATCGCTGGGGGTCGTCGTCTTTTCGTCCTCGATGAAATCGCCAAGATGGCTATCCTCTTCCTCGCCGATCGGCGTTTCCAAGGAAACGGGGTCTTGCGCGATTTTTTGAATTTCGCAAACGCGTTCTATGGTAACGCCCATTTTTTCCGCAAGTTCTTCGGGCGTAGGTTCTCTGCCCAGTTCTTGGAGCAATAACCGTTGCACGCGCGTGAGTTTGTTGATCGTTTCCACCATATGCACGGGAATACGAATGGTACGCGCTTGATCGGCAATGGCACGCGTAATCGATTGTCTAATCCACCACGTAGCGTACGTAGAGAACTTGAACCCCTTTTGATAATCGAATTTTTCGACGGCTTTCATCAGCCCCAAATTCCCTTCTTGAATCAAATCCAAAAAGAGCATACCCCGTCCCACGTACCGTTTCGCAATGGAAACGACGAGTCGCAGGTTAGCTTCGGACAAACGTTTTCTTGCCGCCGCGTCGTCCTCTTGCATACGCCGCGCCAAATCCACTTCCTCGTCGGCAGACAAAAGCGGGACTCTACCGATGTCTTTGAGGTACATTTTAACAGGGTCGTCCAAGCCGATATCGGCAAGCGCCTGTTCAAACAGCTCCCTATCCCGCTGATCCTCGTCCACGATTTGTATACCCGCTTCGCTAAGCGACTTGTATACGTAATCAATTTGGTTGGGATTCGTGTCGTATTTTTCCATAATATCGCAAAGTGCGTTCGTGGAAATACTTCCTTTCTTCCCGTAGTTGTTGACAATCCCATTTACAATTTCGTTGAGTTGTTGTTCGGATATATTCACCCTTTTATCCTCCGTTTATATAAAAACGATTCCCGTTTTTTTATTTTTTTCTTACGCAGTTTGCGATTTTTTTCGCAATCTCTTTGCGTTTTTCTTCGTTTGTTTCGTTTGCGTATTCTTCGTTCAAACGCGCAAGCGTTTTTTCCTTTTCCGCTCTCTGAATAGAGCGTACACTGTCCGAGAAGAACCGCGCCGCAATCTCGCCCGAGAGCTTGTCTTCATAGTTCAAATCGAAAATCGCGCTCAATTCGCTATCGTCCTCGTCCAGCATTTCAAACAGTTCGCTCGGTCGTATACGCTCGCCCGAGCTTTCCTGTTTTGCGATATAATCGGCAATCACGCGGTGGGATTGTTCGCTAAACGAAAGCCCGTTTACGTCAAACGCCTTTGCATACGCCGCGTTAAACAGCTTTGCCGCCAAGATAAACCGTACCGCTTTCACCGTCTGTGCCGCGCCCGACGCCACTTCCGCAATCTTGTTTTGCAGCGGTTCCGTCGGCGTATCGTCCACGGCGGTATCTTTCGCCGCGCGCTGTAAATCCCGTTCCAACGCGTGATAGCTTATCCCCGTCTTGTCGCGCAATTTTTTGAGTAGCTCTTCTTTCACGCTCTCGCTGTCCGCGCTCGCAACCACTTTTAACGCCCCTGCCACGAACTTCCGCTTATCTTCCGTCGCCGACAAATCGTACTTACGCTCTAACGCATGGATTTTATAATCGATTAGCGGCATCGCCGCGTCCAAGCATTTTTGATATTCGTCCTTACCTTTTTTCACCACGTCGTCGGGGTCTAACCCGTCGGGCATAGGCACTACGCGCACGGTCAAATGCTCGTCGTTTAAAATTTCCAAACCGCGCAAATCCGCTTTCTGTCCCGCGAAATCGCCGTCATAGCTAATGAGCACGGTATCCGAATACCGCTTAACGAGCCGAGCCTGTTCTTTGGTGAGCGACGTACCCATGGACGCAACCACGTTCTCAAACCCCGCTTGATAGAGGGAAATGGTATCCATATACCCCTCTACCATAATCACGTTTTGAATAGGCTGTTTGCGTTTGAGCTTTTTCAAAAGGTTGATATTGTACAAAGTTTTGCTCTTGTTGAACAGTAGCGTTTCTTTCGTATTCTTATATTTTGCAAAATCCGATTTTTCAAGCAGTCTGCCGCCGAACGCCACTACTTCGTCGAACGCGTTGATAATCGGAAAAATCAACCGTCCACCCTGCGCGTCGATAAGCTTTCCGTTCTTCGTTTCGCCAAGCACCCCGCAATCGAGCAGATTTTGCCGAGAATACCCTTTCCCAGCCAAATAATCAGGCAAGCCGTAGAAATCAAGCGACGCACCCAACCCGAACTTCTTCACCGTAGTAGGCGAAAGTTTTCTGTTTTGGATATACGCAAGGTGCGCTTGCGCGCGGTCGTCGCCGCTGTATAAGTTAGACAGATAAAACCTTGCACTATCCAGCATAATCGCGGACATTTGATCGCGTTTTTTCTTCATTTCCGCAGCTTTTTCCGTATCGAAATTGCTTTCGGGCACAGCCATTTTCGCGCGCCCCGCCAAAATCCGAACCGCGCCCATGAAATCCGTACTCTCAATCTCCTGCACGAACTTCACTACGTCGCCCGAAACACCGCAACCGAAACAGTGATAAAACTGATCCGCTTGATTGACGGCAAACGACGGCGTTTTCTCGTGGTGGAACGGACAGCACGCCCAATGCGTGTTCCCCTTTTTATCCAAGGCAACGTAGCTTGCGATCACTTCGATAATATCGTTTTTTTGTTTCAGTTCTTGCATGAACCGAAAATCCAAACCTCTGCTCCCGCTCATAATACGCCCCCTACGGAAAAGGTAGCGGGGATAAACAAGCTCTCAAACACCGCAATAGCGTATCGATCGGTCATGCCCGACAAATAATCGCACACCACCCGTTCTTTCCCGTCTTTTTCGAGCAATCGTAAATACCCTTTCGGCAATTTTTCGATATGTTTCATGAAATACTCGAACATTTGCGCAAGCATACGCTCGGAGCGTTCTTGAATGGACTTATTCGCAAGCTCGTACACGCGCTTGAACATAAACGCGCGCAGCTCGTTCGTCGCCGCCATTACTTCTTCCGACATTTTCACAAACGGCTGATTATACGACGTCTTGTATATATCGGTAATCGCGGTGTTAATCCGCGTTTTCGTTTCCGCGCCAAGCACCTTTACGGCTTTTTTCGGCAGCTCGTCCACGCGCAAAATCCCCGCGCGTACCGCGTCTTCAATATCGTGATTAATATATGCAATTCTATCCGCAAGCGACACCGCTTGTCCTTCCAAAGTAGCGGGCTTCCCCGAACTCTTGTGCTGTAAAATCCCGTCGCGCACTTCCTGCGTTAAATTAAGCCCCCTGCCGTCCTTTTCGATATGGTCAACAACTCGGAGCGATTGTTCGTTATGATAAAACCCTTGCGACGACAACCCCGCAAGAACTCTTTCGCCCACGTGCCCAAACGGCGTATGCCCCAAATCGTGCCCAAGCGCGATAGCTTCCGCAAGGTCTTCATTGAGCGCAAGCGTTCTTGCAATCGAGCGCGCGATTTGCGACACGTCGAGCGTATGCGTTAAGCGGGTAATGTAATGATCCCCCTCGGGCGCGAAAAAGACCTGCGTTTTATTTTTCAAGCGTTTAAAGGAATTACTGTAAATGATACGGTCGCGATCCCGTTGGAAATCGGTACGGAAATCGCATTTTTTTTCTTCGCGTGCTCTACCCGCCGTTTCCGCGGACTTTTTCGCGTACGGTGAAAAGAACTGATTTTCCTGCGCACAAACGCGCTCTCTAACGCAAGCGTATTCCATTTTCAGCACTCCTTATAGTTTTTTGTAAAAATGCATAATGCAAAATGCATAATTGCGGAAAGATTATAGTTAGAAGTCCAGAAACTTAGTTTCTGGTGGGTTGTAAGGATAAAACCCTTACGCCCCGCTGGCAAGCGCTGCCGCAAGGCAGAACCTAGCCCACTTAAAAGCAAAACGCAGTTTTGCGCTTTTACCGCCTTTGGCGGTTCTTCGCCTATCCATTAAAAACGCAAAGCTTTTCATTTCATTACGCGCGCATACTCTCTATATATATTATTTCGACAAAACTTTCTCATTCACTCTTTTTTTCGCAAATTTTTAAAATTTTTTTATTTTTTGTACGCGCGCGCAAAAAAAGAGCACATCCAACAACGGATACGCTCCCGTTTTTGATTTTTCCACAATGCGCGCAACGCGCGCATTTCATTGCGCAAGCTTTTGCTTGCGCAGGTTGCTTTTTCTGAGTATCACGAGCTTGTACGAATTATACCGCAAAATGAACAGCGACGGCAGGTTGAAAAAGATATTGATCACCGCTACGGGAATCGCTATCGACCACCAAAGCGGGGTTATGAAAAACATGCCCAAAATCGCAAAACCTAAAAAAATGCTGTAAAAATGACCCAGCTCACCGTAGCAAATTTCCAACAAGAACCGATCTAAATATTCCACGCTTTTCGGGTCGACAATCTTATTCTTCCGAAAGCCCGTGAAATGCCCGATTTCGGGGATATAATCTTTCCATTTTCTGATTTTCAGTTTTTCGTAAAACTTCTTTTCCTTGGCGGAAACTTTATAAAATTTCTTGGTATGGTCGGCGCATTTTGCAGGTAACAGCCTACAAACCGTCGCCGTCAAGCCGTCCACCAAAATCACCAACACAATCGCAAGCGCGGTAAAACCCAGCACGGGCAAAAAGCTTACGCCGTAAATAAATTTCACCAACAGCGAAATCGCCAAGCCGAAAAAGGAAATCAAGGTCAAGTATAAAATCACGCCTGTTCTCCCCCTTCTTCCGTCGTATACGTAAGCGGCACGCCGTACACTTCTTCGTACTTGGCTTTGCACGCCGCAAACGCTTTATCGCGCAACTCTTCCGAACCAGCCTTTTCACCAAGCTCGGTATTAGGATAAATCGCAGGCATGATATGGAGCGTATAATGCTGCACGGGATAACCGTGTTCGTCTACGCGTTCTTTATCGTGTTCAAGCGTTATAAACGTAGGCAACACGGGCACGTTCGCGCGATACGCCATTTTAAAACCGCCGATTTTGAAAGGTCGGGGCTTTCTATAATTCCACCACATGCCCTGTTCGGGATAAATCAAAATACATTCCCCACGCGTAAGCAACGTGTTTACCGCGCTCATGAAATTGACCATCGTTCTGCGGTTACTCGAAAGGGGTAACGTATTACAATGCCGAAAGAAAAATCCGTACAGCCCGGGGAAATTCGTATAATTCCCCTCGCGAATGACCTTATACAGATATTTCTTAGGCAACGCCTTTCTAATACCGTGGAACACGACGTAGTTATCGTACGCGGAAAAATGGTTACACGTGATAATCGCGCCGTTTTTCAGTGCGTCTAAATTTTCCTGCCCGTTGATAGCGTCGATCACGAGCACGTCTTTTTTAATGAGTTTTAAATAGAACTTATCCGCCGTGCGGTTAGCAATGTTCCGCGCAATTTTACTAGACAACTTTTTGCAAAGATAGTCCACTTTTTCAGGCAACAGTTCAGGCGCGGGCGGGTCGTTTTCCACGTCCTTGTCAAACCAGCCTTTCTTTTCGTATTCGTCTATTCTCGCAAGCACTTCTTGTCTGTCCTGCGAGAGTTTCATCTCGTCCATGGTATACCCCTTTTATGCTTTTTCTACGTTTCCGTACCGTTTGCCGTGTACTTTGAAATACCCGTCTTTTCTGGCAATTTCGCTTTCCGCAAGCGCTTTCAAACTCGCTTCGCATTGCTTATCCTTTTCCACGCCCGTCGCGTTAAAACTATCGTACATCTCCTTGATTTCGTCGTAGAATTCCGTCTTTTTCGCGTATTCCCAAAAATATTCGCCGTAGGGAATATCGTCGTAATGCCAAGGCTTCCAAGTCATCAAATAATGCACTAACCGCAAGTCCTTTCTTTCCAAATAATCGGGAGCAACGGGGGTTTTATTCCACGCTCTGGGCAAACGCAAAACGCGGTCTTGGCAAAGCACGTTAAGATAGTCTTCGTCTTGAATGACCGTAAATTTGTATTTTCTCAAAAGCTCGGCAAACTGTTGATAGAACCCTTCTTCTCTAAAACCTTTCAAGTTCATCAAAATCACGCCCGCGTTGAAGAAATAATCGGGATTCAAGCCGTCCACTTCACGCACGTAGCGTTTATACACTTCAAAGCAGTTCACCCCTTCGCACGGCGCGCCAGCAACTAGATTGGAGCCAAGATCGTAGGAATACAATTCGCTTATATCACCAAGCACCACCGTATCGCAATCGAGATACAACGCTTTATCGTATTGCGGGAACATACCTGCGATAAACACGCGGAAATAGGTGGTACACGTATAATAATCGCGCATATGCAAATCCGCCGCGATATCTTTGAGCTTTTCCGTCACGTCCACGAACGAAACTTCAAACCCCTTTTCGCTAAAACGCTCGATTTTTTCTTGATAATCGCTACGAACGCCCGAATGTAATACGTACACTTTATAATCGTACTCGCGCGAAGAGTTTTCCTTAATCGATTGCAACGTTATGGAAAGAAAGGGTAAATAATTGTTATCCGTAGCAAAGAACAACGGGATTTCTTTTCCCTTAATTTCGCCGCACTTGATTTCAGGACATTCTTCCACCATTCTCGGCGTGGTCAATTCCACGTCCGATTCGTTCCAGCCAAGTCTTTTTTGATACGTTTTTTGCATTACTTTATACCTTCTAAATTTAGATTTCCTGCATTTTTCAATTTAAACGTGTGCTTACCCGCAAGCCACGATAACAGTTTACAACAATTTCCATAAAAAGACAACCTATTTACCCGTTTTTCGCTCTACTCCGCGTTTTTACCACTCTACTCAAACGAAAAAGCAACTCTACCCACAGTAGAATTGCTTAATATTAAATGATTTTTAACGATTTTTCTTTGTTTTTTGACCGTTTTTGCACCTTTGTGTTTTAACACCAAATTCAAGCGAAAATGTCAAATTCTACTCACGATAGAGCCTTTTTTCAACGTCCGCAAAAAATTCAACGTTCCAAAAGAATGGTTACGGGTCCGTCGTTGGCTTGCAAAATTTGCATATCTGCGCCGAAAACGCCCCCTTTTACAACTACGCCTTGTGCCGTTAGCTGTGTTTTTGCGTACTCGTATAACGGCTCGGCAAGTTCGGGACGCTCTGCCAAAGTAAAGCTCGGTCTGTTTCCGTGCGACGCGTCGCCAAGCAAGGTAAACTGCGAAACGAGCAACACTTCTCCCCCTACGTCTTTCACGGACAAATTCATTTTTCCGTTCTCGTCTTCAAACACGCGCAAAGCTGCAATCTTACGCATAAGGTAATCGGCTTGTTCACGCGTGTCGCCGCATTGCACACCTAAAAACACGGTAAGCCCGAACGGAATTTCGCTGATAAGTTCACCGTCTACCTTGAGCGTGGTTCGCTTTACTCTTTGTACGACTGCTTTCATTATTCTCTCCTTACAAAAAATGCAGGACGGCGCAATGCCCCTATCCTGCACTTTCGTTTGTGTTATTTAGCAATTAAACGCGGCTCATGTATTCGCCCGTACGCGTGTCGATACGAATGGTTTCGCCCTCTTCTACGAACATGGGAACTTGAATGGTCGCACCCGTTTCCACTTTCGCGTTCTTCATAACGTTGGTTGCGGTGTTACCCTTTACGCCTGGTTCTGCTTCGATAACTTTGAGTTCAACAAAGTTTTCAGGTTCAACAGAGAACGCTTTGCCGTAAAGGAATTTCACGGTTACCATATCGTTTTCCTTGATATATTTGAGCGCGTCTTCTACTTGGTCGAACGAGAGCATTTCTTGGTTGTATTCTTCGTCCATGAATACGTAGAATTCGCCGTCGTAATAGGAATACGTCATCTTCTTCGTTTCTACTTGCGCCGTTTCGAGTTTGGTGGTGGGGTTGAACGTTTCGTTGGACAATACTTGTCCCGTAACTACGTTCTTCAAAGTCGTTCTAACGAACGCCGCGCCTTTACCCGGTTTAACGTGTTGGAAATCGGTAACGGTGTAAACGCCGCTCTTGTATTCAAACGTTGCGCCTTTACGGATATCGCCTGCTAAAATTTGTGCCATAGTGTTTTTCTCCTTGTACCACTTTTTTATTTTTTTATTTTTATAAAATCAAGAGTTCCTTTTTCGTCTTTTTCATAAAACTCTTTATTTTCCCGTTTTGCAGCGTTACGGTGTCTTCTATCCGTATTCCGAATTTGCCTGCATCGTACACCCCCGGCTCGTCGGAAAAGACCATGCCGTCCACAAGCACCGTTTCGCTCTTGGGATTGACGGACGGAAATTCGTGTACGTTCAGTCCGATACCGTGCCCCAACGAATGGGTAAACAATTCGCCCAAACCCTGACTTTTCAAAAAGTCGCGCGCAATAGCGTCGCCCTGTGCGCCCGTCATGCCGCTCACCAGTTTTTCCTGCACCAAGTTATGTGCCGTCAATACGTGATTGTACGCTTTTTTAAAATCTTCGTGTTTTTTATCGTCGCCAAATAAAAACGTGCGCGTAATATCCGAACAATATCCGTCTATTTTGCAACCGAAGTCTATCAAGATTTCGTCGCCGAATTTGAGTTTGGTCGTACCCGTTTCATGATGCGGCACAGCCGCGTGCGCTCCAAACGCCACAATCGTTTCAAACGAAAGCCCTTGCGCACCGAGTTTCCGCATATTATATTCAAGTAGCGCCGCTACTTCCGTTTCCGTCATGACCTCCTTAATTTCAGGCAAGAGCATTAAAAACGCGTCTTCGGCAATTTCACACGCTTTTTCGATACGGGACAGCTCCCAATCGTTTTTAACCGTCATACACTTGTACAACGCGTCGTCCACGTTCACCATTTTCACGCCCGCTTTTTCAAACGTAGCGTATTCGCTATGACTTGTTTGATCGAATGAAATCCCAACCGATTGATAGGTCTTTAAACGGTTAATCGCGTCGTTTTGTTGATACAAAACCGCCCTTACGTCCGTGCCTTGCACGAGTTTTTCCGCCGCCTCGATATACCGTTTATCGGTGTAGAGCGTCGTACCCGTTTTATCGACGATGACGAACCCGTTTTCCGCAACGAAGCCCGTGATATACCGCATTAGATATTCGCACGCCGTGTATACGGCTTCCGTGCCGCACGCTTGCAATATCTTTTTTCCGTTGGTTGGTATCATCGCGAACTCCTTCTATGCACTATTTTACCAAATATTTTACCGATAGTCAAGTATACGGCAAGGCTATACGAAAAATTTCCTTATCCGCGCGCCCCGTTTTTTACAATTTTTCGTAAATCGAACGCATTTTAGCCGCGTCTTCCGCTTGTGTACCGTCCGATTCGCTAACGATATACGGTTCTAACCGCAAATCCTTGAGCGCAATCGCAAGCGGTTCAAATTCAGGCCCGTAAATATCGTCCGCAAACGTCAAATGTTTCACTTCGCCTTTTGCCGAGTACATGATTTTGGAAAAATGGATATGCAATTTTTGTATACGTTCAAAGCCCAGCTCGTCTATCATATACGAAAGTCGGGATTTATAATCGTCCACCGTTCTGAGTGAACCCTGTTCTCTTGCGTTGATATGTCCAAAATCCACGCACGGAGTATATACCTCGTCTATCTTGCAAAAGCGCGTAATTTCTTCAATCGTACCGATTTGCGCAAGCTTGCCCATCGTTTCGGGGCAAAAAATCATATCCTGCAAATCGTTCAAATAAATATACTCACGCAAAATCTTCAACCGTTCTTCCGTCAAATCCACCGCTTCAAAACGGTTGGCTTTGCCCTGCGCCGCGGGGTGAAAAACAATCCGCTTTCCACCCATTAATTGACACGCTTTCGCACTATCCAAAACGTAGCCGTACGATTTTGCCGCCATTTCGTCGTCGGGGTTGGCGAAATTAATAAAATAGGGCGCGTGTACGGAAATTTCCACGTCCTCTTTTGCAAACGCTGCGCCGATTGAAAGCGCTTTTTGCTGCGTAATCCGTACGCCACGACCGAATGAATATTCAAAACAGTTCAACCCGCGTTCTTTCACGAACGTCGCCGCTTGTTCGGTGTGCGCATACCCTGCCGCGTAAAAGCTTTCGCTGTTCCCGCTCGGTCCGAATTTAATCATTTTCGCGTACTCTCCTTATATCTTCTTGCAGTTGCTTTTTAAGCGCCGCGCCGTTTTCAAACTTTCGTATATCCCGCAAATAACGACGGAAATATACCGTTAACTCTTTCCCGTACAAATCGCCGTCGAACCCGTCCAAATACGTTTCCGTCCAAACCTGCGCATTTTCAAACGTCGGTCTTGCGCCGTAGTTGGTAATCCCTTTATACGCTTTCCCGTCCACAACGACGTAGCTTTCGTAAACGCCCGTTTTGAGCGGAAATTTCCCCTGCGGATACCGTATATTCGCCGTAGGGAAACCGATGGTTCGGCCGATTTGTCTATCCTTTTCCACCTTGCCGATAAGAAAAAACTCTCTGCCAAGTCGTTCGCTTGCAAGCTCCGTTTCACCGCTCGCAAGCCATTTTTTAATCGCCCGCGCGCTGACTTTTTCGCCGTACATTTCCACGAGCGGTTGCACTTCAACGGGTACATGGGTGGCTCGTTTTAATAATATCGGCGTACCCATCGCACCTTTTCCAAACCGAAAATCGTCGCCGCAAACAAACGCTTTGGGCGCGTATTTTTGCACGAGCAACGTTGCAAAGTTCTCAGCCGACAAATCGCAAATGTTCGCAAAAGGCAAAAAGAACGCGAAATCTGCGCCTGCGTTTTGAAAAATGCGTTCGCGCTCCGTTTGCGTAAACAAACTCTCGCCGTCTTTGCCGCCGATAATGCTCATTACGCCGATTGGCAAGCCGTATTCCTTGGCGCACGCGACGAGTTTTTTATGCCCCACGTGCAAGCCGTCGAATCCGCCGAGCAACAATACGCAGCCGTTCTCGTCTATGCAATTGTTTGTAAAACGCACCGTGTTTAACATAATTTCGTTTTCGCCTTAGCTTTACCGTCCTTTACTTCGGCTACGCCGTAAAACGCGCCGTCTTTATACACCTTATACAAGCCGTCTTTTTTCTCCGTTTCCACCGCTAAGCCGTTGAAAAAACGACGTTCGACGTAGCCGACAAGCGCAAGCGTTTCAAAGGGCAATACGCTTTCCGTCGGGATTAAAAACGCCTTTAAATCTTCCACCGTCGGGTCTTTTTCCAGCTCTGCATACGGCAATGCTTTATCCAGCGTAAACACGCCGCTTTGCGTACGCCTAAGTGCGCTCATTACCGCGAACGTGTCAAGTTTTTCCGCAATATCACGCGCAATCGAACGGATATACGTGCCGCCGCCACAACGGATTTTGAAACGGAAAACGTCGTCCGTTATCTGTTCTAACAATTCCACACCGTCAATGCGCACCTTTTTAGGTTGTAATTCAAATTCCACGCCCGCCCGCGCAAGCTCGTAACCTCTACGACCGTTGACGCTTTTTGCGCTGTATTTGGGCGGCATTTGCAACTGTTCGCCTTTAAAATCGGGCAATACCGCCGTGATTTCTGCGGCGGTGGGAACGCGCCCCGTTTTGGTAAGTTCGACCGTAGAATCGAGCGTATCTGCATACACGCCGAACGTAAACTCGGCGATATATTCCTTATCCTTATCTAAAAAATAATCGAAAAGACGGGTGGCGTTGCCCACGCCGACGGGCAAAACGCCGCTTGCCAAAGGATCGAGCGTACCCATGTGTCCGCACGGAACACCCGCAAGCCATTTGCATTTATTGACTACCGTCGAGGACGTAAGCCCCGACGGTTTGTCTATATTGAAAAATCCGTATTCCGTTATCTTTTCCGTTCTTTTCATTACCGCAGTTCTACACCCAACTTAAATTTGAGATTATTCAAAATCTTCTTCACGAAATTATCAAGCGTTTCGGGCGTGAAAGCCTTTTCCGTATTATTATCGGGCGTAAACGTAAGCGTGAAAGCCAAGCTCTTTTTCCCTTCGGGCACTTGTCCGCCGCGATATACGTCGAAAAGTCGCGCTTTCGTCACGTACTTGCAGGAATGGAGCAACACGTCTTCAATTTCCGCGCAGGTGAGTTTTTCGTCTGCAATCAACGCCAAGTCGCGTTCCACCGCAGGGAATTTCGGCAAATTCGTATACCGCACGTTATCGTCCGCTTGCGCTAAAAACGCTTGCAAATCGAGTTCGCCCAAGTACACTTTTTTATCTAAACCGAGCGAAAGCGCGATAGCAGGGTCGAGTTCACCAAGACAACCCACTTCCACGTCGCCCAAGCTAACCGTTGCGGAAACACCGGGGTGGAGATAGGATTTTTCCGCACGCGCGTAAGCAAATTGCACGTGGAAAATTTCCGCAAGCTTTTCAAACGCGCCTTTCATATCAAAGAAATCGTTTTTACCGCCCCATACGCCGAGTA
>SVHY01000030.1 GCA_015055545.1 Clostridiales bacterium
ACTGCGTTTGTGGCAAAAACCTTATCCTGCTGCCAAAAAATCGAAAATTGCAACAGTTTTATAGGTCTTTTTAGTCTTGTTTTAATTTTCAAAAATTACGTCATTACGGTTCACCTCCACAAAAAAAATAGTAATTCAAATCGCTTGACATATTTTTTGATAAGGGGTATAATTATCTTAATAATGAACAAACGATTTAAAAAAAAATAAGCCGTACTCGGCTTTATTGGTTTGGACGGGTTGGGTTATTATGATATCATAATACTGAACAATATGTCAAGCGTTTTTTAGTGATTAGAAAAAAAATTTTATGGATAAATATTTGTTAGAAAAGCAAATTATGTTTTCAAGAAATATAGAGTGTTGCCGTGAGGTTATTTTTGATTGTATATAAGTAATAAGTGAGAACAAACTATAAAATCAAAATTTGGGTAGTAATTGGTTAAGACCTGCAGAAACCCTTATAATTAAAGGGATTTTCAAGTTCTTTACGGGTTCAAGTCAGGTCAGTAGATCCAAGAACAAGCGTTTATGCAAGAAATACTGTATAGACGCTTGTGTTGTATAAAGAATACCGCGTCTAATGCGCGGTATTCTTTATACAACAAAACCGTACGCTTATCACTGTAAGCGTACGGTTTTTCTATAAAACAAGAACTCCCACGAGATTTATTTAAACTTTTTAAAAGTGTTGCGCTTAGTTTGACAAATCACCATCTTTTGAAAATCGATAAAAGACCTGTTTTGATAAATAATGACTAAAAAAGGGGCTAAATTGGGCTTAATAAGACGTATTAGGATAAATTTTGTGCCAAGTCAAAACATTTACATTAGGGGTTAGATTTGATAGAATAGAACTACTAAAATCCGAGATTTTGTCGAGGCGATTTTCGGCGGTTTTGAAGGATGGACGTAAATAAAAAAGGGTGCGTATGCACGTAGGAGGGTATGGTATGAAAAAAGGTGCGAGAATAATTTCTCTTGGTGTTGCGTCGGTTGCGACGCTTGCGGCGATGAGTGGGTGCGGCGGTACGCCGTTGAACGGTGGTCCGGGCGGGACGACGGATAGCAATAAATTGTATATCAGTACGCGCGATTCGGGTTTGGGATATGCTTGGTTAGAAGAACTGGCGAAAGATTTTACGGCGGAAACGGGTATTGAAACGGTGGTCGTTCCTGAAAGAAACAACACGGGCGACGGACTTGCGAACAATTATCCTTCTTCGCCGTATTCGATTAGTTTCTGCGAATCTATGGACTACGTAGCGCTTGCAAGAAGTGAATTTTTATACGATATCAGCGATATCGTAAAGGAAGAGCTTGCCGACGGTACGGGTACGATTGAATCCAAATTATACGATGATTATAAGGGTTATTTGCAAGCATACGACGGGAATTATTATTCGTTGCCTTGGGCGGCGACGTTTAACGGCGTTACGTACGACGCGGAAGTGCTTGCGAACAAATATCTCTATTTTGCGGATGCGAACGGGGAAAAACCTGCGAAATTAGCGACGTCCTCGTATACGGGCAAAGCGTATACGGGCAGAGGGTTTATATCTTCGTCCAACAAGAAACTCTCGCCCGGTCCTGACGGGAAATACGATACGTACGACGACGGTTTGCCTTCGTCCTATGAAGAATTTTTCTATATGTGCGACCAAATGATCGAAAAGGGCGTTATTCCGTTTATCTACACGGGTGCAAGCGACCACTATCTCAATTACGTATTCCAGTCTTTGTTGCTTGCGAATACGGGCGCGAAAGAGCTTTCTTATCATTTCTCGTTTGACAGTAAAGGGGAAAAGACGGATATTATTACGGGCTTTAACAGCGACGGTACGCCGGTTATAGAACAAAAAGCAATCAGCAATGAAAACGGCTATGAAATCAAGCAACAGGCAGGCATGTATTACGCGTTGAAGTTCTTGTACCGTCTGTTTACGGCGAACGGGTATTTCTTTGACGGTTGCGCGACCAAAGGTTTCACCAACAAGCAAGCGTTCACGCAATTTATTGAAAGCAAGTATAAAAATAATCCCGTAGCCATGATCGTTGAAGGTGTTTACTGGTATGGCGAGGCGGCGCAAGAACGCCAAGACTCGGTAGACGAACACGGTCCTGCGGCGAAGAACAGACAGTTTAAGTTTATGACGATGCCCGGACAAGAACTTGGCACGGTAAACGAAAATGAAGGGAGAGCGGCTGCGCTTGCGGACAGCTTGTCGTCGTATCTCGTCGTGAATGCAAACATTAAAAACAACGAAGAAAAGCAAGAACAAGTTGCGCAGTTCCTTAAATTCATTTATAAAGATTCGTCTTTACAAAAATATACGACGGTTGCGCAAATGCCCGCGGCGGTGAAATACGAATTGCCTAAGGCGCAATACGATACGATGGATACGTACGGCAAGAGCGCTTGGGATATTTACGAATCGGCGATGAAAGCGGATAATTGGTCGGCGAGCGTTTCGGCAAGCCCTACGTTCTTGAATAATCCTACTATATTCAAATTCCAAACGGCGTATCAATTCTTTAGCAGTACGTTGGACGGTAAGAGCGTTGAATTGCCCAAGACCGCGTTTGTAGAAAAGGGTAAAACCGCAAGAGAGTACTTTGAGGGTATGGCAATTTCCAAAGCGGATTGGGATAAAAACTATAAATATTAAGAACGAAACAAAGTGAGAACGACAAAATGACTTTAACAAATCGAACCAAGAGAAAACTTTTAAAAATCTTGTTTTACACGTGTGTTATCGCGTTGCCTATGTTGCAGTTCGTCATATTTTACGTGTTGGTGAATTTTAACTCTATTTTGCTGGCTTTTAAGGAATACGATTTTTACGGAAACAGTACCTACGTAGGATTTGATAACTTCGCGAACGTATTTGAAAAGCTGTTTAAGATGGAGGCGTTTAAAACGATAGCGAAAAATTCGGCGATTGCCTACGTGTGCGGACTTTTCGTTGGATTGCCGCTTGCCATTATCTTTTCGTACTACATATTCAAGAAATGTCTTTTATCTGGTACGTTTAGAACGATATTGTTCATTCCGCAAATCGTATCCAGCCTTGTGTTGATTACGTCGTATAAAATCTTTTTGGATTACGGTTTACCCACGGTGGCGGAAAAGGTATTTTTCGCGGAGCTTGAACCCGTCTATTCCAACTACGACGCGCGGTTCGGATCCATTCTCTTCTTTACGATTTGGGCGGGGTTCGGTACGCAAATATTGATGTATTCCAGCGCAATGGCAAACGTGAACGAATCGATTATAGAGGCGGCGGAAATAGACGGTATTGGATATTTCCAAGAACTTTGGTATATCGTAATTCCTATGTGCTTTTCGACGATCAGTACCTTTATTATCGTCGGCGTTGCAGGCTTTTTCACGAACAGCATGAGCTTATTCGGCTTTGAAGGGGCGCACGTGGATATGGAATTCCAGACGTTCGGTTATTATTTATACCAAGGTATTCAACAGAATACGAGCAACCCGGTTGCGTGGCCCGAGCTTTCAGCGTTTGGCGTGGTGTTTACGTTAATCGTTGCGCCCGTTACGTTTGGGGTGAAATATTTGCTTGGCAAGTTCGGACCGAGCGTGGATTAAGGAGGACGCAGTTATGAAAAGAAAATTTAACGTAGCAAAAACTTTAACGTTCGTAGTCCTTTGCTTATACGCGCTCAGTATGATTATCTTGCTTGCGTGGATGGCGATGACGTCGCTTAAACCGCGTAGAAATTGGGATAACGATTTGAATTATTTGGGCTGGCCGTCTAAACTTACGTTGGACAACTATAAGACGATTTTTAAGCAGTATTACGTATCGGATCCTTTTAGACCGGGCGAAAAAATCGGGGTTATGGCGCAAATTTTCAATAGTGTGCAATATGCAATCGTCGGTGGGTTTTTAACGGCTCTTTCGCCGCTGCTCGTCGCGTACGTTTGTTCCAGATTCAATTTCAAATTCAATAAAATTTTGGAAGGTACGGTGCTCGTTACCATGATGTTGCCTATCGTCGGTTCGACGACTTCCATGGTTTCCATGATGTACAGTTTGAACATGTACAATACCTTTTTAAGCGCGTACTGTATGAAGTTTGTATTCAATACCTTGTATTTCTTCATTTATTTGGGGATTTTTAGAGCTACGTCCAAAGAGATATACGAAGCGGCGACGATAGACGGTGCAACGGAACTCACGTTGATGATACGCATAGCATTCCCGCTCATGATTAACGTATTCTCCACCGTATGGCTCATCTACTTTATCCAGTATTGGAACGATTACGAATTAGCGCTCGTATACTTACCCAGTCATCCTACGCTTTCGTACGGTATATTTATTTTGTCTACGGACACGAGCGCAAGTAAGGGCGTAAACTATACGACGATGAAAATGGCTTGCGGTATGACGTTGGTCGTACCTACGCTGATACTGTTCATTTTCCTGAAAGAAAAATTGATGACGAATTTATCCGTCGGAGGTGTGAAAGAATGACGATAAAGAAAAAACGGTTAGGTATATGCCTTGCTCTTCTTATGGTTGCGACGTTGGCGTTTTCGTTGATGGGTTATAAAACGCTCAAAGCATCCTCGGAAGGGACTTGGCAAGAAGTGCAAATGGAAGAAATATATTCCGTAGGGGATGAAATTAAAATTCCCACGTCTAAACTTACCGTGGACGGAAAGGATTATGCAGCGACTTGTACGGTCGTTTTTCCCGACGGTTCGGCGCGGCAAACGGATAAAATCGTTGTGAAAGAAAGCGGGGAATACAAACTTGTTTATAAGGCGGTTGTAAACGGAAAAGCCTTTGAAAAGACGGTGGAATTTCTTGTGAACAACACGCTGTATTCGGTGGATAGTTCCGCTTCTTCCGCGTGGTACGGAACGAATTCGTATTTGCCCGAAGACGTCAACGGCATTAACTTGTCTTTGGCGGCGGGGGATAAATTCTCGTTTAATAAAGTGATTGATTTGACGGGCAAGACGAAAGAGGATAAGATTTGTAAATTCTATCTTACGCCGAAAAAAACGGGTGAACCGGACGTGGCGCAAGTCAAATTGACGTTGACGGATATTTACAATCCTGAAAATTACGTGACGATGACGTATAAATGTAAAATCTTGTCCGAAGTTAATTACGGCACGATTTACCGTACGGTAGGCGCAGGCAATCAACCGCAAGTGGGCTTGCATTATGCAGGAAGTGTATCGGGGGATAATACGGACGATGTAACGTACATTCAATACGGAAATTACTGGTTTTCGGCAGGGCGTAATCCTATTTACGGTGCAGGCGTAGGTATATCTTCCGACGGTAATGCACGTGGGAAAGAATTTATCGACAACTACGAATATTTAGCGATGGATTACGAAAGTAAACAGGTGTTTGCGCACCCGCATTGGTTTACGTTTGAACCGTACAATCTGATTGCCGATTTGGACGATTACAGAATGATGGGCGACGCGCTTTGGGAAGGCTTTACCACGGGCGAATGTTTGCTTACGATTGAGGGCGAAAATTACATAAGCTCGTCGCTGAATATGTTCATTACCGAAGTGGCGGGGCACGATTTGACCGATTACGATTTCAAAGACGACAGAGCGCCGTTGTTGACGTTGGATTTCGGCGAATATACGCAAGATACGCTGCCCAAAGCGATTGTGAACAAACCGTATCGTGTATTTGAGGCGAGCGCGCACGACAATCTTGACGGCGCGATAGAACCTACCGTAACGGTATATTACAATTATTACAGCGATATGCGTACGCTGGTCAACGTCGAAAACGGAGCGTTTATGCCCAAGAGAGCGGGCACGTATACCGTTATTTACACGGCAAAAGATAGCGTAGGAAACGTGTCGACGCAGTCTTACGACGTGGTGGCGAGCGTGCCTAGTGAAACGTTTTCTATAACAGCCGCAACGGCGGGAAATGCGGTGGCTGCCGCGCCCGTTCGGTTGGGGAAATATACGGTAGAGAACAATAACGGGAATTACAGCGTAAGTATTACGGCGACGCTGAAAGCGGATACGAACGTTTCTTATACGGTGGATACGCGTAGCTTAACGTTCACGCCGTTGTATACGGGCGAATTTGAAATTAAATACACCGCGACCGACTACGTGGAAACGGTGGACTATACGTATGACCTTACGGTGCAAGCACCGCAAGCGCCGCAATTCGTTGAACAACCCAACTTGCCCAGATATTTGATCAAAGGCGCGCAGTATACGTTTGACGGGCTCAACGCGTATTCGTATACGGCGCAAAGCAGAACGGATATTGCTTCAAAAGTATACGTCGTAGAAGATAACGGCGGCGACGAGCAGTTGTTGACGAACAATACGTATACGGTGGCGGCAAACGGTGTCGTTAAGCTTGTGTATAAGGCAACGGACGGGGAAGGCGACGTGGGTACGGCTACGTACGAAATTCCCGTGGTGGACGTTGCGTACGGGCAAGGGGAAGTGAAAATTTCCGAATACTTCCAAGGCAACGGTTTTGCATCAAAAGACGGTGCAAGCGGTATTGTATATACCAACGAAAATGCGTTTGGGAACGTAAAACTTTCGTATATCCGTCAAGCGCTTTTAGACGGGTTTAAGTTTGAATATCAATTCGTGGACGATTACGCGGATTATAAAAAAATCACGTTCACGTTAACCGATTTGGAAAATAAGGACAACGTATTGCGTATTTCCATGACCAAAACGGCAAACGAATTCCTTTGCTACGTGCACGATAACGCCCGCGCGTATTCCATTCCGTATTCGGAAAACATGAAGACGGCGACCGTTTCATATAACAGACGTAGCAATACCGTTACGTTTAACAATAGTCTGAGTATTTTTGCAGGCGATTGCGGATTTGACGGTTTTGACGGATATTTCGTGGATTTTGACGTTGTGTTTGAAGAATCCAACGGCAAAGTGGGGATTGAGCTGAACAAATTGTATATGCAGCCTTTATCCACCGTGCTTGCGGACAATATCAGCCCGCAAATGCTTGAATACAACAAAGGCTCTACGCGTTGTCAGTTAAACGAAACGGTAACGATTACCGCGCCCTATTTCTTCGACGTGTTAGATCCGAATATCATTACGAAAATCACCGTGCTTGATCCTGACGGCGGACACGTAACGGCGAAAGACGGTACGGTGCTTGCCGATGCAGACGCTACAAAGAATTACGAAATAGATTTGACGGCGTACGGCATGTGGTCTGTTTCGTATACGGTGGAGGACAACAAGGGGAATAACATTTTTCCTGCGTACGTTATCCGCGTAGAAGATAACTTGCCGCCTACGGTAGAATTTTCTGGGGCGCAAACGACGTATGCAGTCGGCGACGAACTTTCTTTGCCGACGGTAACGGTTTTAGATAACTATTCGCAAACGGATAAACTGACGCAACAAGTGCTCGTGCGCGACGCTAAGGGCGTAGTATCCGTTGTGAAAGACGATTATACGTTTAAGTTGCAAGGCAAACATACCGTGTATTATTACGTAATCGACGAAGCGGGGAACGCCGCGATAAAATCCTACGACGTTACGGTCGTTGCAGGGGGTGAAGAAGAATGACGAAGAAATGGAAAAAACCGATTGCACTCTTATTGTCGAGCATGCTTTTAACGACGGCTTTGTTCGCATGTAAAAACGACGAAAAGGATGAAACGTCTGAACAACCCGAAGAAATTATCGGTGAATTGACGAAAGGTAGAGTGGAGCGAGTAACCAAACTCGACGGTTATATCGTGGAAAAAGCGAAGAGTGATTATAAGCTCGTCGTTGCGGAAAACGCACCTGAAATCGTATTGCTTGCTGCGTCCGAATTCAATTATTTCTTTGAAAAATCGACGGGCTTTGCGTTGGAAACCGTTACGGATAAAGGTTTGACGTATAACGAAAACTCCAAGTATATTTCGCTTGGCGATACGACGCTTTCCGCGCAAGCGGATGTTTCGTACGATGAGGGCGAATACGACGGATTCACCGTGCAAACGGTGGGGAAGAGTATCTTCGTAGACGGGGATAATTACGGCGTACTTTACGGAGCATATAAAACGTTGTATTATTTGGTGGATTACGAATATTTCGCGCCGAATATGTACGATATCCGTAAAAATGTAAGTGAAATTAAATTGATGGATTTTGACGTATTGCAATTCCCCGATTTTCAAATCCGCAACCCGGGTTGGGGTTCGGTAACGTCGTCTACGGAAGTGGGAAATCGACTGATGATGACGACGGAATCTATCAATCTTACCATTGGACGACAAGGACATAACTCTATTGACTATATTCCGTTGGATAAATATTTCAACGCCGACGACGCTGAAAATTATCATCCCGAATGGTATATGAAAGGCACGAATCCTACGCAGCTTTGTTATACGGCGCGTGGCGACGAAACGCAATTGCAAGCAATGCTTGCGGCGTGTTTTGAAACGCTGAAAGCGGAGCTTATAGATAACCCTACGGGTACGATAGCAAACTTCTCGTTATCGGACGACAGAAACTGGTGCGACTGCGAGGCTTGTACGGCAAGCAAAAACACGTACGGAACGACGGTTGGCGCGGTGATACAGTTTTTAAACCGCTTGGCGGATATTGCCTACGAATGGTTTGAAACGGAAGAAGGCGCACCGTATAAACGCGATTTGAAAATACTTTTCTATGCGTACTATTCGTTGGAAGACGCGCCCGTTACGTACGACGAGAGCTCGGGTGAATACAAACCCGTAGACGAGAGTGTAGTTTGTAGCCCGTACGTCGTACCGCAGCTGTGCTTGACGAACGCGAACTACGTACAACCCGTTTCGACAGGTTCGATGAACGGCGCGGCGCGTACGTCTATTGGCGGTTGGGAAGTATGTAGCGACGATATGTGGGCGTATATGTACAATACGAATTTCTATCATTCGATGGTACCGCATAATACGTTCAGCTCCATGCAAGATTGGTATCAACGCTATGAACAAGCGGGTGCGATGTGTATGTACAATTTAGGGCAATCGAACGAATACGGCACGCCGACGGCTTGGAGTAATTTGAAGATATATCTGGATTCCAAATTAAGCTGGGACGTAAACGCGGATTATCAAGCGCTTATCGATCGGTTCTTTAAAGGCGTATATAAAGACGGCGCGGACGAAATGCGGCAGATTTTCGACGAATGTACGGTGCTTACGCAATACCACGCGGAAACGAGTCAAAGCGAATTCTTGACGACGAATATCAACGGCAACAACATAACGAAAGCAAAATTCTGGCCGTTGAATATGTTGAATAGCTGGCGCGAGCTTGCAACTTCGGCTTTGGACGAGATTGCGTATTTACAAGCGCAAGACTCTGAAACGTACGCAATGACGTATAAATATACGGCAGTGGAACGTATTTGGATTGACCATTTACTCTATCGCATTTATGAAAGCACCATGTCCAGTAGCGCGTTGGAAGCGTTGAAGGAAGAACATTATAACGATTTAATTCTTTCTGAAAAGAAACGCGAATGGCAGGGCGCAACCATAGACGCTTATTTGCAATCGTTGAAATCGTAAAAGGGGGATAAAGACGTGAAGAAATTAAAGAAATTTTTATTGACGTTGACGTTAGCCGCGTGCGTTGCGTTTGCGTTTACCGGCTGTAAAGACGACGAACCGGAAGAAGAAACGCCGTCTACGTCGCAAGAGCTTACCTTGAATTACGATAATTACAGGCTGGATATCTTCCAGTCGGTGACGTTGAAACTGGAAGGCGAATACGACGGCACGCCCACGTGGATTTCGGATAATCCCACGGTTATCTCCGTGGAAAACGGCGTAGTAACCGCTTTGGCGGAAGGCTCGGCGGTGATCACGGTAAAAATCGGCGATACGACGCTTACGTGCAACGTGACGGTATCGGAAACGTCGGACGTACCTATGCTCGTATTCGACGGTATTGAAGAAGTTTCCGTCATGAAAGGCGATACGTACGAATTAACGCCGTACGTCCTGTACAAGGGCGTGAAATACGACGACGCAGAGTTTACGTACACGGTAGCGGATACGCAAATCGCTACGGTAAACGGAGCGACGCTTACGGCGAATAAAGTGGGCGAAACGACGTTGTACGTCAGCGCGAATTGGCGTAGCTTTGTAGACAGCGACTACTTAAAAACGTCGTTGCCGCTCAAAGTCAACGAGGACGTGCTCGCAAAAATCGATACGGAAAGCGCAACCCTTTACATGGTGCAAGACGATTTGGTGAAATACGGTAAAACGTATTCCAACCACGCCCAGCTCCAAGCCACCGTTTTAAAGGACGGGGCGGCGGTAAACGCAGAAAATATCGTATGGCGCAGCTCTGACGAAAGCGTGCTTACGGTGGATGCGGACGGCGTAGCGACGGCGGTTTCTATCGGCACGGCGGAAATTACCGTTGCCTACGAAAACGGCGACAGCGTTTGTACGTCTATGCCGCTCACGGTTTCGGTGGAAAAACCGTTGGTAGATATCACCCGTTTTAAACCGCTTTTAGTCGATTGTTTCCTTGGCAACGATTTGATTGGGGCAGACGACGACAAAATAACGTATGATTTTTCGGAAATGACGGACGGTAGAGCGGTTACGTCGATTACCAACGTAGCAACGGGCGAAACGGTTGCGTATAATGCGCAAACGAAGGCGTTTACGGACTTGGAAATCGGCGAAGGACAATGGCTCATCGATAACGAGCTGTTCACGGTTAAGGCAAACGTAATTTGCGCAACGAAGGTCATTTCCACCGCGCAGGAATTTTTGAATTTGCAAAAATACGGCAATCTTACGACAAAAGTTTATACGTATACGTATAAGAACGAAGAAGAGGTAGTAAAAGCGAAAAATTACGAAGGGTATTTCGTGCTTGCGAACAATATCAATCTTACGTGGTCGGATTACGGTGAGGCAAGATATTTGCAAATGGAATACGTGGCAATAGGCGTTGACGACAACTTCTTTAAACAGATTACGGAAGTCGGTTTTAGCGGTACGTTTAACGGCTTGGGTTATGCCATCGACGGTATAATCGCGGGCGAAGGCGGTATGTTCGGTAATATCTCGGCTGCGGGTACTGTGAAAAATCTGGTAGTACGCAACGCGCGTATTCAAAAAATTACGTGGCGCACGACGGGCGTAATTGCAAACGGTATTTGCGGCACGTTAGATAACGTGACGGTGGACGTAGACTTTGAAAATTTAAGCTACGACACGGACAAATCGCGTACGGCGGCACTTGCGTATCATTTACATAACGCAACGCTGAAAAACGTATACGTATCCGCGCGGAACGTTTCGGTGGGACACCCCGTATTAGCGTACTGGGCGACGGGAAAGGCGAATAGGGTGATTGATTGCACCGTTTCGACCAAGTCCAACCCGTTGGTGGCGGCAGGTTCAACCACGCCGTTTGAAACTTTTGCGCTTGCGGGCGTAAAAGAACCCGACGTAGAACAGGACGTAACCGTTGAAGACGGGGCTTGGGAATAATTTCCTAAGTAAACAAAAAATCATACGAAGCTTTACGCAGTAAATCGGAAGTTACGGCGTAAAGTTTCGCGATTATAAAAAAATTTTAAAAGGAGAAAAGTAGATGGAAAAAGAAACGAAAACCATGGAAAGTAGTTTCAAGGCAACAAAGCGTTGGTTTTCCCCTAAGCTGGTTGTAATGAGTTTACAAGACGTAGACGTAATTACCGCCAGTACGTTGGAAAACAAACGGGACGTAACGGTGGATGACTCCACTTGGGGGCTCATCATAGAATGAAAAGGAGAGAAAGAAATATGAAAAAGAACACGACGAAAAAATTAGCGGCAATCTTATCGTTTGCAGTCGTTTGTGCAGGTGCGCTCGGCGTAGCAAGCTTGAATACGGCAACGGCGGACACGGCGGTAAATCCCGATTGCTTTGAAATGGTGGAAGGCGCGTCTATCCGTTTGGCTTCCGACAAAAACGGTATCCGTTTCACATCAAAGTACGGCAGCAACGTTTATCAAGACATCACGACGCGTGAAGCAGGCACGGACGTTCGCGTGGGTACGTATATTTTACCTGCGGCGTACTTGAATATGCAAGCGGCGTATGTAGACGGCGCGACAATCGGCGAATACGATAAGTTGAAAGAAGAATGTAGAAAGGACGCTTGTTTCTACGATTCGACGGACAGCTCGATTGCAAACAAGCTCTATCAAGACGGCGATTATTATTACGGTTACGCCGCGCTTACCAACATGCAGTTTGAAAACTTAGGTTTGGACTTCGTTGGTATCGGTTATATTGCTTGGACGAAAGACGGTATCACTACGTACGACTTCATTGAAAACGAAGAAACGGTAGTCCGTTCGGCGGCGTACGTTGCCAGCGCGCACTACGGCAAGGAAACGGATGCAACGAAAGTGGAAGTGGTCGATCATTACGCATACGGTTCGTTGTTTGCAAAAACGGGCGTAGTTACCTATGACGCGACGGCTGGTCAATACACTGTTTACGGCGACGATACGTATAGCACGGTTGCAGAAGTTATGACGGCAATCAACGGCTCTTTGGAACTTTCCGTGTCGGAAACGACGCTCAACGTTGCATACCCCGAAACGCAAGCCTTGACTGCGAGCGTACAACTCAAATACGCGGCTGAAAAGGACGGCGAAGCGGTGGAAGTTGCAAACGGCGTGAACTTTGCGGTTAAATGCGAATCTTCCAACCCTGCGGCGGCAGTCTATGAAAACGGCGTTGTGAAAACGGCGGGTAAAGGAGCAACTACGCTCACGTTCAGCTGTATGGGGCTGGAAGCAACCTGCGACGTGACGGTTATCCAAAGAGCAACGAGAAATCTTAATGAACAGTATTTCGATTTGAGCAAAGACACGGTGGCAACGGTTGCGCTTGACGAGGGCGAAGTGGCAACCAAAGTGCTGGTTGGCGAAACGGATATTCTCTCCAACGTAACGGCAACGGCAGGCTCGGTTGCTATCCCCAAGTCCGTTTTGGAAACGTGGAATAAAGGCACGACACCCGTAAAAGTCTTCACCGATAACTATCAATACAACGCATACGTTTGCGTAGCAGATTACGTATTGAGCGACGAAACTGAACTCAAAACGTTCCGCGCTGCGGCGAAAGCTGCGAGTGACCAAAGCCAAGCTTCGGTTGCAGCACCTAGAACAGATACAACGTTGACAAAATCGGATACGTGGGACTGGTACGTCGTTTTGGATGCGGATATAACATGTACGAGTACGTACTCTGACAGAGTAAGTTATTTCGGCGTTTTGGACGGTAGAGGCCATGCACTTAAAAACGTTAAATTTGCCGAAGTCGCTAACTGGCAACGCGGTGGTTTCTTTGATAATCAAATTGCTGGCGGCGACGTAGGGGTTACGGATATGGACGGCGTTATGCACGAAGGTGTGGGCTTGCGCTTAAAGAACATTGCTCTTATTAACTTCACGACGGCAGCAGGACGCGGTGCGTTTACGGGTACGGCTACGAAAGGCGCGATTTACGATAATATTTATCTTTCAGGGAACGCGCAGTTGGTTGAGTGTTGTTTGTATAGTACTAAAGTTGGTAATTTTAGTAATATAGTTATAAATGCAGATTTCTTGTATTTCTGGGCTAACTCTACTGCGAATACGATGGAAAGCGCATCTCGAATTCATTGGTTTGGAACGAATCCTCAATTACCGAGTGCTGGTTGGGAACGTGTTGCGTATTCTAAAAACGCTGGTAAGACGGAAACGGATTTCTACAACGGTGTTAAGACGGCAATCACGGGTAGTGATTCGTGGAATAAGAACATCTGGAAAGTAGCAGATAACGGTGATATTACGTTCGGTGGCAACGTGATTATCGAAGCGCCTGCGGCATAAGTTTTCTCTCGTAAAAAAGGAAACAAACAAGTAAAAAGTTCCCCGTTGCGATGTCGCAACGGGGAACTTTTTTTAGTTTAGAGTTATGGGCTTGCTATGCAAACGCTATGATATGATTGCCAATTTAACTTGGGCGTAGCCCAACCATAGCGCTACGAAGTAGCTCATACTTCATAACTTGCCACAAGGGCAATCATAGTTAAACTTTAGGTGGGGTATTCGGTTTGGTGAATAATTTTTTATAGGTCATAGGGGAAACGGCGTACTGTTTTTTAAACGCTTTACTAAACGCGTAAATGGACGAATAGTTGAGTTTTTCGGAAATTTGCGTAAAGTTGAGTTCGTTTTCCTTGATGAGCATACACGCCGTTTCCAGACGTTGGAAATGGTAATAATCGGATATCGTTTGCGAGGTGGTTTTGGTGAAGAGTTTGGAAAGATACGTATAATCGTAACGCAGTTCCGTTGCAATTTCTTGTAAGGACGTTATAGAAAAGATATGCGTATTGATATAGCCCATGATTTGATAACAGAGTTCTTCCTTTTTGCCGGGGATAGAGGCAGCGGCGAACTGTTTATTGAACGAGCGTATGATTTGCACGACGATTTGTTTGAGCAAACATTCTAAATACATAGTTTGGAACGCGCGCAGTTTACTCGTTTCGTAAATGGCGTCTGAAACGAGGCGTTTGAGTTGTTCGTTTTTGATAATGCGGTGTTCGGGGTTGCCGTGCATGAAAACGAGCTGTTGCATTTCCGCAAGCAAATCGGGGTCGTTGATAAAGAACGCGCAATGGTCGTAATGCATAGGCATATCGGGCGGCGCGTCGATAGAGTGTTGTTCAAAGGGAAAGGAAACGTAGATGTCGTTCTGTTCGACGGGAACGGGAACGTTGTTCGTCGTAACGATACCTTTGCCCGAGGTGATAATGGTCAGTTCGTAGAAATTGCTGTGCATATGCGATTCGATATTCGCGTTTGCCTCGCAATGCGACGTGCCGATTTGCAGCAAATCGATACTGCCGTACGATATCGGGTTTTTATGGTAGTTCTTTACGTATTGATATGCTAAATTCTTCTTCATTTCTCCACCGCTATAATTAAAAACTTATCAAATGTATCATAACACATTTTTTTCGGATTGTCAATAGAAAACAAAAAAAATACCAAATAGTTAACAATAAGAGCAAATTAGGATAAATTTTTAACCAAATGAGGGTATTTACTTTGCAGGGGAACTTTGCTATAATATTACAAACTGCAAGGGGGCGTATTTTCGCCGAAAAGACATGCAGGAAACGGAGGATTTTATTATGAAAAATACGGTTGTGGCGATTATCGGTTGTGGCAGAATTGCAAGAAACGCGCATTTGCCCTCGCTTTCTCAAATTGAAGGGGTACGCGTAAAATATGCGTGCGACGTGTTGGAAGAAAAAGCAAAGAAAATGCAGGCGGATTTCCCCATTATCGAAAACGTAATCACGGATTATAAAGTAGCGCTTTCGGACGGCGAAGTGGATGCGGTGTACGTTTTAACACCCAACTTTGCGCATTATACGATAACCATGGACGCGCTCAAAGCGGGTAAACACGTATTTTGCGAAAAGCCGATTACCGTCAATTACGAACTGTCTTGCGCTATGCGAAAGGAAGCGGAAAAACAAGGCAAAATTTTAAACGTAGGCGTTTGCAACCGTTATAATCGTTCGGTTGAACTGTTAAAGCAATACTTAGAAGAAGGTAAATTCGGCGACGTATATCACGTATACTGTTCGTTTAGAAGTTTCCGTTCTATCCCCGGGCTTGGCGGCGCGTTCACGACGAAAGCGCAATCGGGCGGCGGCGTGCTTATTGACTGGGGCGTGCATTTCTTCGATTTGATTATGTACATTCTCGGCGGGGCGAAACTCAAAAGCGTTACTTGCGACGCGTATAGTGAAATGGCGAAAGACATGAAAGCCTATAAATATAGAAATATGTGGGCGGAAGATACGTCGGATATTGAAAACGGCACAAACGACGTAGACGATTTCATTACCGGTTATATCCGTACCGACAAGGCGAGCATTTCCTTTAACGGGGCTTGGGCGCAAAATATCGAAACGCCTGAAATGTTCGTAGACTTCCTTGGCGATAAGGGTGGCGCGCGTTTGGCGTATGGTGGCAAGTTTACGTATTGGAGCGCGGAAACACTGGAAAAAACCGAACCCGAATACGATATGCCGAGCATGTTCGTCAACGAAAGCAAAGGGTTCTTACAATCCATTCATTCGGGTTTGAAAGACAGAAACAACGTAGACAACGTTTTGGAAACGGCGAAACTTTTGGACGCATTGTATCAATCCGCATCAGATAGAAAGGAGATTACGTTCTAATGAAAACGATAGGGTTCGTCGATTATTATATCAGTGAATGGCACGCGAATAACTACCCCGTTTGGATGAAAAACATTTGCGAAGAAACGGGTGATGATTTCGTCGTGAAATATGCTTGGGCGGAAGAATACGTATCGCCCGTGGACGGTAGAAACACGGATGAATGGTGTGAAAAGTTCGGCGTGGAAAAATGCGAAACGATAGAAGAGCTTTGCGAAAAAGCCGATTATATCGTAATCCTTGCTCCGTCCAATCCCGAAAAACATTTGGGATACGCGGAAAAGGTATTCCCGTTCGCAAAGCGCACGTACGTGGATAAAACGTTTGCGCCCGATTTGCAAACGGCAGAAAAAATTTACGCTTGCGCGGAAAAATACGGTGTGAAATTTTTCTCGTCGTCCGCGCTCCGTTTTGCGACGGAATTGGACGAATTAAAAGGCAGTAGAGCGCTCGTTACGACAGGTGGCGGTGCGTCCGTGGAAGAATATATCATTCACCAAGTGGAAATGGCTGTGAAAGTCATGCAAAGCAAGGCTGTTTCGCTCCGCGTGGAAAACCAAGACGCGCAATATTTTATTCGCGTGAAGTTTGAAGACGGGAAACAAGCAACGATGATTTTTGCGTCGATGGCGTTTGCCGTATCAGGGCAAAGCGCGGTTGGCGGTTCTAATTACTTGCCTTGTCAATCGCCGTATTTTATGAATTTGTTGAAAGATATATTGCGGTTTTTTAAAACGGGCGAATTGTCCTTCCCTGCTTGGGAAACGTTGGAAGTTATGCGTATTCGCGAGGCAATTATCAAGGGTAAAGATAAGCTTGGGGAATGGATAACGCTTTAATTTACAGGTAGGATATGAGAAAGTTAAAAGTGGCGGTAATCGGTTGCGGACGCGTTTCGGTAATGCATTTTGTATCGATAGCGCAGTCCTCGCGAGCGGAGCTTGTGGCGTGCTGCGATATCAAAACCGAACGCGCGAACGCGGTGGCAAATAAATACGGTGTAAAAGCGTATACCGATTACGTAGCCTTATTACAAAACGAAAAATTAGACGCGGTGCATATTTGTTTACCGCATTATTTGCACAGTAAAGTAGCGTGTGCGGCGTTTTCGGTCGGCGTAGCGGTATTGTGCGAAAAGCCGATGGATATTGATTACGAACGCGCTGTGGCAGCCGTGCGCTACGCAAAGGAAAAGGGCGTATTGTTCGGGATCGTATCACAATGCAGATATAATAACTCTGCGCAGCTCGTAAAAAGAGCTGTGGAAAGCGATAGGCTTGGGAAAATCATTTCCGCGCGTTCTACGCTTACTTGGACGAGGTCGGACGGATATTACGCGGAAAGCGACTGGAAAGGCACTTGGGATAAAGAGGGCGGCGGCGTGGTTATCGACCAAGCCATTCATTCGATAGACCTTGTGAACTGGATAGTAAATAGCGAAGTGGAAAACGTATCCTGTTCGATGGCGAACCGCGGGCATAAAATCGTGCACGTGGAAGACAGCGCGGAAGGTTTGATAACGTATAAAAACGGCGTAAAATACGGTTTTTATTGTATGAACAACTACGGCTGTGACGAGCCGATTGAAATACGGTTATATTGCGAAAAAGGCAAAGTCGTGTTTGGTTACGACGACGCGTATATCGAATATAACGACGGCACGAAAGAAGAGGCGCATCAAGACGAAAACACCGTCGAATACGAGGGTGGTAAGGATTATTGGGGTTTTCAGCACGCGCGGCAAATCGAACAGTTTTATAAGGCGTGTTTAGGCGAAGAGGCGTTGGAGATCAGCGGCGAAGAGGCGCTTAAAACGCACGCGTTGATTATGGAAATTTACAAGAAAGGTGGAATGAAACCGTGAAAATAGGGGTTATAACCGATTGTTTTAAACAAAGCCATTTTGAAGGCATAGAACTCGCGGCAAAGCTTGGGTTACAAGGCGTGCAAGTCTATGCGACGACGGGCGAGTTTTCGCCTGCGCTGTCTGAAAGCGAAAAAGCGAAGTATAAACGTGCGTTAAAGGAAAACGGACTGGTCGTATCCGCGCTTTGCGGGGATATGGGCGGTTACGGCTTTGAACGGGAAGAAGACAATGCGGAACGTATCGAAAAGACCAAACAAATCGTGGATTTAGCGGTAGAATTCGGTGCGAACGTCGTAACGACGCATATCGGGGTAATTCCCGACGATAAGAGCAATCCCCGCTACGGAGTAATGCTCAAAGCGTTGACGGAATGTGGATTGTATGCCAAGACAAAGGGGGTAACGCTTGCGATAGAAACAGGACCTGAAAAGGCGAAAACGTTGCTTGCGTTTTTGCAGGACACGAAAGGCGGTGTGGGGGTTAATTTAGACCCTGCCAACTTCACGATGGTAACGGGTCAAGACGCCGTAGAAGCGGTGTATTTGCTCAAAGATTATATCGTCCACACGCACGCGAAAGACGGGGTAATGTTGGATAAAAACCAAGATCCGACGGCGGTGTATCACGCGTTTGCGGTCGGCGGTGTGGACGCGCTCAACGCATGCGAAGGGTTTAAAGAAGTACCGCTTGGCGATGGCGAAGTGGACTGGGTAAACTACTTAAAAGCGCTCAAAGAAATCGGGTTTGACGGGTTCTTGACGATTGAAAGAGAATGTGGCGACGATCCGCAAGCGGATATTGAAAAGGCAGTTTCCTTTTTAAAGGCAAAGATTTAAGAGATTATGGATGTAATCGTTTTTAGCGGACAAAGCAATATGCAGGGGCAAACGGAAGGTTTGCCTACGGTCAATCCCGTCGTGGACGGTGCATTGGAATATCGGTATTTGACCGATTCACTTGAACCGCTTTCGCACCCCGTTGGCGAAGATATCCTTTTAAACGGACAAGAGCTTTTATTAGGCGCGCATAACGGCGGGGGGGCGCTTGTGCCCTATTTTTGCGACGAGTACGTAAAACGCACGCAAAAAGCGGTGGTGGCAATCCACGTTGCAAAGGGCGCAACGAAAATTGAAGAATGGTTGCCCAGTACCGAGCGGTTTAAGGCGATGTTGCAAAAGATAAGTAGCGGTATTAAGAAAATTAGTGAACAATCCCTAATAGAGAACGTGTATTTTATATGGTTACAAGGGGAATCGGATGCGGTTGCAGCTACGACGTCGCAGACGTATAAGAAAAGCTTTCTTGCGATAAAATCCGCGCTCAAATCGGCGTTTGGTATTCAGAAATTCGGCATAATCAAGGTGGGGTATTTTGCCTCGCAAGTGTCTTGGATGAAACGCGGTACGCATGCCGAGCGGTTATCGATGGACGAGGCGATTATGCAGGCACAGGAAGAGCTCGTGGAAAAAGACGACGATATTGTTATGCTTACTCGAATTTGTACAAAGTACAGTTTGTGCAAGGATAAACTCAATCCAAACGCAGAGGGGCATTATAACAACGCTACGATGGAAGAGCTTGGTCGCGCCGCGGCAAAGGGATTGGCGCTTTTTTGCAAAAATTCCGATTGACTTTCCTTTTTTTTATATGATATACTTAGGCACTATATTTGTGAGGTTATAAAATGGCTATTCCCGTATTACTTATTATTTCCATGAGCGCGTGCCTTGGCGGCAATATTATCCAAAAATATTACGCAAGCAAAAGCGCAAACGGCTTTATGCCCGTATTTTTGTGTAACGCTATCAGCGGAATCGTTTCGGCGTTGGTGCTGCTTTGTTGGGGTGGATTTGGGTCTGTTTCCGTCTTTACGCTGTTGCTCGGTGCGTTGTTTGGTCTTGTCGTTTGCGTGCAGGGCGTTGCTACGTTGCTCGCTTTACGTATAGGACCGATGTCCTTTACCACGGTTATCGTGTCTTTTTCAACGGTGCTGACCGCGCTTTCGGGAGCGTTGTTTTGGGACGAAGTATTAAAGCCGTTACAAATCGTGGGTATAGTGTTAATGGCGGTAAGTTTTGTGTTTGCTGTGGAAAAGGAATCGGACGAGAAGAGCGGTTCTTGGAAATGGTTGTTGCTTTGCCTGTTGGCGTTTGTTTGTAGCGGTGGCGTGGGTTTGATGCAAAAAATCCACCAAACGTCCGCACATAAAGCGGAATTGAACGCCTTCCTTATCACTTCGTCTGCGGTATCGGCGGTGTTTTCGGCTTGCGCGTTAGCGCTGATGAAGAGGAAAGAAAAAACGCCCCTTTTGCCTAAGAACGAAAAGGGGAGCGTGGCTTGGGTGTTGCTTGCTTTGATTGTGGCGGCAGGCGCGCTTGGATCGGTAAATCATAAACTGAATTTGCATTTATCAGGCGTAATGGACAGCGCGGTGTTCTTCCCGATTGTAAACGGCGGTGGGCTGGTGCTTGCAACGATTACGGCGTTGATTGTATTCCGCGAAAAATTGACCAAAAAACAATGGTGCGGCGTGATAGTGGGAACGCTTTCCGTGCTGTGCTTGTGTTTATAAAAAATCAAGATAAAAAGGAGAAATAACTATGTATCAATTATACGGTGACGGTATTCACGACGATTATCCTGCCATTCAAGAAATGCTCGATTCTCGCGTTTGTGAAGTGGTTTTACCTGCGCCTGCAAAATGCTACGTGATTAGTAAAACGCTCAAAATTCATGGTAATCAAACGCTGAAATTACCGCGTTTTGCCGTAATTCGTTTGGCGGACAAGGCGAATTGTGCAATGATTGAAAACGAAGATTTTGAAAACTACAATGAAAATATTTGTATTGACGGCGGTATTTGGGATATGAACCATAACAATCAATGGCCGAATCCCTACCATTTTCCTGACGAAAACGGCTTATACTGGTTCGGAAAGGTCGGTTTTCCGCATAGGGACGTAAAAACGTACACGTCGTTTATTCGTGGAGCGTATACAGGACATTGTATGCGGTTTTGCCGTATCAGACGGTTTGTGTTAAAGAATATTACGATTAGAAACCCCGTCGTTTACGGCGTGCAGATGGGTTATATCGAAGATTTCAGCGTACAAGATATTATTTTCGATTATACGGAAGGTAGCCCCAAACTTTGGAACTTGGACGGTGTGCACGTAGAAGGATATTGCAAAAACGGCTCGATTACCAATTTGAAGGGCGCATGCCACGACGATTTGGTTGCGCTGACTGCGGACGATTCGTTATACGGTCCGATTGAGAATATCTTAGTGGACGGTATTTTTGCTGAGGGTTCGCATAGTGCGGTGCGTTTACTCTCGCACGGGTTGCCCATTAAAAACGTTACGATTCGCAACGTATTTGGTAGCTATTACGTGTATTGTATCGGTTTGACGAAGTATCACGGTGGAGAAGAAGAACGTGGCGTAATGGAAAATATCGTTCTTGAAAATATCACGGCGTGTGCGTGTGAAGGTACGGTGGATGTAAAAGGCGGCAGATATCCCGTGCTTTGGGTTCAAAAAGGCGTGGACGTGGAAGGGTTGAGTATTACCAACGTGCACCGCGAAGAAAAGACGTATCCTACACCCCTTTTCAAAGTGGACGAGGGCGCGACGGTGAAGAATTTACGGCTCCGCGATATCTATCAAAAGAATAAGCTGGATACACCCGTACCGTTTATACAAATAGACGGCGAAGTTGAATATACAGCAAAAGAAAATTTGCAAGAATTATAAAAAGACTATCGTTTTTTAGAAATAACATCGAAGAAAGCAAATATTTTATAGATAAGAATAATCCAAAATAATTGATTTGAGTTGGCTTATTTGTAAATAATGAGTAAGATATTAAGGAGAAAAATAGATGGCCATGAATGCACTTATTTTTGATTAGGAGGGCGATTACTGGATAGTGCAGAGTTGCATTATCGGTCTTGGGAACGGCTTTCGGACGAATTAGGATTAAATTTTAATAGGGAACAAAACGAAGCCTTAAAAGTGTTAGTCGAATAGGCTCCTTTGGGATAATATTGCAAAACAACGGAAAACTTGAGGCTTATACAGCAGAAGAAAAGGAATGGCTAACAAATCGTGGAAAAGCTGAAAAAGAATTTTATACGTAAATTAATAATTATTTATTAGCAAAACGCCAAAAAGAAGTGATTGCCAATGAATACTATTAAAAAATCTATAAAGGACTACCACCGCCGTGTAAATTGTTGCACGACGGGGTTTTGATAAATAAGGCAAACTTCGGCTTTAATAATAGATTTATGGGGCAGAGTTGGGGCAGTATAGACGAAAACCTTTTGAAATCAAGGATTTCAAGCATAACGTATTCGCTTCAAATCCCTTTCTCTGCGCAGAATCAAAAAACTCTTTTGTACTAAACGGTATGCTTGAGCTGTTTTTAAAAGAGTGGTGGCAAGATTGTTTTGGGGAGTTGGATATGAAGTTTGGGGAATGAAAATTCAAAAAGGGGCAAAATGAGCTAAATTTGATGATTTTTAGTGTATTTTTAATTCGTTTTTGAGGTTAAAAATTTTAAATAAAAAGCTCTGACTCCGTCATTCGGGTGTTCGAATCACTTATCCCCAGCCAAAAACAAGGCATACCAATAGGTGTGCCTTGTTTTTGCTGTTAAGAGTGAGAACACCCGCGTTATCGGGTGTTCGCGCGAGGAGCGGAAAAAGCGTGCCACAAACTAAGCGCGAAACTACGTCGAGCGACGACGCTTTGGCATAAGCCAAAATCACTTATCCTCAGCCATTTTGAAGTGAATCCCAAAGATTTGGACGAAAAAAATATGATATTTGTGAATGAGTTTTGCGTTGTGCAGGACTCATTCCTTTTATTTTGAGAAAATATTAATTTAGAGTATGCGGCTTATCCAAGCGAAAACGGAACGTGGAAACAAATGATTGCGCTTTCAATGTAAAAGAGCTTTTTAAGTATTTTTCAGTCGATTTAACAAAAAGCGACAATATAAAACAAAACCCATAAAAAAGCAAAAATATAAAACCGCAATTATCCAAAGCTATTGACAAACAAATTGGATATTGTATAATAGAATTAGTGAGGATGCTTTTTGTTTAAAATCGTGTTATCAACGGGACGGAATTCTTTTCTGTATTGTAAAGGGGAAACACCCGTATGGTTTTTAAAAACTTTACTAAAATATCGAGAAGTGGAAAATCCAAGTTTTTTTGAGATTTTTTCTACGGATAAATCGCTTGTGCGCATCAAGTTTTTTGCTTTATTTATTTGCAGCATTAATTTATATTCAATGATGGTCATATTTGTGGCTTTTAAGAACGATTTACAAATCCACGTTTTAGAAAGCTGATAAATTTCACTCAAATCGTCTAACGAAATCTTTTTTTGGTAATTATCTTGCAGATATTTAATGATTTTAGCAATGGTGGGAGCAACGGTATAACCAAGATCTTCCGTATCTAAACGTACCATGGGTGCTATTTCGCCCGTTTGGGCAACGAACAACAAATGTAACAAGAATCCCAGCTTTAATGAAATAATCATTGATTTATCTTGAATAATAGATTGTTCGATTTTTATAAGTTCATTAAGTGTATCCTTGATTTCTTTAATATATTTCTCGTTTATTGAAACAGCAATTTTATCGTTTAATCTATTTAAAAAGTTCAGTTGCTGTTGGGAGAAAATATCTGCGGCTACACCGATAAGATATCGTTCAAATGGACCACCTTCAAATTGGTGTAATACATTCGGGCGAGTGACGATTAAAGTATTTTCATTAATCGTATAATAAGAGTTTTCGCTAAAATACGTGCGCGTACCTGCCGTTTGGATATATATTTCATAGTAATTATGAGAATGTGCATACGGCATCGTATTGTCTGAAACTTGGGATTTTGAAACGGAAAAGAAACTCATAAAGATACTTCCTTTGTTTAATATTAATGATATTTTACTGTAAAAAAACAATAAAGTCAACAAAAAGCAAACGATAAATACAAATTAGGAGTAAAAAATGATTAACAAAATTGTGTTAGGAAATAAAATCGTTTTATATTGGGATAGAAATCCTAATTTTAGACAGGGTTATAGATATTGTGTATCGTACGGAAGAAATATTGCATATACGACAAAAACACATTATACAATTTCCGTTGCAGAGAATACGGAAAGTATGGAAGTTTCCGTTAAAATGGTAGATGAAAAAAATAACGTGCAAAAAGAATATGGAGAGGAAATCGTTTATTTCACAACGAAAAAGAAACGTTTAGACGTAACGAAGGCTCCTTATTTTGCAGTTGGTGACGGAAAAACGTTGAATACTGCTGCGTTGCAACAAGCGCTCGACGATTGTAAACCTAACGAAAAGGTATATATCCCGCAAGGCGTATTTTTAACGGGTGCGTTAAATATGCACGGAAATAGTACGCTGTATTTAGAGAAAGGTAGCGTATTGCAGGGCTCGCAAAATCCCGAAGATTATTTGCCGAAGATAAAGAGTCGGTTTGAAGGCATTGAGCGTATGTGCTATCGTTCTTTAATAAACGTCGGTGATTTAGACGCTTATGGAGGATATACGACTAAAAATATCACTATTCACGGTGAAGGCGCAATACTCGGTGGCGGTAGAACGCTAATGGAACGTTTGATATTAAACGAAGGTGCGATAGGACCTATTGAAGAAAACTGTGTGACGCAAGAGCAAATAGCGGCGGGACAGGCGCGTGGACGGCTTATCAATATAAGTAATACGCAAAACGTAGTGATATACGGGTTGGAATTGGGTATGGGCCCCGCTTGGAATATACATATGATTTACAGTGATAATATCGTAACGGCAGGTTGCTATATCCATTCGGAAAGCGTATTTAACGGCGACGGTTGGGATCCTGATTCGTCTACGAATTGTACGATATTTGACTGTGATTTTAAAACGCGTGACGATATGATTGCGATTAAATCGGGTAAAAACCCCGAAGGAAATATCATCAATCGTCCCAGTAAAAATATCCGCGTATTCGATTGCCGTTGCCAAATGGGGCACGGGCTTGCAATCGGCAGTGAAATGTCGGGAGGAGTGGAAAACGTACGCGTTTGGGACTGCGATATGAAAAAATCCCGTTGCGGATTTGAAATTAAAGGCTCGAAAGCGCGTGGCGGATACGTGAAAAACGTTTCCGTTTACAACTCTTCCTTTTCGATATTGGCAATTCGCTCGGTGCGATATAATGCAGGCGGCGACGCCGCACCCATGCCACCCGTGTTTGAAGATTATCATTTTGAAGACATTGTACTAACGGGGATATGCTACAAACATACGGGCGAAAGCTGGATGGAAGCCGCTATTATCGCGGAAGGTTTTGACGAGGATTTTGCATTAAGAAACGTAAGTTTAAAAAATATCAAAATTTTGAATCGTTCAAGCACGGAAAAACATTCTTTTTCTTGCGCGTTTGTAAAAGGCTTTACAATGGAAAATATTACTATAAACTAAAAAAGCAATAATAAAAAACAAAAAGGATTAAAAGGCAAAAATAATAAACAATTTTGCGTTTTGAACGAGGGGCGCATATTGACGGGGTATTATGGTTGTGATATAATAAAACGGAAGATGTGGCAAGGGCGCGCCCTTGTTGGCTTAAAAAGCCAACAAGAAACTATTAATAGTAAGAAACACGAAAAACGTGTTAAAAAATGAATAAAAATGTCTATTGAAGGAGGACAAAAAAATGAAAAAAGTAGCAGGTAAAGTTTTAACGGCTGCTCTGGCGTTGACGTTTACGCTCGGTGCGGTAGGTTGCGATCAGTTAGGTGGTGGTAGCGATGGGGACGTTACGTACATTAGCGTTGCTAATTTCGGTGGTGGCGTTGGTAGAGAATGGTTAGATAACGCGATTGAACGTTTCCAAAACAAAGTGAAAGACGTTTCATACGAAGCCGGGAAAACAGGCGTGGAATTTGATATTACAAGCGCAACGAACGTTACTTATGAGGATATTAAAACTTCGGGTGATCATTTGTATTTTGTTCAACCTAGCGACAGTGTTCGATTGAAGGCACAACAAGGTTTATTTTTGGATATCACGGATATCGTGACGGAAAAAATTGATGGGGAAAACGTTTCTATTGAAGATAAAATAGTTGAAGATTATCGTTATGCGTTTAAGGCATCTGATGGGAAATATTATAGTTTACCGCATTACGAGCTTTACGCCGCTGTAAGTTATGATATGGATATGTTCGACAAATACGGTATATATTTGGCGGACGGTACGGACGGCGAAAAATACAATTGTTCGTTGATACAACAAAACGTATATTTTGTGGGCAATACGCAAGCGAAGAAGTCGTGCGGAAACGACGGGAAATACGGGACGATGGACGACGGTTTGCCTACGACGTTATTTGAATTTGTTGCGCTTTGTGATTATATGAAAGAAAATTGCGGGGTTACGCCGTTCGTGGTTGCCGGTTCGCATATCGACTATACGGCGCATTTATTAGACGCGCTTTGGGCTGCAATGTCGGGTTATGAATCCAGAGCGTCAGTTTATTCGTTTGACGGCACGGTTGAGGCGGTTAAGGGCTTTTCAAATCAAGGCTTGTTCCCCGGGGAAAGTTCCATAAAAGCACCTATCACGGAAACGGTGGACGTGACGATGAAAACGGGTTATGACGCAGTGAACCAAGCAGGGCGGTATTATGCGGCGGCGTTTTTGGAATTGGCGGAAAAGAGAGGTTGGGTAGACAAACGTTCGACGCAAAACTCATTCACGCATAAAGACGCAATGCGTGCATTTATCTTGAACAACGACACGAAAGTCGGTATGCATATCGAAGGAACGTATTGGTATAACGAAGCGAAAAGCTACGATTTATTCTCAGAATATCAAGCGGTAAACGCGACGGATAAGATGAAGAGAATTGGTTGGATGCATATGCCTACGTCGCTCAACACGCCTGTGACGGAAAATAACGGAAGAGAAGAAATAATGGTTGTTAACCATACGGGTTATGCAGTCATCAACGGTAATCTTGCTGCTAAACCTGGACAAGAAGGGGTTATTAAGGCATGTAAAGATTTCTTGAAGTTCCTGTATACAGAAAAAGAATTGCAAGAATTTACAGCAACAACAGGCGTTGTTAAATTGGCAATGAATTACAAAGTAGAAGATGCGACGCTTGGTCGGCTTGCGGATTATCAGCAATCAGTTATGTCGCTTCGCAACAATAATAGGGTCGTAAGACAACTTGCGGAAAATGATCTTATTGTGAACAACAAAACGGCGTTTACTTGGTCGCCTGCGTATGGTTGGAGACCGAAGGTTGACGCGGTTTACGATTACGATAACTTTATCGTAGCCTATCGTGAAGGTGGCTTGACGGCGCAAGAATGTTTTGAACTGACTGGTTATACCGCAGAAGGTTGGGCTAGCCGTTTCTCGAAATATTTTGCAAATTAATGAATGGAGTAGCGCTATGGACGAATCAAATAACAAAATAGGAACAAGGCGCGTCAATTATAGGCGCAAGAAACAAATCGTATTCTTTACGAGTTTGGTTGTTTTACCGCTTTTTCAATTTTGTATATTCTATATATACGTCAATATTAATTCCTTTATCTTGGCGTTTCAAGAATATTCGTGGAAAGAGGGTGTGCTTGGTTTAAACGTTGAATTTGCCCGATTTAAAAATTTTTCCGAAGCGTTTGGAATTATGAAAGCAGGGGGTAATATGTTACTCAATTCCTTTTGGATGTTTATACTTTCAACGGTTTTCGGGCTTACGTTAGCTTTATTCTTCTCGTACTACATTTATAAGAAAAATCCCTGTTCTGGATTATTTCGAGTTATTCTGTTTATGCCGCAGATCGTATCCAGCGTTGTATTTGCCGTGTTGTATAATGCGTTGACGTCGGGCGTTTACAGTACTATCATGACGGAAATTAAGGGTGAGTACGTATTGGGGTTAATCGACAATCCCGATACGCAATTCGGAACGTTGCTCTTCTACAATTTGTGGATAGGGTTCGGGGTGAACGTACTTATGTTTTGCGGTTCGATGAGTGGTATCGACGAATCGTTGGTGGAGTCGGCGCATCTTGACGGCGCGAATTTAATACAAGAATTTTTCCACGTGACGATTCCGATGATTTGGCCGACGTTCGTTTCCTTCTTTATCGTAGGGGTAACGGGTATATTTACCAATCAAATGCATTTACATACGTTGTTTGGCGACGGTGCGCCTAGCAATCTTATGACGTTTGGCTATTACTTGTACAAAGAAGCTGGACACGCTGAGTTGATATCTACGGGTGTGCATCAAAATATTTCTGTGCTTTCCGCTTTAGGGCTTATTTTAACGGCAATCGTTATGCCGCTCACTTTGGGCTTGCGTTGGGCGCTTAATAAGTATGGTCCGAGTGTAGATTAAAGGAGGGGAGGAAAAATGACTAAGAAAGATAAATCAGTGGTGAACAAAATCTTCATGACTGTAATCGGGATTGTATTAGCAGTTTATACGTTGACAATCATTTTCGTCCTCTTGTGGGGATTACTGACATCTTTAAAATCGGTTTTGGATTACGGTTATGGAAAAAACGTAATGGGTCTTCCGAATTTGGATGCAAGTGTAGGTTGGAACAGCCGTAAAGCGTTTTTTGAATGGTTTAATTACGCGGAAATTTTTAGATATTTCCCCGAAGTATTAAAGACGATGAAAAAATCGTTTTACGTTGGCGATACGTTGGTTACGCATAGACCGAATGCGAGCGTTATCGGGGTTTTCTCAAATACCTTTTTATACGTAGTAATAGGTCCTTTATTGCAAACAATCGTTCCTGCAATAGTCGCTTACGCAACGGCAAAACACGATTTTAAAATTTGTAAGGTTATATACGGCATCGCGTTGTTTTCGATGATTATGCCTATCGTGGGAAATTACACGGCTACGATAGATTTAATGCGAAATTTGGGTATATACGATACGTGGATTGGATATTTCATACAAAAATTCTATTTTGGCGGTATGTATTACTTGGTGTTTCACGCTTTCTATAAATCTTTGCCAAATTCGTATTCGGAAGCCGCGGAGATTGACGGCGCTTCCTATTATAACATATTAATTAGGATTATATTACCGTTGTCGATAAAGATGTTATCTTCCGTTTGGCTGATTCAATTCGTGCATTTTTGGAACGATTATCAAACACCGCGTTTGTATCTGCCTACGCATCCAACGCTTGCGTATGCCATTTGGACATTGACGACGAATTATAGCCGAATAGCAGATATGCCTACGAAAGTTGCAGGTGCTATGGTGCTAGCAATGCCTATATTGATTTTCTTCATATTCTTTAAGGATAAACTGATGGGGAACGTTTCTATGGGCGGCTTGAAAGAATGATGACAAGGAGAAAAGTATGAAAAAAAAGACGATAAAGCGAATTATTAGCGGATTCGTTCTTGCTTTGGCGATAACGGCAGGCGCAGGTTGTGCGGTGTCCGCTGATGCAGAAGCATATTCGGTGAACCTTTCGGAAGAATTATCCTATTCGTTCGGTGAAGCGTTTGAAATTCCAGAAGCAACCATCGCATACGGTGAACAAAACGTTCCCGCTACAAAAGCCGTTCTCGTATACCCCGACGGCGTTATGGTAGACGGATATTCGCATTTGTTGCAAACCGAAGGTTTATATACCATTATTTATTACGCAACGGTTTCGGGAAAAGTAATTTCCGCCGAAACGACCTTTGAAGTCGTTCAAACGGATTACGTTAACTTAAAACCGATAATTACCTTGGATTCGCGGTTTGTAGACGGTTTTCAATATAAAGTTGCCATTAACGAATCGGTGAATATTCCCCAAGCTGTGGCGACGGACGACAATTTAGTGGGTGGCGTGAAAACGACCGTTTATTATAACTACGGTATGCCTATGCAACAACTGATTGGGATAGAGAACGGCGTATTTACCCCTACGAAAGTAGGTGAACACGCGATTGTATACAGCGCCGTTGACTCGTATGGTGAAAAGGCGGAGAAAATCGTTTACGTCAATTGCGGTTTTGCGGAGGAGAACGTTGCCGTAAAGCTTTCGGCAGAGGATATAACGCGAAACGCAGGTGAAAGCGTTGCAATTTCGCAATGTACGCTTTCGGGCTTATACAGCGAGGTATCGAACGTAAGGGTGTTTGCGTATTT
>SVHY01000031.1 GCA_015055545.1 Clostridiales bacterium
CCGACGGAAACGATTCCTGCCTCCCGTCCCCTTGCGCGAACGCGCGCCGTGGGCGTTACACAATTCCCTGCATACCCAGGCGCAAACACCACTTCAAAAGAATTTTCCGCGTTATTTTTATCCGTAAACGTAAAGGCAAGTTCTTGCAAGTCCGCGTAATCGTTGCTATATATCGGCGAAGCTGCGTCGCCGTCGTAATCATTTTCTGAATACACGGCAAAATCCATCTCGAATTTACCCGTAACAGGCGTGGAAAGCGTTGCTCTTTCCCCGTCGTTATCCGCCGTGAGCTTCAAACCGTAGCGCTTGTCGCCCGTATACGCATCTTGCGGGACTTGAGCACGCGTCGTAAACGCTACGCCGTCTGAATAGAAGAGATTGGTCGTGTTTTCTTCGGCTACGCTGTTTCTAAACAACAACGCAGGCGAACAGGCGGCACATACCGCCAAACAGGACAATACAGATACTAATTTCCTTTTCATCAGCCCTTTAAGCCTCCTACTGAAATATTTCCCATCAATCGGTCTTTCAACAACAAGAACATTACCAAAATCGGGAACAACAAGACCATACCGCCCGCAAGTTGAATAGGCGGCGTTTGCAATAAGCCGTTCACTTTATTACCGTTGATAAACGTGTACAGCCCGTAAGCCGCCGTCGGCATATCGGGTATGTAAATGAGCGGTGTTTGGTAATCGTTCCAATATTGAATAAACAATAGGATAAATATCGTGGCAATGGTATTTTTAGCAAGCGGAATCATAATATTGAAGAAAATTCTAAAATGTCCCGCACCGTCCATGATCGCCGCTTCCGCGTATTCCCAAGAAATACTTTTAAACATTCCGTAAAACACGAGAAAATACAAACCCATAAAGTTGGCTTTCATAAGCCATACGCCCCAAAGCGTGTTGTGCAGTTGCAACGTTTCTAACACTTGCAACATAGAAGGAAGGTTGCCTACGATAGGCACGATCATCGTGAAAATAACGATTGCGTATAAAACGTGGTTGAGTTTTTTATTAAATTTTGCCACCAGATACGCAACTACGCACGGCGAAATCGTACCAAAAAACGCACAGCCTACGCTAAACAACAACGAATAGCCGAACATTTCCATTAAGTAAATATCGCGGAAACCACCGCCTTCCAAACGCAAACGTATCGTAATTGCCTCAAACGCTTTGCTGTAATTGTCGAAATGCCAACCAAACTGCGGCAACGACAACGGATTGACGGTGAAATCCCCTTGCGTTTTCACGGAAGAAATAAAACTCCAACCGAGCATAAACAGCATCAACACGGAATAGAAAGCCAGAATAATGAATAAAACTACGTTTAATATGCTAAATGAAGATTTTTTCATGTTTTCACCTCAATATTCCACCGTCGGAATGGCTTTTTCAAGTACGTACCGCACGAGCAACGTCAAAGGCGCAGCCACGAACGCAAGCGACAAGCCTGCCGCCGCAGCATACGGATAATCAATCAACGACGAATTCTCGCTCATAACCTGTATAAGCAAATAATACCCAAGCGTTTGTATCGATTCGTCCGCCCAATACCCCGAGAACGCGTATAAATGCGCTTCATTCGTGAACAAACCTGCTACGCCCGTAATCAAGAACGTAGATACCGTGGGTGCAATCAACGGCAATACGAGCACGAAAAATTCGCGCATAGGTCCTACTCCGTCGATTTTACCCGCTTCAATTACCCCGTCGGGAATACGGCTCATTGCGCCCGTGTACATCAAAACGCTTGCCCCGAACGAAATAAACACGTTATAAAACAAAATCGTCGGGAATTGGTATTTATCTAAAAACGGCACGTACGGTGCATCGAACGCTTTATTCAACAACGTCGGAATCGCTCTGTCTACGAAATATCCGTACAAGGTAACCATAACGATAGACGAGAGAATGGACGGCATAAACAAAATCACCCTATAAAAACCGCTCATAAACGCTTTCTTATATATGTAATAGGAAAAGAACAGCGCAAACACCGTACCGATAAACAGGTTCGTCGCATACACAATCAAACTGTTTTTCAAAATCTGAACGAGCGTACCACCCTTAGAAAAGAATCCGTCCAGAAACGCTTTAAAATTCGCAAATCCTACCCAGCTTTCGTCGTAGTTCAACGTTTTTACGTTAAATTCGTACGACTTGAACGCCAGCAAAAACGAGTTGAAATTAACCACTACGTAGAAAATGAGAAATTGGATTAAGGGAATGGCGACCATTACGTAATAGAATATATTCTCATTCCGTTTCGCCGTCGCAAAACCGCTTTTTTTCGTGCTTTTCATAGCAAATCTTCCTTATCTTATAATTAGTTCCAGAGATTGTTGTTTAAATGGTGCGCATAGCAACCTTCAAAATATTCTTTTGCCGTCAACGCCGATTTTTCATGGAACATCGTGAACGGATATTTCCCGCTGACGACACTATTTGTCGTTCTCCAATCCCATTCATCTGCAAAATAGCTGTAATTGTTGATGTATTTTTGGTTGGACGAATAACCGCGTACGATATGTCCTTCGTCGTGAATCGCCATCATTTGTTGCCCAAACGTCGTAAGGCTTGCTGTGTAGCTCGCTTTTTCCGTTTTATCTGTAAAGCTATACGCATACGGCATCGTAGCGTCCGTGATACGCGTATAATCCTTCATCGAGTTGTTGGTAAAACAGAATTGCAAGAATTCTTTTGCGAGCTTCAACTTATTAGCAGGACAGTACGCACTGACGAACGCGACCGCCTCGTTGGACGTAATATACGTATTGGGCGTTCCCACCATATCCGCCGTAGGTTTGGGTACGGGCATAAGTCCGAAATTTCTGTTTGCCATCGAATAATCCTCACCCATTTCTACCGCCATATTTTCAAACGTAGCTTTCGCTTCGGGACGCCACCAAGTACCGTCTAAAAGCATAGCGATGCGCTGCTTATTAGGGTTGTTTGCCGAATATAAATATTCCGTTTGCGCACCCGTATGCGACGTCGAACCTGAAAAAGCAAGCGAATCGAAGTTCGTTTCATCTTTTACAATATTGCTTACAAGTTGCAACGCGTAATATTTACCTGCTTGTTTTTGTAATATATTCGCATTCGCGTCCGTAATCGTCGTCGGTTCGGCTTTCAAGGTTACCGTACTCGTATCGTACGCTTTGCCGTCATACGACTTACTTGCAGGCGTAATGGATTCTACAAGCGTGGTTGCGCTGCCGCTGAGCGTATAGTTCAAATTCATTTGCGCTACGCCGTCCGCCGCCGCCCAAGCCGATTCCATAAAACGGTTGCCGTACGTGGACGCATATTTCCCGCCCCAAATAAAAGGTGTTATCGACGAATCTTTCATTTTCTTCATCAAATCGTAGAATTGCGCGTACGTTGCAGGCAAGCCGTCGTCGTACGTACCCGTTTGGCCGTCTGGACCTGCCGCAAACATTTCCTTGTTATTCGTGAATTTCGTTGACGTTGCAGTGGATTGATTGCTGACAAAGAAACTTCTCGCCATAAACAAATCCACGTCGTACATAATACCGAAATACGTTTCGTTTACGGGCAACATATAATATCTATCCGTTTCGCCGTCTTCTAAGTTATAATAATCTCTGGCTTCCGGGTTCATTTTATCCGCAATCGAACCGTTTTCGCCGTATTTAGCAGATAAATCTTCCGTGACGATATCCGTAATTTCCGCACAAGCGTCTTGCGCTACGTAATCGTAATAATACGCTTCTTCCGTGAAATACATATCCTGCGTTTGGCTCGCAATAGACGTCAACAACGACTTACCTGAATATGCGTCGCGTTGATCGTCAATCCAAATTTGCACGCCCGTTTTACCGCTTTCAAACGAAGTGCTCGCATGAAGTGTTTCGAATTCTTCTTTCCATTTATACAGCCATTCGTTCCCCCAACCTGCGTACATATTCCCTATGTAAAGCTGGGATTTACTTTCGTCTACTTGTTCACCTTTCGGACCGCAGCCCACGAACGCCGACATAGAGCCTGCGGCGATAAGCGCCGCCAACAGTAAACATTGTTTCTTGATTTTTTTCATAAATTTTCTCCTTATGATAATTATTTTCTGCTTAATAAATTGTTTTTTATACCGTTTGCAAACGGTATAACGGGGCGCGCCCCGTTGCGAAATTTTTTCGCATATTGTTATTATTCGATATCGTCGATTTCCTTTTGTTTTGCAAGCACCATATACGAGAACAGCGAGTTTGCCCAAGCAAACCAAGGTCGCGTATACTTCGACGCATCGTCTTTATGAATCCCTTCGTGCAAATAATACGTGCCGTCCGTGGAATTTTTGAGCATTTTTACAAGCCCGTTGATTTCCCTTTTATCATCGCTCGTAAGCGCCATAATGATAAGCGATAAAGGCCAAATATAGTCTTTAGGGGTGTGCGGACTGCCTACGCCCGTCAACACTTTACCCTTAAAATAATACGGGTTGCGTTCGCTGACGAGATAGCGGCGGGTATTTTCGTATATCTTTTTGTCCACGTATGGATATTCGTAATACGGCATCGAGATAAGGTTGGGAATGTTGGCATCTTCCATGATATTGTAATTACCAAAGCCGTCTGTTTCCAAGGCGTAAATTTTACCAACCCCCTCGATTTCCACCGTGCAGTTATCTTCCAGAGCATCGCCTACCGTTTGAATAAAGTACGTACACATATTTTCACGTTCGTCGTCGCTTAACACTGTCTTGAAGATATTTTTAAGCTTTGTCATCACCGAAACGATAAACATATTCCCGGGGATATAATAACCGTGGATATTGCAATCGTCGCTAGGACGGTAGCCCGACCAAACCATGCCGTTGTTTTTTACCTTCTTCCCCTTCCCCGTCCAGGTTTTATGATCCGAACCGACAATCTCGTGATAATACGGGCTTTCTTCTGCGTGTGTTTGTTCAGTTTTGAACACGTCGCATATAATATCGAACGCTTTTAAAAACGCGTCATCAAAACAAGTTACGTCATCCGTCGTTTCAAAATACCGACAAGCAAGGAAAAGCGGATAACAAAGCGAATCCAGTTCAAACTTACGTTCCCAAACCCATGGGCTTTGTTTGTCCAAATCGTAAATATGCCCGTTGCCGTTTGCGCGACGGTTGAACGCGTTTGCGTACGGATCAATCATAATATACTGCCATTGCTTTTTCAAAACACCCTTTATGTAATCACGTACTTCTTCGTCCTCTTTGGCAAAGAATAAATATTGCATTACCTGTGCGGAAGAATCTCGCAACCACATCGCAGGGATATCTCCCGTCAAAATGAACACGGAGCCGTCCTCTTCAAAAAAGCTCGTCGTGTCTATGGTGTTAAAAAAGCAGTTGTGAAAAAGTTTTTTCAAATCTTCGTCTTTGATTTTTCGTTCAAATAAAGCTACTTTTTTTCGCAAATTTAAAAATCTGTCGTCGTTTAAACGCGCGTATAAATTTGTATTTTCGCTTTCGTTGATAACCGATGCCATAACAACCTGCCTTGTTTTTTATTTAATTATACGCCTTAAACGACGTTCTGTCTTGTTTTTTATAATTTGATATTTGCTTTTTTTAAGAATTCTTTTAACGACCGTTTCTCGCTGAATTGCGGTATTCCGTCGGGGAAACGCCCATCATGTCCTTAAATATGTGATTGAAATGGCTCAAAGAGGAAAACCCCAATCGCGTAGATATATCCAAGACCAAAAAGTTGGTGTTTTTTAAAAGATTGCACGCGTAAATCATTTTCGATTCGGTGAAATATTTTACAAACGACGTGTGGTAATATTTTTTGAAATACGCCGAAAGCGACGTTTGCGAATAATTAGAAAGCGCGTATAAATCCTTGACCTTATATCCGTAATATTCAGGCGAACAAACCTTACTTACGAAATCCTTCAACCACTGCGGAATAACGGAAACGGGTTCGTTGCGGCTTAAAAAGGAATGAAAAAACGTAAACGCCATTTGTTTGAGCGAATTTTTATACAACGTTTCCTCCCTTTCCATATCCAACGAAAAAATGCGGTTGGATAAGTTTACGATATAATCAAACTCGTCGTCGTTGAGCTTAATACAATTTTCAAAATTTTCTATCTCTTCTTTCCCTAACCCAAACGACTGGGCAAGCTCGTAAAAATTCATCGTGGCTATACCCAAATTAATATGCTGCGCAATCTCCTTACCCTTAGACGTAAGCGCATGTCTGTCGTTGGGCGTCGTCAACGTTGCTTGCCCTCTTTTTAACACTCGAATCTCACCGTTTCGCCATTCTTTTGCTTCGCCCTTGATACATAACGCAAATTCGTAAAAATCATGGTCGTGCGCCGTAGCAACTTTTGCATCCCAAAGATGGATTTCCATGCCTATCTTCGTTTTATACGGACTATAAATTGTGGTGACTTCCTTTTTCCGTTCTTCTCTCATTTTTTCCACCTTGCTAAATCAAAAAGCGTAGACTTTCTCACCTTATATCTAATTATATCACTCTTTTTTAGTTCTTGTCTTGTGGAATATAACGCAGTATTTGTGATTTTTAGCAAAAATACACTTTACTATATAGTCTTATTGCTTTTTCTAATCAAAAACTTAAAAATCTACTTAAAAAGCAAACAAAAACGGCAAGCCTATTTTTTATAGACTTACCGTGCTTAATTTTATCAAAAATATTATATTTTTTCGTGAGCAAGAAACCATTCGTACACTTCTTTCGTAGTATACGCGCCTAACCAGCAATTATGCGCTACGTCGTCGTAATACGTTTCACGCGTTTCTATTCCATAGCTTTTCACAGCCTTTATCATTTTCTCCGTTTCTTCCACGTACACCGTCGGATCTTTCCTGCCGTGGAACGCCCAAACGGGCGTTTTTATTCTACCTGCGTTCCAATACATACCCCCGCCGCAACAAATCATTGCCGCCGCGAATACGTCGGGCAACGACATCAACATTTGCCACGAGGCATAACCACCCATGCTCGCACCCGTCAAATACACGTGCGATTTATCCACAAACGGCAATTCCAAGCTCTGCTCGACAAAACCTTTCAACCGTTCAAACATATCAAACCAAGTGTTTTCTTCGCAAAGCGGCGAAAGAACGACGAAAGGAAAATCGTCGTGTGTATTTTGGTATTGCAAAATCGTGCTATCTTGAACGATAGTGATATCATTGCCGCGCGAACCTGCGCCGTTGAGCATAATAACCAACGGATATTTCTTACTTTCGTCAAAATCTTTCGGATACGTTATCCAACATTGTACGCCATTAATAATTTTTTTCATAAATAAAACACCTTTTAATCGACGTAAGCGTATACGCCGATTCCTTTATATTTTTCGATAATTTCTTGCAACCGTTCTTTACTTGGCGGCGCGTATTCGGTAAACGGCATATTCGACGCCGCGGCTTTGGCTTTTCCAAGCCGATGATAGGGCAACAATTTCACTTCTTTCGGTTTGCCGTATTTGCTAAAAAACGCAAGTATTTGCTCTATTTCCTTATCCGTATCGTTTACGTCTTTCAAAAGTGGCATACGGATATAAATTTTTTCGGGGCAAAGCCTTAACAGGTTTGCTAAATTATCCAAAATCAAGCGGTTGTCTTGCCCTGTCCAGTCTTTATGCAAAGACGAGGTCATTGCCTTGATATCGTATAAAAACAAATCAACGTACGGCAATATTTCTTCAAAGACTTTCCATTGTACGCACCCTGCCGTATCGACGGCGGTAAATATTCCGTTTTCTTTGCATTTTTGCGCAATAGCGTTTAAAAACCGCGGTTGTAGCATACATTCCCCACCCGAAAAGGTAACGCCGCCGCCTGACGTTTCATAATACGTTTTATCCTTTTCTATCTCGCGAAAAAGCTCGTCCACCGTATACTCTTTTCCGCAAATCTTCCTTGCGTCTTGCGGACAAAACCGAGCACATTTACCGCATAACTTACAAGTTTGCATACCGTTTGGACACACGTCTTTACACGTTCCGCAACCGCTGCACCTCTCTTCATAAAAGAGCATTTGCGGATGAAAAGACCAGCTTTCGGGGTTATGACACCACTTGCATTGTAAGTTACAACCCTTAAAAAACACAACCGTACGAATCCCCGGTCCGTCCACGAACGACCCCCGTTCTATATTAAAAACCGTCCCCGTCATTGATAAAAATTCCTTGAAATAAACTCGTCCTGCCACCCTTTGGAAAGGCTTGTAAACCGTGCCGAAAATCCCGTCACACGAACGATAATATCTTTGTGCTGCTCGGGATTTTTTTGCGCTTCTAATAACCGTTTTTTGGTTACGCAGTTAAGCTGCAACGACTGCACGCCCGACTGTGCCGTTGCCCGCAAGAACGCCTCCAACCCGTCCAAAGTCAGTTTATCCGACGGCAAAATGATATTGATTACGCTATTCCCCGAACAATTTTCGTTATGCAAAGCTTTCGTACTGTTTAAAACGGCTGTCACATTGTCAATTTGATGCAATCTCGACGGGGTGATACCTTGTGAAAAATAATCGCCGTTTCTTCTACCGTCGGGCGTTGCAAGCGTTTTTTCGCCCCACCAACGGATTTCCGTATACGTCAAATGCCCCGCCGTCGATTTCCCGCCGTAACGCCCCGTTACGTCTTCCAACATGGTCGCTAAATCAACGTTAAATCTACCCGCTAATTCGCAGCTTTCGTCGCTTTCGTCGCCCCAATGCTTGCATTTCAGTGCAAGCGTACGCAAACGTTCGTAGCCTACCCAGTTTGCGCGTACGGCATCGAGCATTTCCTTAAACGTACAAATTTTCTCGTCAAAGCACAGCGTTTTTATCGCTAAGAGCGAATCCACGATATTCGGAAGCCCAATAAAGAAATATTTATTATCTTTATATTTCGCACCACCTGCCGTATGGTCGCGGCGCGTTTCCAAACACCCCTCTATCCCCATAGAGATTAACGGCAGGCAATCCACTTCTTGCCAAAGCGGACCGCCAAGGCTGGTAATGCGCGCGTGCTCCTTTACCAAACGGCGTACGTTTTCTATCGTTATTTTATAAATTTCTTCAAAGCTTTCGTCGCCTTGATAGGGCGTAAGCTGTACACCCGTTTCTTGCATTTTATCTTGGCGGTTATGTAAAGCGAATTCAAAAGCTTTGAGCATGTTCATATACTGCGCATCGTCCGACATATCCACTCCGGGAATGAACGCACCCCAGCAACCCGTAACGATATAATCTCGCGCCTCTTCCAACGTTTTCCCCGCCTTTACGTAGGTTGGAATCATCACGTCGTCGTTGCAATATATAATCATACTTTTGCCATTGATTACGTCGCGGTTAATAGCGTCCAAATACGCTTTTGGAGAATTCGCAGAAAAACGGCATTTGATTTTCGGAAAAATAATCTCCTCCTCACGCGTAGCGCGCAAAAACATCTCCGTCAAATCGTTGTATACAATCTTGCCGTCTTTATCGCAACCGCCAAGCACGTACGTATTTTCCAGCTCGTGATCGGAATACCCGACCATAGGCATATCGTGATCGTAATGACAATCCCACACAAGCAAAAATTTAGCAATTAAATCGTACGCCTGTTCTTTGGTCAAACGTCCCGCCTTTAAATCGTTTTCGTAATAAGGCAACAAATCCAAATCGGGACGAATAAACGAATTGATTCCAACGCCTTCAAGCGAGCCAACCGCCTTACGCAATAAAGCGTAGGTATTGAGCGCGTCGTATAACGTTTCAGGCTTTTCCCAAGGCACGATTTTTGCACGCTCGGCAATACGTTTTAAGTTTTCCTTTTCCTCATCCGTTTTTGCGGTTTTTAGCAATTCTGCCGCTTCTTCCGCAAATTTTTCAGATATCCGCTTTAAGCACAAAACGCCTTGACAAACGGCGTCTAAAAAGGTAATTTCTTGCTTTGTTTTCGCGCCCGCCTTTTGGGATAAAGCTTTTTCGTACAAACCCTTTAAGCCGTGCTGAAACACCGCACGGTAATTAAAATAAAAATGTTGACGCTCGTCGCAAAACACGCCGCAAATCAAATACAACAGTTCGCGTTTTTGCGTTTCGCAAAGTTCGTACAGTTGCGGAGCTTTTTCTTCGTATATATGCTTATTTTTATTGTACAGCCAACCGCCCGCGCTGTAATGCCCGCGAAATTCACCTGCACCGTCGCAGTGCGCGCTTAACGCGCCCATTTCATAATAAAACGGTACGTTTTTAAATAAGACGGGCGTAAAATACTCCGTAATCACTTCATACTGTTTCACTTTCATTTGCGCGGGATTACAACCCGTGAAATCCATCTTGTCTAATTTATCCATACAAAGCGCGCGAAAGTTTTCCGATCGCTCGTTTACTTTGTGCCAATAAAAATCGGTAAGTTCTTTTCGCATTTCTTGATAATTCATAATTTTTGCTCCTTGCCACGTTTCTATTTTAGCACAACCAAGCGAATATAACAATGTCATATTTGATATTTTTGTATTTTTTGAAACTTATCTTATTTGATTTTATATCTGAAAATATATTTCTTTTCCAAAAAAACGATTGACAATATTCACGTTTGGTGCTATGATATTTTTATAGGGGTTACGTTATGAATAATTTTAACATATCGAAAATTTGTACGATAAAGGAATACCAAACGCAGGAAACGAAGTGGATATCCAACGAACGCCAGCACCACATTTTAGGTTATCAACGGTCGGGATTTTATTTACATCATTTTGCCGATCAGTCGCTTATGTTAAAGCCCGACACTTTTTTCTTCATTAACCAAAAAGATTTTTACCGTGTAGAATGTACGCTGAGCAAGGGCGCGGCGCTCGTCGTACATTTTTTAAGCGACGACGATATCCCCTTTCCGTCTTTTGCTATCAACGCCACAGATTACCCGCATATCAAAAACGACTTTTTAAAGCTATTAAACGCGTGGAATTCCGATGCGGAAGAACACTATTTTTATAATTATTCGTTGGTATATAAGTTGTTGGATACTATGCGACAATTACAAAACAAGCCCTACATACCGTTAAAGAAAAAGAAAATCGTGGAAGAGGTCGTCGGCGTTTTAGAAACCGCATACCGAGAAAAAATCGACTTCACGGTGTTGGCAAGCGATTTTGGGTTTTCCCCTCAATATCTTAGTAAATTGTTCCGCGAACAATACGGTATGTCGCCTAATCGATATCTCTTACAATACCGCATTTTAAAGGCTATGGAACTGTTGACGACTACCGCTTTAAAAATAGAAGAAATTGCTCAAAACACGGGATTTAACGACGAATATTATTTCAGTAAATTCTTTAAAAAACAAACGGGGTATACCCCCACGCAATTCAGAAAGCAATACAAATAGCACGTAAAAAAGGACCTACGGAAATACCGTAAGCCCTTTTTGTTTCGTAAGTTTTTTATGCTTTCATGCCTTCTTCAATCGCAACCGCAACGGCAACCGTAGCGCCTACCATCGGGTTATTACCCATACCGATAAGGCCCATCATTTCTACGTGCGCAGGAACGGACGAAGAACCTGCGAACTGTGCGTCGGAGTGCATTCTGCCCATCGTGTCCGTCATACCGTACGACGCAGGACCTGCCGCCATGTTGTCGGGGTGGAGCGTTCTGCCCGTACCGCCGCCAGACGCAACGGAGAAGTATTTCACGCCGTTTTCGTTGCACCATTTCTTATACGTACCCGCAACGGGGTGTTGGAATCTCGTGGGGTTCGTAGAGTTACCCGTAATGGAAACGCCTACGTGTTCAAGTTTCATGATCGCAACGCCTTCGGGTACGGAATCCGCACCGTAGCATTTAACCTTTGCTCTATCGCCGTCCGAGAACGCCTTTTCGTATACGACTTTCACTTCTTCCGTAGCGTGGTCGAATTCCGTTTCCACGAACGTGAAACCGTTGATTCTCGAAATGATATACGCCGCGTCTTTACCAAGACCGTTAAGCACAACGCGAAGCGGGTTCTTTCTTACCTTGTTCGCATTAAGCGCGATAGAAATAGCGCCTTCTGCCGCTGCGAACGATTCGTGGCCAGCAAGGAAACAGAAACATTCCGTTTCGTCGGACAAAAGCATTGCGCCCAAATTACCGTGGCCAAGACCAACTAATCTGTTTTGCGCAACCGAACCGGGGATACAGAACGCTTGCAAACCGATACCGATAGCCGCCGCTGCGTCCGCCGCTTTCGTGCAGCCCTTCTTAATAGCGATTGCCGCGCCGACGGTATACGCCCAAACAGCGTTCTCAAAGCAGATAGGTTGACCTGCTCTAACGATTTTATCGCAATCTACGCCTTTGGAAAGGCAAATTTCTCTACATTCTTCCACGGACGAAATGCCGTATTCTTTCAACACGCCGTTGATTTTCTCGATTCTTCTTTCATAACCTTCAAATAATGACATTTGCTTGTCCTCCTTATTCCTTACGAGGGTCGATGAATTTCACAGCGCCCTGTTCCGCGGTAAATCTACCGTAATGTCCCATCGCCTTCTTATACGCTTCGTTGGGTTCGATGCCTTTCTTAATAAAGTCGGTCATCTTGCCCAGAGAAACGAATTCGTAGCCGATAACTTCGTTGTTCGCATCAAGCGCCAAACGGGTTACGTAGCCTTCTGCCATTTCCAAATATCTAACGCCCTTTTGCAACGTGGAATACATCGTACCCACTTGCGAACGGTGTCCTTTACCCAAATCTTCAAGCCCTGCGCCGATAGCAAGACCGTCGTCGGAGAACGCCGATTGCGAACGTCCGTAAACGATTTGCAAGAACAGTTCTCTCATAGCCGTATTGATAGCGTCGCACACAAGGTCGGTGTTGAGCGCTTCCAAAGGCGTTTTACCGGGCAAAATTTCCGCAGCCATAGCCGCCGAATGGGTCATACCCGAACAGCCGATCGTTTCAACGAGCGCTTCTTGAATGATACCCTGCTTGATGTTCAAGCTGAGCTTACAAGCACCTTGTTGAGGTGCGCACCAACCGATACCGTGCGTAAAACCGCTGATATCTTTGATTTCTTTTGCATGAATCCACTTACCTTCTTCGGGAATAGCGGCATTTTCATGACGGGCAACGCCTGCGCCTTTCGCAACGCAGTACATCTGTGCAACATCTTGTGATATTGTCATTGTGAAAATCCTCCAAAAATATTTTTTCGTTAATCATATAGTTTCTTGCGATTTTGCCGTATTTACAAAATCTCGCATTAAACCGAATATAGTATACCATATCCGCAAAAAATTTTCAAGTGTGCAAAGGTACATTTTTCCGTTTTTTTAAAATTTTTGCAGAATTTTTCTTTTTTATACCTATTCTGCCGTATTATAATCGATAAATCTTTTGCACGCAACCGACAAATAACGGTTCTTCTTATAATAAAAATAAATATCCCGTTGCGCTATCCTATCGTTTACAACGTAATAATACACGTCCTCCGACGGCGCGATTCTCTTAACAAGCGTATCGCTTAAAAAGGCAACGCCAATCCCCATACACGCCATATTATACGACGTTATCTGTTGATCTAAATAGAAAACGACGTTCGGTTTCATTTCGTATTTCTTAAACAGTTTTTCCGCGCGCTTGCCCGTATCGTTTTCCGCATGCAGTAAAATAAACGGCAAATCTTTGAGCTTAGAAAAATCCAAGCTTTTCCCTTTCAAATGCCCGTCCGCCTTAATTTCTTCGGCGGTAAAACGCCTGTCTTTAAACTGTTCGTTAATTGCAAAACACTTAGGCACGGCAAGCACTAACCGTTCTGATTGATATACCTTCGCTTGGATTTGCTCTTCGTTTAAAACGGTGTTATCAATCATCAAATCCAACGTATTATCTCCTATTTTCGCTATTAAATTCCTTGTGCTGTCTTCCAAAATCTCAAACTCGATCGCGGGGTGTTTTTTATTAAACTCCAAAATCAACTCCGGCAAAATCAATGCCGAAAAAAAGCTGCTACCGCCTATGCGCAACTTGCCCGTCAAAAGATTATCGCTATCGGAAACAAACCGTTCGAAATCTTCTTCTATGCTCTTCATTTGCATAGCGTACTGTATATATTTCCTACCCGTTTCCGTCAACGCAATCGGCGACGTGGATCTATCGAATATCGGCGCGCCTATCCTATCTTCCACCCGCTTTACCGTCGCCGAAAGGGAGGGTTGCGACACGAAAAGCTTTTCCGCCGCTTTCGTAAATCCCCCCACTTCGTATATCGTCAATATGTAATCCTTGTGCCGAAACATAAACGCTCCTTATATAACCAAAATGTTATAATAATTATATTTTAATATGTATTTGATTATATCATATTTTTGTGCTATAATCAAGTAAAATTTAGACAGGAAGTGAAAAAAACATGCAAGAAATCAGATTAGAAAAAGACAGTATCGGCGTGCGGGAAATCCCCAAAGACGTCTATTACGGCGTACAATCGTTGCGCGCCTTTGAAAATTTCCCGATTAGCGGCAAAAAAGTACACACGCAATTTATCCGCGCGATAGCGGAAATTAAAAAAGCCGCCGCGCTTACGAATATGCAAGCGGGCGTTATTCAAGAGAATATCGCAAACGCCATGATAACAGCTTGCGACGAAATCATCGCGGGGAAATTTGCAAGTGATTTTATCGTAGATACCGTACAGGGCGGTGCGGGAACGTCGTTGAATATGAACGCAAACGAAGTGATTGCCAACCGCGCGATTGAGTTGCTTGGCAAGCAAAAAGGCGATTACAGTATCGTGCACCCCAACGACCACGCAAACTGCGCGCAATCCACTAACGACGTATTCCCGAGCGCGGGAAAGCTTGCCGCCATACGTTTATTGCAAGCGGCGAGCGTAGAGTTAAGCGCCTTACAACAGGCTTTTTTAGATAAAAGCCAGCAGTATTCCACCGCTCTTAAAATGGGCAGAACGGAAATGCAGGATGCCGTACCCATTAGCTTTGGGCAAGTGTTCCAAGCCTACGCATCCGCATTATCAAGGGATATAACCCGCTTTTCGGAAGCAATAAACGCCCTCTCCGTTTTGAACATGGGTGGCACGGCTATCGGCACGGGGATTAGCGCAAGCGAGTATTATATGAAAAATATTATTCCCAACCTTTGCACCGTCACGAATTTAAAACTTATGCAAGCGGACGATTTAATCGATTCCACGCAAAACTTGGACGTATTCGTATACGTTTCGGGGATTGTGAAATCGTGCGCCGTTACGCTTTCAAAAATCGCAAACGATTTACGGCTGATGTCGTCAGGACCTAGAACGGGTTTTGCGGAAATCAATTTACCCGCCAAGCAAAACGGCTCGTCCATTATGCCCGGCAAAATCAATCCCGTTATACCCGAAGTAGTCAGCCAAGTCGCCTTTTTGATTATCGGCAACGATACGACCATCACGCACGCCGCCGAAGCGGGGCAATTAGAGCTCAACGCTTTTGAGCCGATCATTTTTAGCCGTTTGTTTGAATCGCTTGACACACTTGCCAACGTCGTGCGCGTATTCAAAAAAGACTGCGTAGACGGCATTACCGTCAACGTCGAACGTTCTAACAGGGAAATCGAAGAAAGCATCACCACGATTACGGCGTTTTGTCCGCTTATCGGATATTCCAAAGCCGCATCGCTTGCTAAAAAGGCTTTACGCGACGGAAAAACCATACGCCAAATCCTGTTGGAAGAAAACGTGTTATCCAGCGAAGAAATTGATAAAATTTTATCTCCCGATTCTATGATATAATATCTGAGCGGCGCGTTTGTGCGCCGCTCTTTTTATTCCATAAAATCTTCCGCGCGTAGTTTTGCGCGCAATTTTTCCAACGCGTGTTTTTCTATCCGCGATATGTACGAACGGGATATTTTCAATACGTTTGCCACTTCCCGTTGCGGCAGCGGTATGCCTCCTTTTAAGGCGTACCGCAAACACACGACCGTAAATTCCCGTTCGCTTAAAATTTTACGGATTTGTTCCAACAGTTTCTCTCTTTGTACCGAGCGTTCTACTTGTTCAAAAACACAATCCTCTTTTTCAAACAACAAATCCATCAAAGTAAGTTCGTTTCCGTCCTTATCCGTACCCACGGGATCGGATAAAGATAAATTGTTTTTGTGTTTCTTATTCGCGCGAATAAGCATTAAAATTTCATTTTCTATACATCGCGCCGTATAGGTAGCAAGCGCCGTTCCGTGCCCTGCTTGATACGTACCGATCGCTTTAATAAGCCCGATACTACCCACCGAAATCAAATCGTCCGTTTCCGCTGCGCCCGCGTATTTCTTGACGATATGCGCCACCAAACGCATATTGTGTTTCACCAAAATATCCCGAGCTTGTTTATCCCCTTTTGCGGCAAGCGCTAAATAACGCTCTTCCTCCGCCTTGGGTAAGGGTTTTGGGAATGAGTTTTTCGTAGTAATCGCGCCCGTAAAAAATACGATTTTGCCTATAACCGACCAAATAAAATCCAAAAACATACGCACACCTCGCTTTTATATTGACTTGGCTAACGGTTTTATCGTATGCAAAGCAGAGTTTGTACTATACCGAAAAAAAGAGAACCGCCGAAACTTTTCGCGATTCTCCGTTATTTAAAAGTGATTTGAGTCTGTCTGTAAGCCGAGTTCTGTCGTGTACGGTCATTTATCTAGACTTGCCGTTGCCGACAAGCTCAAGCGATATTCACGGCGGTTCGTCGGACGGACAGCCCTATTGACGAACGCCCAATCTTGCAGCGGGTGGGGTTTACATGGCATACCGTGTCACCACGATATCGGTGAGCTCTTACCTCGCCTTTCCATCCTTACCGAAATATTCGGCGGTTTATTTCTGTTGCACTGTCCTGAAAGTCGCCTCTACTTGACGTTATCAAGCACCCTGTCCTGTGCTGCTCGGACTTTCCTCATGGTCATATGACCCCGCGACCGTATAACAAACTCAAATCTTTTATTATTATACCACTTTCTTAAAAAAATTGCACTCATTTCCTTGCGTTTTTTGAAAAAAAATAGTAAAATAGATAAGGTTTGCGACTTTTTGCAAGCCGTACTTTTAGGAGAACTATTTATGAAAAAAACGAAAATTATTTGCACAATCGGTCCTGCCAGCGAAAGCAAGCAAACGCTTGCCGCTATGACGGAAGCGGGTATGGACGTCGTCCGTTTGAATTTTTCACACGGTACACATGAAGATTACGCGAAAAAAATCGCCGTAATTAAACAGCTCCGCCAAGAAAAAAACATTCCCCTGCCCATTCTTCTGGACACGAAAGGTCCGGAATTTCGTATTAAGACGTTTAAGGACGGCAAAATCACGTTAAACGACGGCGACCCGTTCACGTTCACGACGGAAGATATCGAAGGCGATCATACGCGCGTTGCCGTTTCCTATCAAGGCATTTGCAACGATTTGGTCGCTGGCGATAAGATTTTATTGAACAACGGTATGATGGTATTCCGCGTAGAACGCGTCCAAGCCCCCAACGTGCATTGTAGCGTAGAGATCGGCGGCGTACTCTCCAACCGTAAATCCATGTTCTTTCCCGATAAAGAACTGCACATGGAATTTTTGTCCGAACAGGATAAAAAGGACTTGTTGTTCGGGATTGAGCAAGACGTCGATTTCGTTGCTCTTTCCTTTGTATCCAAGGCGCAAGACGTTTTGGACGCGAAAAACTTCTTGGCGGAAAACGGCGGAAAGCATATCGACGTTATCGCAAAAATCGAAAACCGCGCGGGCGTAAACAATCTGCTCGATATCATGCAAGTTTCCGACGGGATCATGGTAGCGCGCGGCGATTTAGGCGTAGAAATTCCCTATGAAGAATTACCCGACGTGCAGAAATATATCATCAATCAGTGCCGTATCCACGGCAAGCGCGTAATCACCGCTACGGAGATGTTGGAATCCATGATTCATAACCCCCGTCCCACGCGTGCGGAAATTTCGGACGTTGCCAACGCCGTATACGACGGCACTTCCGCCGTTATGTTATCGGGCGAAACGGCTGCGGGTACGTACCCCGTACAATCGGTTGCCGCTATGTCCAAAATCGTAGAAAACGCCGAACAGCATATCGAATATATCCAAACGTTAGATAATTTCGCCATTCAAAACACGTCCGAAGCGCTCTCGCACTCGGCGGCGACGCTTGCAAAAGATTTAAACGCAAAAGCCATCGTCGTATGCACGCGCACGGGCGCAACGGCACGCATGGTTTCCAGATTCCGCCCGAATATCAACATCATCGGCTTGACCACCGATTTATACGCCTATCGTAAGCTTGCGCTTTCTTGGGGCGTTTTACCCGTTATGGCGGACGAATACTCTTCCATTGATATCCTTTTCTACTTTGCAAAACAGGCTGCCGTAAAGAGCAAGCTCGTCAAAAAAGGCGATACCGTCGTTATCACGGGCGGTACGCCCAACGGCAAGAGCGGAAATTCCAATCTTATTAATGTAGAAACGATTTAAACGCAAAACCTAAAATACAAAACCGTCCTGTAAACTTTTGCTTTACAGGACGGTTTTCTTCGCCGTTTTTATTCGGTGATCTTCAATATACCCTCCGAATAAGTCAGTGTGTAATTATGCGTCACGTCTTTACCGCTTAAATCGGTCACCTTGAAACCTGTTAATTTGTTTATATACGTTCCGATTTCCGCGCTGCCCGAACCCGAAGTTTGAATGGTGAGCGTATGCCCCTTCGCCAAACTCCCGTTATTCCATTTATATTCAGTGGATTCGAGCGGCTCGCCGTCGTATTGTTTTTCCGCATCTTTAAGCTTAATTTGCAAGCCCATTGTTAGAATTTCAAACGTTAATTTCGTCGTATCAAAGCTGAATTGATCGGATACGTCAACGCCGTTTTGATCGGTTACGGTTATACATGCGTGTAAATCCGCTTCCTTGACTTTGCCCGCGTCGATTAACGTCGGCAATTTATCCAGGTCAAACGAAACGGTTACTATATCCCCGTTGGCATACGTTACCCCGTCAATGTTGACGCTAATCATCGGTGTTAGCTTGCTGTAATCAAGCGCCGTGCCGTCGTAATTCTTCCTCATCTCACCTTTAAGCGTGACGATTTTCTCCGAAAGCACGATTTTACCCTTTTCGTATACGATTTCATATTCAGCCGTGACGTCATCAAAATCGGCATTGTATAGCGTAAATTCAAGAATTTCGATTTCCTCCGTACCCGGTCCGTAAAGCGAACCGCTAACCTTTGCTTTATAGCTGAATCCGTACGAAAGGAGATCGCTCAACATCGTGCCTTGCGCATCGATAATGCCCGTTTCCTCGGGACGTTCCGCCGCATTGTAATAGGAATATACTGCACTCGATCCAATAAAATCTTCGGGCTTAATCTTCATCTTTTCTTTATAATCGCCGCTGCCCGTCACTTCTACGTTCACCCAGCCCATGCCGTCGATATACACTTCTACCCAAGCATGACCTTCCGTAACTTCCATGCGTTCGCCTTGGTTTGCCAAAACGTGGTAACCTGTCGTATAACGCGCGGGAATACCGAGCGTACGGAACATTGCCGTCGCCGCGCTTGCATAATGCCTACAAACGCCTTCCTTATAATCACGCAAGAACGCAACCGCGATATCCCCCGCGCTTTCCAAGGATACGTCGTAGTCCTTATTATACTTCGCCGCATTTCTAATATACGCCGCTACTACGTCGATAATATCTTCGTCGTCCGCGTTCCAACCTTGCATATCGATAATCGATTGCATATACGCTTTGGTCGTTTGCGGCAAGCCTACGTAGTTGTCATACACGTATTCCCGATAAGCCGCTTCCGCTTGCGCGTATTCAGCGGGCACAACCGCCGTTCTACCAAAGTATGCGTAATAATCGATCGTATACGAATCCGTCCAATCATACTCTGCGTATACGTCGCCGTACGTTTCGCCGTCAGAGCCCGTTACGTAATAGGGTAACATATACGGCAATATGCCCTCGTATCCCTCCGCCGCCTCTACCGTTACGGTAGACTTAGACACGCCGTAGCTTTCCACCGCCAACCCTGCGTAATAGAGCGGGCTTACAGGCGAATCCACGTACAGGTTTGGAATACCCCACTCGCCCGTGGACGCGTCGTAATCGCCGTAGCTTACGCTACGCAAATACACGTGCCCGTCCCTATCCGTCGTCACGTAGAACAAAACGGTAGGATTCGGATCGGTAACGACGAGCACGCCCCAATCGCAATCGTCAGAGAATTCGTAGTTGTGGGTTATATCGTGGTCGTCTTTATCCAGTACGCCGAATACAAGCATATTATCTGTTTGACCGATTTCCGTTATCGTACCTATCGTATACGTTTTTTCCGTATCCAGCTTATGCTCGTGCATTAAGCCCGACTTATACCAATATTGTGCATTGGTAAGCGGCGTGCCGTCATACGGTTTTGAATCCGAACCCGTCTCAAACTTCAACGTACGTTTGAACACCGTCAATTCACCCGTCTCAACCGTTACGGCGTAGTTACTCTTAACAGATTTGCCGTTCTCGTCTACGATATCGTACTCAAACGTATTATAAGAAGTGCCTGCGTCCGTTTGCGAACCCGTGATAGTCATCATACTCTCTACGTCATGACCAACCACGAGCCCACCGTTTTCAGGCGCATCGTAACCCCATTCGTCACAGGTAAGCGGCGTACCGTCGTAGACTTTTTCTGCGCTACCCGTCCAAATAGTAAGTGGACGAGGCGTTACCGTCAACGTGCCCTCCATTTTCGTTATCTCATAATTGATCTTTACAGAATTACCAGATTCGTCTACGATATCATAATTATCATCAAACGTATTATAAGAAGTGCCTACGACCGTTTGCGAACCCGTAACGTCCATATTTGCTATATCATGCCCTACGGCAAGCCCACCCTCGGCGTTTTCAGGCGCACGAGAGCCGTATTCGTTTTTGGTCAGCGGCATACTGTCGTATACCTTTTCCGCGCTACCCGTCCAAATAGTAATTGGACGAGGCGTAATGCTCAGCCAACCGTTACTATAACCATCAACGTAGTAGTTGTCCGTTACCTCAACGCCGTTTTCGTCCACGATCACAGCCGAATTGACTTCTATCTCGTGTACGTAGTCGCCAACGTTTACGCCAGACGCGCCTAACGTTTTCACCGTCAAGGTATGTCCAGTAATCAAGCCTTCAATGGGCATGTCGTATTCGTTCGCATCAATCGTGAATTCTTTGCCCGTATAGACGTGCGTTTCGCTCTTAGCCGCGATAGTAATCCAGCGTTGTTCTATCGTAAACGTACCGTCCACAGTCTCAATATCAAAATTGCCCGTTACGTCATTACCGTTATACCAAACGGTTACGCTCGTCAAACGGTGCGCCGTACTTTCGCCTGCGTTGACGATATACGGGTTATCTACGGCACATTCGACTTTCAACGTATAACCGTCTTTAAGCGAACCGTACGTAATGAGATACTCGCCCTCGTAATCCGCAAACGGGTATTGCCCGTTATACGTTTCCCATGCGCTGATTGCCTCTACCCGCAAAACGTTTTGCGTTATTACCAGCTTACCCCACTGCACGTCGTCGGCAAAAACGATATCTTCATAGTTTTCCGTTACGTCCAAACCGCTAGAAGTAGATTTTACCTGATATTTTTTCACTTCGTTCGGGCGCGTGCCTACTTCGATAATGGAAGTTGCCTCTACCGCAACCAGCCTATCAACGCCCATAACGCCGTCCGCTTCCACGTTGCACTCCGTGCCGTCGATTGCGCAACCGTGCGCTTGACCGTCGTATTCCCAACGGTGATCACACGTTTTCGTTACGACGATAGTTGCCGCCTTGTTCATCGTCAACAAGCCGTTTTTAACGCCTTCCGTAATAAAGGTATAATTCGCACCGCCGTAACCGTCGTTTACGCTAAACGTAACGGCGTTTTGTATGCCGCTTGCACCACAATCGGCTACGGTCGTCACTTCCGTCGCCGTAAGAACGGTCAGTTCGTGCCCGCTTAAAATGGAATAATAGCCCTTTTCTTCGTCCACCGTAACGGCATATTCTTCGCCGCACGTTATACAGCTTTGCACCCATCCGTTATACGTAAACGTATGCGTATGCGTTTCTTCAACGCGCACGGTACGCGGCGTAACCGTAAGCGTGCCGTACGTATCTTCATTTTCCACTAATACGTAGTTATCCGTTACAGGATCGTCGTTTTCGTCGTAAACCGTAAACGTAAACGTATTTTGCACGCCGCTTTCCACTACGTTCGTAATCTTACCCGTAAAGTTAAGCGTTAAAGAGTGGTTAGCGACAAGCCCCGTCGTTTCCGTGCGTTCTACCACCTTATACGCGTTCGTTGCGCCGTTACAATTATGCTCCGTGCCGTCGTACATCCATTCATAGTCATGCGATTGAATGGTAATTTGCCGTTTTTCAATGATAAACTTGACGATAACGGTATTATCGCCGTTAATGATATAATTCCCCGTTACTTCGTTGTGATAATTCGTATCCTCAAAGATTTGAACCCCGACTGCAATATCGTATTCCCCTGCATTGCGACGCGTTTCTAATCCCGCCGTGGAAATCACGATTGCGTGTCCGCTCACCAAAGCGTTTTCGTCGGGGAGCAAATTCAATTCTTCTACCGTAGGCGTTTGATCCGTGCCGTTATAAACGCGCGTAATCGAATCCGCTTTAACGATAATAGGCTTGGGAAGCATCTCAAATACCCCCACCAAATTATCGGGCTGAATATCGTAATTTGCCGTTACGTCGTCGTTACCGTTTGCAATTACCACACGGAACGTAAATCCTACCGAGCCGACATTCTCTTTGCCGACGCATTCTATATCCAAAAATCTAACTACGTGTCCGCCCACAAGCAGATAATAACCCGTATCTTCCGAAAGCCTGTACGAGATATCTTCTTCAACGGGATATTGTTTTTCGCCGTTGTACGTCTTTTGAACGGTGTCAAGGTTAAAATATACCGCACGCTTTGCAAGCGATAACGTCCCGTACGCGCTTACGGTTACGTTATAATTGATACCGCCGTGCCCGTCGTCCACCCAGAACGTTACTTCGTTGGTTTTACCGTTTTCGGAAACGTTGGTAATGCCCGTTGCGTTTTCTATTTGCAACGTATGTTCGTCGAGAAGTTTAGCGTGCGTATAGCTGCAGCCTTTCGTTAAACAGCTTTGCGCCGTGCCGTCGTACGTCCAATCGTCGTGCGTATGCGTGGTAAGCGTTATTTCGCGTTTCGTAATTCTAAGCGTTCCGTACGTTTCTTCATTTTCCACTAACGCGTAGTTATCCGTTATCCGTTCCGTTTGCGAAGCGTCGCTATATACGTCAAACGCAAACGTATTCGACGTTTCGCCAAAGTTTACAATCGAAGCAGTAAACGCCACTTTTATATATTGTTGGTTGTTTACAAGCCCCGTATAGGTATAACTTTTTTCTTCGACGTGTTCCGTTTCGTTATGACAATTATGCTCCACGCCGTCGTATTCCCACGTATGGTCGTGCGATTGAATAACAAGGTCGCGCGGGGTAATCGTGAGCGTACCGTAATCGCAGGTAATGGCGTAGTTGTTTCCGTTGTTGCCGTCACCGTTGACGGTAAACGTAATTTGGTTGTTTTCGCTTTCCGTATCCCAAACGTTAACAACCGTCGGCGCAAACGTAATTTTCAGCGTATGCCCGTCAAGAAGATTGTATTCCGAACGCTCGCTTAAATCAAGGTTGGTGTATACGCAACCTTTCGTTTCATCGCAGCCGTGCGCTTCGCCGTCATACGTCCAAGTATGACTGTGCGTTTTTATAATAACAGGACGGGGCGCAACGGTAAAGTGTGCCGTTGCGGGATTTTCAGCTATTTCGTAATTGTTGCCGTTATTACCGTCGTTAAAGGTTATAAAGAGCGTGAAATCGTCCGTTTCGACGTTCGTTAATACGGGACAATTCAACGTAAAGATTGCCTCGTCTACGGGCGAAGAATAAGTTTCATCTTGTATCCAAGTGGAATTGTTTTTCACGTCGTCCAAGGTGACCGTTTGCGCTTCGCCGTTATAAATCTTAGTTATATCGCTTAATTGCAACGAAACTTTCCGCGCGGTTATCGTAATCGTACCAGCTGCATATTCGACGGAGTAGTTGTTTCCGTCGTTGCCGTCGTTTACACGCACTTCTATTACGTTGTCATACGTGCCCACGTTCCGTTCAGCCCTTGCCGAAACAAGCTCCAACGTATGCGCAGACGACGCTAACGTCGTGCCGTCAATTAAATCGTTTTCCGTATACGGGCAATTATTCTCTTTACAGCCCTGTAATTCACCGTTATACGTAACTTCAAACGTATGCGCTTGCACTTTGATCGTGCGCTTGTCAATGGTGAGCATACTGCCGTTTTCGTCCGCCGTGTCCGTCGTATACGAAATATCGTAGTTGTCGCCGTTATTGCCGTCGTTTATTACCTTTAACGAAATTTCGTTTTTAACCGATCCTGCGTTGGTTATCTTCTTTGAAGAAATCACGGAAAGTTCGTGTCCTACGACAAGATCGTATAATCTGTTCGACGGGTCGTCGCTTATAATCAAATCGCTTGAATCGTACGTACAATCCGCGTCCGTACCCGTACAGCCGTGATCTTGCGCATCGTACGTCCACGTGTGCGAATGCATTTTTACCTGTATTGCACGTTTTTCAATCGTAAGCATATTGCCTACTTGATACGAGATATCATAGTTTTTGCCGTCGTTACCGTCGTCTACGCGCAATTCCACGGTATTTTGTTCGCTACCCGCGTTTGTGCGCATAGCAGAACGTTCAATAATAATGGTATGTGCGTTCACTAAGCCAAAATGATTTTCGTCGAACACGAAATCACTATCCGTATATGTACAGCCCGCGTTTATACAGCCGTGCGCGTTGCCGTCATACGTGAACGTATGGCTATGTACTTTGATTTGTATCGGGCGTTGCGTAATGCTAAATTGCGCCGACGCAGGGTTATCTACGACTTGATAATTGTTGCCTCCGTTACCGTCGTTAAACGTTACGGAAACGACGTATTCGCACGTTTCCCCTACGTTCGTCAACGCCATACATTCTAGCGTATAATCTGCCGTATCGCCATCTACAGGTTCGTCATACTCGCTATCCCAAGCAGGCGTCCAGTCGTTATCGTTCACGAATTGCGGATAACCGTCGTACATCTTCTCAACGTCCGAAAGTGTCAATTTTACTTGGCGTTTGTTAATAGTCAACGTTCCGTCTACGTACGTAAAATCAAACTGACTCGTCACGTCGCCGTGCGCCGTAGAACTCACGCTCGCACCCGAAGCTACGTTCGTATACGCGCCTACGTGTTTTTGTGCGTTTTGCGTTGTAACCGTCGCTGTAAGCGTATGGTTTTCAGGTAAATTTTCCGTTGTAAACTCGGCTTTGATAAACGGCGCGCCGTCGTACGTTTTTTCATCGCTTGCCGCCGTTACGATAACCGAGCACTTGGTAATTTCAAGCGTGCCGTAATCTATCGTCACGTTATAATTACCGTTCAATAAAAAGTCGCCGTCGTACGCATTGCCGTTTTGTTCGATTGTATACGTAGTCAAAACGTTATCCGTCGTGCCAACGAACGTTATTTCCGTTTTGTCCGTAAACGTGAGCGTTTGACTGCCAAACAACGTGCCCGACGTAACCGTATAATTCGTATTGTAAAGCGGCGTGCCGTCGTACGCCCTGCTGTCGTTGCTTGTAAGCAATACCAAATCCGCTTTATTTACCGTCAGTGTGCCGTAAATAGGCGTGATTTCGTAATTGCTCGTCACGGGCGTCGTACCGTCGCAAATTTCCGCGGTGAACGTGTTTTCCACCGAGCCTACGTTTTTAATCGTGCCCGTAAAGGAAACACTTTCGCTTTGTCCGTCCGCAAGCGTACCGCTTGTAATTGCGTAGTGTGTATGCTGTCTGTTTTCCGCGTTATACGTCCAACCGTCATAGCTTTCAGACGTAATCGTAATCGGGCGTTTATCCACCGTTAAAACGCCGTATACGGGGTTTATATCGTAATTACTCGTAACTGGTCCGTTGCCGTCGGCAATTTCTACGGTGAACGTATTTTCCGCCGTGCCCGCGTTCGTGATCGCGCCCGTGAAGTTGAATTGAATTGCGTGTCCTTGCACAAGCCCGCTATCTTCGCCCACTTGGGTAGGTAGAGAGAACGCATAGGTATGTTCCGTGCCGTCGTACGTCCAAGTATGGCCCTGTGATTCTACCGTAATCGGGCGTTTAGTAACGGTGAGCGTACCCGTATTATACGTGGGTGCGTAATACGCCGAAACGTCCACGCCGTCCGCGTTTTCCACCGCCAGCGTCATTTCGTTTTTAATTTCGCCCGCGTTTATAAGCTCCGTCGTAATCGGCGAAGTTATTTTATCGCCCTCGTACAAGCCCAAACCGCTTTCCGTCGAAACGGCGTATTCCGTCGCCGTAAGCGGCGTACCGTCGTACACCTTCGTTGCCGTCGGCGTGTCAATGGTGATATTGCGCGGCGTAATATCGATTACCGCCGACTCAAACGCAAACGTATAACAGCCCGTCACGTCTACGCCCTTTTCGTTGATAACCTGCGGCGTAACGCTTGTAATGCTTTCCGTTGCCGTGTTCAAACCGTCGTATACAACGCCCACGCAGCTGATTTCATCGCCGCCCACCAACCCGTCGCAAACGAGCGTAGGCATTTCGCCGTACGTAATACTAACCTCGTCGAGCGTTAACGTCAAGCCCACGGGTAAAATCGTGAACGTTTTCGGATCGGTGTAGCGCTTTTTACCAAACGCCGCATCCGCCACCGCGCGCACGGAATACTTCCCTGCGCTCGTCGGAGCGCCACTCTTCCAAACCTGCCCGTCTTCCGCTTTGTACTCGTATGAAACGTCGCTTAAAAAGGCGTTCGCTTCCATGGAAAGGCTCTCTCCGTATAAAATCTCGGAGAGCGGTTCTGTTTTCCAGCTAATCGCGCCTTTCGCAGCTACAAGGCCTGAAATGATAGCCGTTACGGCGAGAATTGCGGACATGATCAAAAACTTGAACCGCTTGATCGCCGCCCACAACTTCGCCAAATATTCAATTCTTGCTTTATATTTATCGTATATCATTTCTACCTACTTCATTTCACGACGTTTACGGCGCTGTAATTTTTAGCGTACCGTCCGTCGTTTTAATCGTATAATAATCCGTCACGTCCTGTTCGTTTTCGTCCAGCACCGTCACTTTCACGATGTGGTTAGGACATTCACCGGGCATATCGCCCGCCAATTCGCCCGTCAATTCGACGTAAACGGTGTGGCCGTCAATCTTCCCGTCGCAAGCAATTGTCCAGCTGTTGGCATCTTCCCAAGTAAGCGACATGCCGTCGTATACTTTCTCCACGCTTGCCGCTTTGACCTCCATCGCAATTTCGTTCACTTGCAAGTCACCAAGCACTCTTTGTACGTCGTATTCGTCCGTTACGAGTTCACCGTTGCGGAGAATATTCACGGCGCAAGTGTTCTTCGCTACACCAAGCCCACTGTTTTTACCCGTAACGACTACCTCTGCTACGTCGCCGTCTTGCAAGCCCGTAACCGTATACGAATCATTGGTAAGCGGCGTGCCGTCGTACGTCTTTTCCGCGCCGCCCGTCGTAACCGTCAACGTATACTTGTATACGTGCAACGTACCCGTTTTGGTATTATCAATACTGAACTTATCGCTTATATCAACGCCATTCACGTCGAACAACTTCAAATCGGCTGACCACAAGCTTATGCCCGCGTCCGTTTGACTGCCTTCTAATACGTACTCATAACTGCCTATCGTGCCGTCCGCTATCAAATCCGCCAGCTCTTGCGTTTTGTTTACTTTACACGTCACGTCGTTTTCCGTTGGCACAAGCGGCGTGCCGTCGTAAAGTTTTTTCAATTTTTTCGGCGATAGCATAATGGTTGCTATTTTATCAGGATTCGTGGGCTCTTCCTCGTCGTCGCCAGGGATTTCGGGCTCGCCATCACCGGGCACACCGGGACCACCGCCGCCGCCCGTAACTTCTACGGTTACCCAGCCGATACCGGTGAGATATACTTCCACCCAAGCGTGCGCTTCCATTGCGGAAACGTCGACCTCTTCACCTGCTTTCGTCTTTACCGCATAACCGCAAGTGTATCTTGCAGGGAAACCGAGCGCTCTAAACAACACGGTTGCCGACGTTGCATAGTGTTGGCAAATCCCCGTTTTGAATTGCGGATCGGTGAGAAACGCCACGGCAATATCAGGCTGCTCGTCTAACGCCGTATCGTATCGCAAATCGTAGCCCTTAACTTTTCTAACGTACGCCGCAACCTCCGCTATCAATTCGCGGTCGTCGCCCGTAGAACTCCTTTCCCAGCCTTGCTCCGCGATGATAACATCCATAGCCGCCTTCGTTTCATTCGGCAACGACTTATATTGTTTGTTGTCTTTATTTATAAACCTTCTATAATTGTTTTCATTCGCGGTGTAATCGCCTAAGTTATTCATCGTCACGGGCGTGTCGTCAAAAGCGTAATCGTACGGGAAATAGTACATTTTATAATATTCCACTTTCGTACCGCTGTTATAAACGTCGTTGGTTTGCACGTCGTATAAAGATTCGCTGTTATCCAAATACGTCGGGAGCATATACCCCGCCGCGGACGGAATTTTCGGATATATCTTCATTTCCGCCTTTTCCGCTTGGCTACTGTTTTCAAGAGCAATCCCCGTCAAATAGTTCATGCTATACTTGCCGTCCAACAAATCCGTGTACGCCGTCGCACTTGCCCAACGGTTGCCTTGGTATTCACCTTTACTGTATTGTCGCAAATACACCGTACCCGATTTGTCAGAATACACTTGTGCAACGATTGTGTTTTTATCGGGGATTGTGCCACCCGTGCCAATTTTGCCGTCCATCTCGCCGCCAAGAAAGTTTCCGTCGCCATCGTCGGAATCGTCCGTTCCCTCAGCTTCTGTAACACGCAGAGTTCCTACTATTACGGTAACATCGTAATTATACGTGACGTCTACCGTTCGCGTGTCGTCCAAATATATAATATGTTCGTTAACCGTATTCGCCGTTTCCCCAACTTCGGTAATCGCGCCTGTAACGTCAACGTCCAAAACTTGACCAGAAACAACTTTGTAACGGCTTGTAACTTCGCAAACAGGATTCGTGTGTTCCGTACCGTCGTAGGGCCATTGCCCATTCCCACTGGTAATCGTAATTTTACGCTTTTCGACAACGAGTACGTTGGTTTGATAGGTAATATCGTAATTAAACGTAACGTCTCGATCTTCGTTGTTTTTATCCACGATTACGACGGATGCCACGAGGTTTTCGCTTTCCCCTACCTCCGTTTGTTCACCCGAAAGCGTTATCGTCGCCTCATGACCTTCGAGGGGTGTTTTTTCGCCGACGAACGAACATGCGGAAACGTCGCCGCGCAAGGGCGTACCGTCGTAGACTTTGGATAATTTACTGCCCGTATACAAAGTAATCGGCATAGGCGTAACGGTAAGCGTACCGTAAAGGCAGGTAATTTCGTAATTG